>NZ_CP108423.1:7925021-8226482 GCF_035917235.1 Streptomyces sp. NBC_01294
CAGGAAGATCCCGGTCATGCCCAGCCTCGGATCACCGAGGAACGGGGCGAGCGGACGCAGCGGCCCGAGTGAGATCCGGGGCGCCGCGACGAGGGTGTGGGCGTAGAGCACGCGGCAGAGGACGACGTTCATGAAGAACCGCTCGCTCTCGTTCTCCGCCTCCGCGAGGCCGCGGTTCTCGAGGTAGGCGGCTACCACGCTCCCGTTGTGCGCCCGGTACCAGGCCCGGGCGGTGGGGCGTTCGGCGAAGGACAGCCAGTGGTCGACCGTACGCGAGGAGGGCGGCCCCGCAAGTCCGCCGCTGAGCCCCACCGCCTCGCAGCCGTCCCGGAGAATGCGTTCGTTCACCTCACGCCACCACGGACTGCCTGGCAGGTCGCCGGACGCCGGCCGCAGCACGCCCCGCCGTACCTGCCAGCGCATGAACGACAGCGCGGCCCGGCGGAACGGCAGGTGCTGGGGCGCCTTGCCGAACGGGCCGGAATAGCAGCGCTCCATCAAGGCCGTCCGCCCGGCAGGGTCATCGCGGACCTGGGCGACCTGTCGCGCCGCCCACGCCGCGGCCGTGACCTCGGACGTCATGCCCACAGGATGCCACTTCGCGCTTCGCGCGGCGGCCCGCGCGCGGGGGAACGTCACGTGCCGGGCGAGCCGCCCCGGTCCGCGACCAGGCGGATCGCCGCGATCGTGAGGTCCGGGTCGTGGAGCTGGACGTAGTGGTCGCTGCCGGTCGCCAACAGGTGCGGGGTCTGCGGCCGCAGACCCACCAGCGCCTGCTGCGCCTTCGGCCAGGCCGCCTCCAGCTCGGCGAGCAGGTCTTTCGACATGGTGGGCGGAGCCGCGAAGGGAGCGGTCTTGCTGAGTGCCGCCACCGGTACCGGCGGCAGTGGGCCGCCCTCGGCGATGGCGGTGACCCCGCCGTCGATGTCGACCTGCTCGAAGGCGGGGTCGGCGTCGAAGGGCGTCCCGGGATGCCGCAGGGCGTCGACGTACGCCGCCCAGTCCGCCCCCATCGCGGGCTTCAGCCCGGGCCCGAGGGCGTCGACCAGGACCAGCCCGCGGACGTGTTCCGGATGCGCCTGCGCGTACCTCAGGGCGAGCATCCCGCCGAAGGAGTGCCCCACCAGCAGGTAGGGCCCGGGTACGCGCCCGGCGGACAGCAGCCGGTCCAGGTCCTGGACCATGGCGGCCAGGGGCCGGGTGCCCCGTACGGGGGAACTGCGCGTGGTGAGCGTCGGTGGCTGGGTGTAGCGGAGGGTGCCCGGTCGGTCGTAGGTGCACACCCGTGTGAACGCGGCCACCCCGGGCAGCACCGCGGGCTCCTTCGGCACGGGTGGGGTGGTGTCGGTCAGCGACCAGGAGTCGGATGCCTCGTGCAGCCCCGCGAGCAGCACCACGGTGGGGCTCCCGGACCCCGCGCACTGCAGGTACAGGCTCCGCCCGCCGCCGATGTCCACCGGGCGTCCGGGATCTCCGGCGCCGGGAGATCCCGGACCGGTGGACGCCGCCACCAGCAGAACGGCGGCCAGCGTGGCTGCCAGCCGGCCCGCGCCATGCCCTCGCATACCCCCAGCCTCCCGCGCCGCCGGCCGCCCCGCCATCCCGGTCGAGCAGGTACCAGCGGTACGGCGCGACGAGGGTCAAGCGGGCTGCCACAGCTCGATCCGATGGCCCTCGGGGTCGGTGACCCAGCCGAAGCGGCCGACACCCTCCATGTCCTGCGTTTCTTCGGCCACGTCCGCTCCCCTGGCGCGCAACTGCGCGAGCATCGCATCCAGATCGCGGACCCGGAAGTTGAGCATGGTCTGCTGGGCGCGGGACCCGAAGTGGTCGGTCTCGGACTCGAACGTTGCGAACACCGTCGGCCCGACCCCCTGATGCCACAGGCCGTTCTCCCGTGCGCCGCGGGTCGCCGGGTCTCCCGCCGGGGACGATACTGAAGGTCACGGTGCGTGGAGGCGACATGCGTGAACCGGAGCGTCGTGGCCCGAGGCCGGCCTCGGTGCCCGTCAGCGAAACGGCAGCGGTCGTACTGGACGACGCAGGCGTGGTCGTCGCCCGTTCGGAGCGGGCCGCGACGCTGCTGGATTGCCCGCC
The DNA here is from genome assembly GCF_035917235.1 of Streptomyces sp. NBC_01294. Classification (NCBI taxonomy): domain Bacteria; kingdom Bacillati; phylum Actinomycetota; class Actinomycetes; order Kitasatosporales; family Streptomycetaceae; genus Streptomyces; species Streptomyces sp. NBC_01294. Next base: position 7,927,119 of record NZ_CP108423.1, read on the forward strand.
GGGCCGGACCTGTGCTCCGTTGCTGGGGCTGCTGCCGCGCGCCGGAACGGAGGCGGGACCGGCCGGGCGCCTGGTGAGACTTCCAGACGGAGACCATGCGGGTCACAAGGTCCCACTGTTCTGCACGGTTGTCCGGCTTGCAGCTCAAGCCCGCACTCCAGGTGGTTGCGACGGCGACGCCGAGGCGCAGTGGCTCGTCCTGGTCACCCCGGCGGAAACCGCGGCGGAGGCGGCGGAGCGAGATGCGTCGCGACGCCGGACGGGGCTGTCGCACGCCGCCGCCGCGGGCATCGGCGCCTCCCTGGACGTGATCGAGATGGCCGAGACCCTCGTGGATCTGCTCGTCCCCGATTTCGCCGACCTGGCGACCGTGGACATCGCCGAACAGGTGCTCGTGGGCGACGAGCCCCCACACCTCGACACCAGCGGCGACGTCCGCCTGCGCCGGACCGCGGCCGCGCAGAGCCCGGAGATATCCGCCGAGGACCTCCTGGCGGTGGGAGAGGCGATTCCCCCCGTAACGGACAGTGCGTTGATGCGTCCCCTCATGAAGGGGCTGCCCGTGCTGGTGCCGGACGTCGCCATCCTGCACGCGAGACTCGGCGTGGATCCGGAGAGCCTGCCGTTGTTCGTCCCGCGGGGGGCGCACTCCTCCGTGGCGGTGTCGCTCTACGCGCGAGGCCTGATCCTCGGCTGCGTCACGGTGTGGCGCAGTCAGCTGCCTTCCGCGTTCAGCGAGGAGGACGCGGCCCTGCTCCAGGACGTCGCCGCCAGGGCCGCCCTCGGCGTGGACAACGCGCGCCGCTACACGAAGGAACACCGGTCGGCGGTGGCCCTGCAGCGAAGCCTGCTGCCGCGCTCGGCCTCGGACTCCGCCGCCGCGGAGACGGTGGGCGTCTACCAGCCGGCGGGCGGCGGCTTGGGAGTCGGCGGGGACTGGTTCGATGTGATCCCGCTGCCGTCGTTGCGCGTGGCGTTCGTCGTCGGGGACGTCGTCGGCCACGGACTCGAGGCCACCGCGGCCATGGCGCGGCTGCGGACCGCGGTGCGGACCCTGGCCGACCTCGATCTGGATCCGGGTGAGCTGCTCACGCACTTGGACGATCTGGTGCTCGGTTTCTCCAGCGAGCAGGTGACCGGCGCATCCCGCGCGGAGCCCGCGGTGCTCGGAGCGACGTGTCTCTACGCCGTCTACGACCCGGTGACGGGGCGGTGCGCCGCCGCCACCGCAGGACATCCGCCGCCGGTCCTTCTGCCGCCGGGTGACGAGCCCGCCTTCGTCGGCATGGTGCCGGGACCACCGCTCGGAGTCGGCGGAATTCCTTTTGAGGTCACGGAGTTCGACGTACGGCCCGGCAGCATTCTGACGTTCTTCACGGACGGACTCGTCGACAGCCGCGGCGGCGACATCGAGGAGGGAATGGAGAGACTGCGGAGAGCGCTCGCCGGCGCGAACTCGAGCCGGAGCCTGGGCGAGATCAGTCAGGGCGTTTTCGACAGCGTGCTGCCCCAAGAGCCCGCCGACGACATCGCCCTGCTGCTCGCCCGCACCCACGCCCTCGCGTCCGATCAGGTCGCCGCGTGGGAACTCGAACCGGACCTTTCCCTCGTCGCGCACGCCCGTGAGCTGGTGGTGGGCCGGCTCTCCGACTGGGAGTTGGACGAACTGGGCTTCGTGACGGAACTCGTCGTCAGCGAGCTCGTCACGAACGCGATCCGCTACGCGGGCGGCCCGGTCGGGCTCCGGCTGATCCGCGACCGGGTGCTCGTGTGCGAGGTTTCCGACCCCAGCAGTACGCAGCCGCGCCTGCGTCGCGCACGGGAGACGGACGAAGGCGGACGTGGCCTCTTCCTCGTGGCCCAGCTCACCGACCGTTGGGGCTGCCGGTTCACCGGCTCGGGGAAGACCATCTGGACGGAGCAGCCCATAGGCGGGCCCCTCAGCGCGGCGTGAGAGGGGAAACGGTCGTGGTGACGGTGTCGAAGCTCATGGTGGTGCGGGATGGCCGGTCGTACCGGTCCCAGCGCGGCATGGCCGGGTGGTTGGGGTCGCCGGTGCGTATGAACGAGATCCATGCCTGGTGCATGGTCCTGGCGAGGCCGTCCCTGATCCTGGTGTCCATTCCCGTCAGGAACGGCGCGTGCGACCACCTGTCGAAATTGTCGAAGACGAACGGAAGTTCCAGGCAGTGCGGGGCACCCAGGCGGCCGTCGTGCGCGGGTGTGGGGAAGCAGAACTCGTACGCCCAGACCGGGCGGCCCCGTGCCGCCCGCGCTTCCGCGAACGCCAGGGTGGGCTTCCTGAACAGCTCGTCGGTGGTCAGGTCGACGAGGACGTCGACGGGCCGTGCGCCCGGGCGGGCGGCCGCGTACGCCGCGTACGCCTCGGCCGCGCCGTCGCCGAGGCTGTCCCGCGCCCGGCCGAGCACCTGCTCCTCGGTCGACGACGCGTACGTCTCGCCCAGCGCGAAGGTGAAGGCGGACTCTTCCCTGGTCCAGCCGATGAGGACGTCGATGTCGGCGCCCGGACCGTCGAGCAGGTTCTCGACGGGCTGCCGCGCCGCCGTCCCCTTGTCGAGCACCGGCATGAACGGCGCGGTCCAGTGTCCCCATTCCATGGTGGCCGTGAGGAGTCCGGCGGTGGCCTCGACCAGCCGAGGCCACGGCACCGTGCGCAGCTCGTCCACGTCCTTCGCGCCGACGATCTCCAGATAGGCGGCGGTTCGGGCCAGGGACTCGGCAGGCGTGGCGAGGGGCATGGCGAGCGGGACGCTCTGGAGGATGGCCCGGCGGAACGGACGGCCGTCACCTCCGTGGCCCGCGAGTGCCGCGGTGGACAGGGCGCCGGCGGACTGGCCGGCGACGGTGACGTTGTCGGGATCCCCGCCGAAGGCGGCGATGTTGTCCTGGACCCAGTGCAGCGCCGCCAGTTGGTCCGTCAGCCAGACGTTGTGGTGCTCCGCGCCGTCGTCCGATGTGCAGGACAGGAGGCCGAGCGGTCCGAGCCGGTAGTTGAGGTTCACCACCACCAGGTCGCCGTCCCGTGCGAAGGTCTCGCCGGAGTAGTTGGGCATGGCGCCGGACCCGGAGATGAAGGCGCCCCCGTGGATCCAGACCAGGACGGGACGGCGGGCGTCGTCGGTGCCGGGCGTCCACACGTTGAGCGTCAGACAGTCCTCGTCGAAGGGCGGGAAGCCGTGGCCGCCGAGTATCGGTCGCCCTCGCGGACGGCCTGCGGGGAACCGGGCCCGTACGCCGTCGCGTCGAGGGTGCCGCTCCAGCCCGGATGCGGCTGCGCGGGGCGCCACCGGAGGGGCCCGACGGGCGGCGCCGCGTACGGCACGCCCTTGAACACGGCCAGGTCGCCTTCGACGACGCCGCGGATCGGGCCCGAGCGCGTGTTCACGACGGGAGCAGGGCGGTCCTGAGTGAAACCCATCCAGTGCGTCCTTCCAGAACGGAATCGATGCCATCGGACCCTCAAGTTATTGCGAAATTATGGCGAGCGTCAATATTATTCGATCCGCCGAGATGGGCAGGTACATGTCGACGCGCCCCACCCGAAGCCTCGGCCGGGTCGGCCACACCCTCCTGGATCCTGCTGTACGGCGACTCCGACACAGGCGGTGAGATCGGCCTGCTGGCCGCGCCGGTCCGTGCGGGGTCGTACCAGGCGGCGTCCGGACAGCCTGCGTCGCGCAGCACATCCCTCGCTGCGAGCAGACTGAGCAACTGGACGAGCCCGATCGAGTCGAGGGAAGCCGGCGGGCACCGCCGCCCCCCGCCCCGGCGGTGATGCTGCGTCAGCCCAGCGCGCGGTCGAGGTTGAAGGCGGCGCTGATCAGCGAGAGGTGGGTGAAGGCCTGGGGGAAGTTGCCCAGTTGTTCTCCGGTCGGGCCGATCTCCTCCGCGAACAGGCCGAGGTGGTTGCCGTAGGTGAGCATCTTCTCGAAGGCGAGCCTGGCCTCCTCCAGCCGGCCTGCGCGGGCCAGCGCCTCCACGTACCAGAACGAGCAGATCGAGAAAGTGCCCTCGGGGCCGTACAGGCCGTCCGGGCTGGCGGTCGGGTCGTAGCGGTACACCAGCGAGTCGGAGACCAGGTCCGTGGTGAGCGCGTCCAGGGTGGAGAGCCACTTGGGGTCGGTGGGCGAGATGAACTTGGCCATCGGCATCATCAGCAGCGAGGCGTCCAGCACGTGGTCGTCCAGTCCCTGGACGAACGCCCCCCGCTCGGCCGACCAGCCGCGCCGCATGATCTGCCGGTAGATCGCGTCCCGGGACTCCCGCCAGCGGGGCAGGTCCGCCGGCAGGCCGCGGCGGTTCGCCATGCGCATCGCGCGTTCCAGCGCCACCCAGCACATCAGGCGCGAGTACACGAAGTTCCGCCGGCCCGCCCTGGTCTCCCACACCCCCTCGTCGGGCTGGTCCCAGTGCTCGCACAGCCAGTCCACCACGGCACCGACCTCGTCCCAGCGGTCACTGCTGATCGGCTGCCCCCACTTGTCGTAGAGGTAGATCGAGTCGATCAGCGCGCCGTAGATGTCCAGCTGGAGCTGGCCGGTGGCGGCGTTGCCCACCCGGACCGGTGCGGAGCCGAGGTATCCCTCCAGGTGCGGAAGGTCGTACTCGGGCAGATCCGTGCGACCGTCGATGCCGTACATGATCTGCAACGGACCGGCCTCCCCTCTGCCCCGCAGGATGCCCCGCTCGGAGATGAACCCCATGAACGCCTCGGCCTCCGAGGTGAACCCCAGGCGCAGCATCGCGTAGACACAGAAGGCGGCGTCGCGGACCCAGACGTAGCGGTAGTCCCAGTTGCGCTCGCCGCCGATCTGCTCGGGCAGGCTGGTGGTGGGGGCGGCGACGATCGCACCGGTCGGCGCGTAGGTGAGCAGCTTCAGCACCAGCGCGGAGCGGTTCACCATTTCCCGCCACCGCCCGTGGTAGCGCGACCCGGCCAGCCAGTGGCGCCAGAACCGGACGGTCGCCTCGGCCTGCTCCTGCGCCTCGGCGCGAGGGCATGACCGGGGCGGGACGCCGTCGCCGATCTGGTCGAGGGCGAACACGTGGGACTCGCCCTCAAGGAGCTTGAAGTGCGACCACACGTCCAGGCCGTCGCCTTCCAGGGGTGCGGTGGCGGTCAGCGCGAGCGTCAGTGACGGGGAGCGGAACACCGCCGTGTGGCCTTCGAGGTGCGCGGTGTGCGCTTCGGCGCCGTAGCCGAAGCGGGGGGCGATCCGTGCCCTGAACGGGAGGGTTCCGCGGACGCAGATCACCCGTCGGATCAGCCGGTGACGGGCCGCCTCGCGCGACTCGTCGACCACGGGCATGAAGTCCTGGATCTCAGCCACCCCGTCCGCGGCGAAGAACCGCGTGATCAGCACGTTCGTGTCGGGGAAGTAGAACTGTCGGGTGCGGGTCGGGACCTCGGCGGCCAACTCGAACGACCCGCCCCGGTCGGCGTCGAGGATGGACCCGAAGACGCTGGGCGCATCGAAGCGCGGGCAGCAGTACCAGTCGATGGTGCCGTCAGTGCCGACCAGGGCGGCTGTACGGAGATCGCCGATCAGGCCGTGCTCGGAGATCGGGATGTAACGGCCGCTGTCCGCCTGCTCGAAGCCAGACCTGTCGAACGCCATGCCGGCCTCCCTGCCGCCGTGGCCGGGCCAGGGGATGAAGCCCCGGTCCGCCTGATGTCGAGCTGAGGACGGCGCCGTGGCGGGCGGATCCGATGGCGGGCACGGAGCGCGTACGGCCGCCGTGGCAGCCGACGAGCTCCTGGCGCGTCACCGGTGTTCGTTCACGCCGTCGACGATGAGGGAGACGCCGATGCCCAGCAGCCAGACGTCCTTGGCCAGCGTGAGTCCCTGTTCGGTCGGGCGCAGGCTGCCTTCCTCCCGCATCCCCGGCGTACGCAGGTAGAGCCCCAGGGTGCCGAGGGAGAAGGCGGTCAGTGCAGCCCCGGCGACAGCGGCGGGGACGACCGGCACGAGCAGCGTGGCGGCAATGGCGATCTCCCCGGCGGAGAGCAGCCGGACGAATTTCTGGGCGTCCTGCTTGCCCAGGAAGGGGTAGGTCATGGCGGCGAACTGCTTCAGCCCCTCAGCGGTGGCCTCATCCGCACCGTGTTTCGAGATCCCGGAGTTCAGGAAGAAGACGCCAGCCGTGAGCCTGAGCGGAAGTTGCCGCGCTGCGGAACACCATGCCGAACCGGATGCCATGCCGAGCCTCCCAGCCTTGACCCCGCCTCCTACCACCCTGCCATCCGCCCGAGCCGTGTCAAACCGGAGTCAATCACCCTGCTGATCCTGGAGCCCCGTACCAGGTCAGTGCAGGTGAAGCTGCCAGTCCGTCGGGGCGGGCGGCACCCCGCGGCGGCCGCGCCTCTCTCCGTGCGGGGGATACGGTCCCGACCTGCGGACGATGCCCGGACACCGGATGGGTGGCGGCGATCAAGGCGCATGTCATCACACTCCGAAATCGGAGCCTCACCGTGCTGAAGTGGACCCTGCGCGCCACCGCCGTGGTTGGACCTTCCAGGAGGCCCGGGAACGCTCGGGCCTCTGGGGTCGTCCTCCCGGGCCGGGCCGGCACACGTCAGCCCTGGCAGCAGCGGAGTACCGGCCCGAGATGTTCAGGGCACAGCCGTCACGCACATCGACCCTTCGTCGCGGCGGCGGGTGCCTCCCGGAGTCCTGAGCCGCCGCTGCACATCTGACACCAGGTGCTGAAGTCGTCCAGGCCCCAGCCCTTCGCTCTCCATCCACTCGTCCAGGCGCGGACGTATGTACCTCACCATGCCTGGGCCGTGGCGACGCAGCACTGAACGGCTGATCGAAATCTCTTCCTGGATCTCGCGCCGGAGTTCATCGGTCCAGCCCTGGCTCCGGTCGGTCACCCCCAGAGGAGCCTTGAGGGCAGTCACCGCCTCATCGAGAACCGCAAGCAGGTCCAAATCTCCTCCGAAGGTCGCAACAACTGCCCTGCGCATCTGTCGCGGCGGCCAACAGTCATGGGCTGGGCTCGGCAACTATCGCTCAAAAAGGAACCGGACTAGCGGCCGAGTAGCGGCAGTGCGGGGAAGGCGTGGTCCTGCCAGATCAGGCGGGAGGCCTCCTCCGGGTAGGCGGCGAGGGTCGGTCGGGCGCCGAAGAGCCGTACGAGGCGCTGCTCCGTGTCGTACGCGGGCCAGCCGGGGTCGCCGTGGGCGGCGAACGCGGTCCAGGCGGCCCGCATCCGTGCGGACAGCTCTTCCGCCTCCGGGAACGGGCGTTCCCCGATCAGCACGGCGGGCTGGCCGCGGTCCAGGTTTCCGAAGACCAGCGGCACGTCGAGGCCGTGACAGGCACCGAGGGCGCCGCCCATGCCCGGGGCGGACCAGGTCAGCTCGTAGACGTGGGCACGGCCGCCGGCGGCAGCCTGGGCCTGGGCGAGGTGGAGGGACGGCATGCGGAACAGCCAGTCGGAGTTGACCAGCTCGTACAGCTCGTCCGGGCCCGCGGTGGGAAACGCGTCGCGGTAGCGGCGCGCGGCGTCCCGGCCTGGGCCGAAGATGTTCAGGGCGGTCTCCGCCTGCTCCGGAGTGACCTGGCCGAGCAATCCGTCGAGCGCGGCGAGCAGACGTGTTTCGTCGCGGGTGTGGCCGACGAGGAGTTCGACGTCCCGACCGGCGCCGTCGGCCAGAGCCTGCCACGGCGTGACCGGCAGGACGTCTCCGTCGACGACCGGCGAGAACGGGATCGCCCGGTGTGCGACCGGACCCCAGCGGTCCGCCCACCGCTCCATCTTGGCGCCGACCGCGTCACCTGCGGCGGACAGCCTTACGGGGTCGACCCCGGACAGGTCGCCCACCGTGGGCTCCAACCCCAGCTCGGCAGCGCAAGCGGCGGCGATGTCGGCGGCCAGCTCCGGCGAGAAGAACGTGCCCTGCACACTCTGTGCCACGGCCCGGCCGAAGAGCCCGGCCGCGCGCGGCATCGCCAGCAGCGCGGCGACCGATCCGGCGCCCGCCGACTGGCCGAAGACGGTGACGCGCCCCGGGTCACCGCCGAAGGCCCGGATGTTGTCGCGCACCCATTCCAGGGCGGCGACCTGGTCCAGCAGGCCCCGGTTGGCGGGCGCTCCCTCGATCTGCCCGAACCCCTCAAGTCCCACACGGTAGTTGAACGTCACCACGACGACACCGCCGTCACGGGCCAGGCGGCAGCCGTCGTACTCGGGGAGACCGGACATGCCGATCGAGTAGGCGCCGCCCTGGATCCACACCATCACCGGCAGCCCTGCGCCCGGGCTCGGTTCGGGCGACCAGACGTTGACCGTCAGCCAGTCGTCGCCCGCCGCGTCCCGCGCCAGCGCATCCATGCCGAAGTGGCCGCCCTGAGGGGGCGGCGGGCCGTACGACGCCGCCGGCCGCACGCCGTCCCATCCTCGTACGGGCCTCGGTGCGGCGAAACGCAGCGCGCCGACGGGCGGCTCGGCGAACGGGATGCCGCGGAAGACCGCCACACCCTCCTCGCAGGTTCCACGGAGCGCCCCGCCCGCCACGCGGACTTCCGGCTGGGCCGGCTGGGACCCGGAGGCCTCGGACGCGACAACGGTCATCACAACTCCCTCACTGGGCGGCCCGGACGTTCCGGATCATCCCGCTGCCGCCCGGCGCGCGCCAGCGATTTAGGGCGGGCGGGAGGGCTCTGCGCGAGCCGGAGGACGGCCCAAGATCAGAAAGAGACGGAGGCGTAGGGGTGGAGGAGCCACCAGAAGTCCCGGACCGGCTGGTTGGACCGGTCCTGGCTGCCTGATGCCGCTGCCGCTGTCGCTGGGCGCTCTGTTCTCGCTGCCGCTCCTGCCCCTGCTCCTGCTCCTGCTCCCGATCGTGTTGGGACCTCTGGGCAGTTCCTCCGCGCGGAACGCGGTCTCCTGCCTCTCCTCGCACCAACGCAACGGCGCAGCGCCCCGGCGGGCTCGTGGCGTCTTGCCGGCGCCGAGTAGGTGCTACTCGCCGACCAGCAACGGGGCCGCCCAGCGGGCGAACTCCTTGAAGCCGCGCGGTTCACGGCCCGTCAGTTCCCGCACCGAGCTGGTGGTGGAAGCGTTCTCACCGCCGCGCAGCGCCTCGAAGACGGCCACCACCTGCTCCGCGAGCCACTGCGGCAGGCCGGCCTGGGCCATTCCCGCGACCGCTGCATCGTCCGGGACGTTCACGTACTCGACCGGGCGGCCCAAGGCGCTCGACAGCAGCCGTGCGACCTCGGCGTAGGTGATCGCCTCCGGGCCGGTGAGGACGTGAGTCCGGCCGTCATGCCTGGACGTGACCAACGCCGCGGCAGCGGCGGTGGCGACATCATGTGGATCGACCATTGCGATGCGCGCGTCGCCGGCAGGCAGGAAGAAGCGGCCGGCCTGCCGGATGGTCGTGGCAGAACCGAGGATGTTCGACATCATGTGGCTTGAGCGCAGCACCACCGCAGGGATGCCCGAGCCGCGCAGGTGCTCCTCAATGCGGCCGTGCTGGTCGAAGAAGACCGTCGAGGAACCGGCCCGTGCCCCGATCGTGGACAGCATGACCACCTGTCGGACACCCGCGGCCGCTGCCGCGTCGATCGCGTTCGTCCCGTACTCCACCTGTCTGGGGTCGTTCGCGCAGAGTAGGAACATCCGCTCGACACCGTCGAGTGCCCGCCGGACCGACGCCGGCTCTGCGAAGTCGCCGTGCGCCATCTCGGTCTTGCCGTCGAGAACGGCGGCCGCACGATCCAGGTCACGGACGAAGGCACGAACCGAAATGCCACGCTCACGCAGCTCCGTGGCGACCTTCGAACCGACGTTCCCTGTCGCGCCCGTCACCAGCACCGTCGCCATGATCGCTCACTCCCCGAGGTCGGCCCGCGTCGGCTCAAAGTATCCGAATGGTGACACTGGGTTGCGGGGACGTGGCCGCTTGGTACTCCGGCCGTCATGATCTTGCGGGTCGGGGCCGGTCCAGGGACGGGTGAGGCCGCCGGCGATCACCGGTGTGTGAAGACGGAGGATCAGACGGTGGCCGCAGATCACGGCATAGATCCGGCCCGCTGGCAGGAGATGTTCGAGGTTCTGATGGGCTGCATCGCGAGGCGTTCTGCGCGAGTGGAACCGCGGCGGCGGGCCCGGGAGTTCGCGCTCGGGCTCTTGTCGGACTTGCCACGCAAGAGCTGCTGGACGCTGGCCGAGAACGCCGGGGGTGCCACCGGTCGGCCGGGATCCCCGAGGAGGTCGGCTTCGCCACGCAGCCCGCACGCGCCGCCCGCGTGATCAACAATTCCCCGGCGTCGCAGGTGGTGGCGGATGGTGCGGGAGGAGTAGGCGGGGTCGGTCGTCGGCGGAAGACGGAGGTGGACGGTGGAGCGACCTCATGCCGTCACCGTTCCGTCCGCGAGTCGCCCGAATTGGTCGGCTGCCTTCTGGCCCCACGCCCGTTCCTCTCCGGCTCGGGCATCATGACGGAGGTCTCCAATGGCGGGGGCCGAGGCGACGGGAGAATCGCGTGGTGCAGTGGAGGCGTCTGAGTTCCGGTGTTCGTCCGGTGCCCCGACCCGTCGCAACTCCTTCCGTGTGGGCAGCCGCAGGTGCCGCGGCTCTCGTGCTGGTCACCGTCCTCAACTACCTGAACGGCCACGGCGACCCCACGATCGACCTCCTTGTGCTGTCTGTGGTGTGCGCGGTGCTGAGCACCGGAGCCCGGCTCGTCGCCGCACCGGGTACGGCCCTGGTCTGCTGGCTCGCCCTCAACGGCTTTGCCACACCACCCATGGGCGAACTCACCTGGTCCGCCGGCTACGACCTGGGTCGTCTCGGATGTCTCCTGGCGGCGGCGAGCACCGGAACCGCCATCGCCCGCATCGCCAGTGCCCGCGCCGCCTACCGCCGACTGACTCCTCACAACCCTGCGGGCTCCTGACCGCCCGTGGGCGGCTCCGGAGGCGGCCGACCTCTCAGGAGGTGGGTGGGGCTCATCCGGCAAACGGGCCTACGTATTTCACGGCACGGCACGGCACGGTCACCGCAGCCGTGATCCGCTTGTCGCTCCGCGCGTGAGCCGGGCAGTCTCTAGCCGGTGAAGGGGTCTTCCAGCTTCGGGATACACGGAGACAGCAGTGCCTCCGTGTGCTGCGTGATCGTGCCCCGAGCGAGTCTGAGCACGCGTGCCTCGTTCTCGTGGCCCGGGTCCTCGTCATCGTGCATATGAAGAAGCCCGTAAGAGCCGGGTGCCACCTCAGCCACATGCTCGAACAAGTCAATGACATCGGTCGCTGAGCGGTGATTGGCGTTGCCTCCCAGGTGGATGAACGGCTCACCGTTCATCCACCTGAGGTCGAGGAGGTACGGGTCGGCCATCTCGGCGATGCGAAGCCGAAGCTCATCGATGATCTGCCGCAGCCGGACATCATCATCCTCGTTGGCCGCGGTCTCCCTGATCGTGATCCACCCGTGGTACTCGAACACACCGCGATCCTAGTCAGGGTCAGGCCGGCCCTGTGTGACTGCGTCGACCGGGCAAGATCAACCAGCCCCCTGGAGTCTGTTCGGCGGATCATGCCGCGGCCGCAGGGACACCGCAGGCTGCGGCGTGACCGAAGCGCGTCATGGCCCGCACCTGGTCAGAGGCGCGGGGCATGGACGAGCAGTCCCGGAAGGACCTTCTCGCCGAGGTGGAAAGCAGCGCTCTCTACGCCTACCGGGAAATGAAGCCCTGGCCCGATTCCGGCGCCGCCCTTCTGCACGGGCGGATTCCCCGGCAGACGCAGGCCACCGGGCACCCACCCGGGCCGGGTACCCCGAACGGCATCCGGCCCGAAGGGTTCGAAGATCACTGCCGATGTCGGTGGCGCCGTAGAGCGAGGTGGGGTGGGAGCCGGTGCTCCGGCCGGTGTGGGGTGCAGCGTCACTTATGATTCAAGGCGGCCGTGGGCCGGTGACTCGTCGCCGTCCGCGGCAACTGCGAAGCGGTCGGTCCGGTCGGTCCGGTCGGTCCGGTCGGTCCGGCCGGTCGCGGAGGGGGTCCTGCGTCGGGCCCCGGTCCGGACAGGGACCAGATGGCGCTGATCATGAAGATCTCGGGGAATCGAGTGACCGCCGATACGCGTCTCAGTGGTGTGGGGCGCTCAGCCCACTCGCCCGCGAACAGAAGACCCCCGGGGAGAAGTGAGGTATGTCAGTGATCTGCGTCGGTGGCATGATCGGAATAGGCAAGACGAGCGTGGCCGAAGTGCTTGCCAAGGAGCTGGGCAGCGAGGTCTTCTACGAGAGCGTGGAAGACAATCCGATCCTTCCGCTCTTCTACACGGCGAGCCCCGAGGAGATCGAGGCGAAGCGCTACCCCTTCCTCCTCCAGCTCTACTTCCTGCAGACCCGGTTCGCCTCGATCAAGGAGGCGTACAAGCAGGGCGACAACGTCCTCGACCGGTCCATCTACGAGGACTGGTACTTCGCCAAGGTCAATCACGACCTGGGCCGGATCAGCTCCCTCGAGATGCGGGTGTACGAGGGGCTGCTCGAGGAGATGATGCGCGAGATCGACGGCCTGCCGTACCGCAAGGCACCCGATCTCATGGTCTACCTCAAGGCGGACTTCGAGACGGTCCTGCACCGCATCGGGCTGCGGGGCCGCGATTTCGAGCAGGACGAGAACCTCATCGAGTACTACCGGACGCTGTGGTCCGGCTACGACGACTGGGTGCACAAGCACTACTCGGCCAGCGAAGTCCTCGTCGTCGACATGAACCACACGGACGTGGTGAACAACCCCGAGGACGCGGCGCGCGTGGCGCGGGAGGTCAAGGAGGCCCTGGCAGCGGGCGGGCTTCGGGCCTGAAGCTGTGCCACGCGGCGCGTCCAGCTCCCTCGTGTCGCGTTCCCTCGTGTCGCGTTCCCTTGCCTTGCCTTGCCTTGCCCTGCCCGCGTCCGGCCGACAGCTGCTGCGCACCCGTGCACGCTCCATGAGCGCGCCGACGGGCATGCTCACTCCTTGAAAGCCCCGGCCGCACCAGCAACGGCTTCGCCGCGACGCTCGGCGTACCGGTCGGCGTACCGGTCGGCGTACCGGTCGGCGTACTGCTCGGCGTACTGGCCGCCGTGCCGGCCGAGCTGACCGGCGTCCGCCCTGCGGCCAACGGCCGCGCATCGGCACCTGAGGTCGTCGACACGGCCGCGCTCGTCTGGGAGGTCCGGCACGTGACCCGGGACCAGGAAAGTCGGCTCACCGAGTACGCCGAGGTGCTGGGCGGGGCGTGAGGTGCCGGTGGCGGCGGAGGGGGGAGTTGACGCCCGGCACGGCGCGGAGCGGCCCGCGAAGCGGGCCTCGTCTCCCTGTCCTACGTGGAGATGTCGCTCCGCCGCGAAGAGGCCTCGGCCATTTGCCGCCCGGCCGGGACACCCCACCCGTCCGGGAGCTCACGGCACCCGAGCGCGCTGCCCCGCCGTCGGCGGGACTTGGAGGCCAGCTTCGCGCTGAGTTCCGCCTCGGTCGTGCCGACGGGGGTGGACCGAGTGGTTCCGGACAGGTTTTCGAGGGCGTGGGTGCCGCCGAGAGCGGCGGAGGCTCTGGTTCTGCTTGATGCCAGGGTGGCGACGGGTGGCCGATATTCGACCGTATCTTCCGGATTTGCGAATCCCTGACATCTCGGGGACATCTCCGTACGCTACGGTAACTTGACTGTCCGTTATTCCTCGGGCTCCTCTTGAATCCCTCTGTCAACCACCGCTCTGGCACTCCCATGCCCTCGGTGGAACGCTACGGAGAACGACACACATGAGCACCACCGCATACAGCCGAATAGAAGCCTTAGGCATCTGCCTTCCGGCCACAGTCCAGACCACCCCCCAACTCGCCGCCCTGGTCCCGGGGCTGGGGGAGGTGGACATCGAGAAGATCACCGGGATCGCCGAGCGGCGCGTCCACGACCCCGAACCGGCGGCCGGCGAGGACTCGTTCGGGATGGCCCTGTCCGCCGCGCGGGACGCGCTCGAGTCCTCCCGCTACCGGGCCGCCGACCTCGACATCGTCATCTCCGCCTCGATCACGCGCTTCAAGGACGGCGGCCGGTTCACCTTCGAACCGTCCTTCGCCGCGATGCTGGCCAGGGAGCTGGGCGCCCGCTCCGCCATCCACTTCGACGTCTCCAACGCCTGCGCCGGAATGATGACCGGCGTGTGGCTGCTCGACCGCATGATCCGCTCCGGTGCCGTGCGCCGCGGGCTGGTCGTCAGCGGCGAGCAGGCCACCCGCGTCGCGCAGACCGCCGCACGCGAGATGACCGACTCCTACGACCCGCAGTTCGCCTCGCTCTCGGTCGGGGATTCGGCGTCCGCAGTCGTCCTCGACGTTTCCGCCGACGCAGCCGACCGCATCCACTACATCGAGCTGATGACCTGCTCCGAGTACTCCCACCTGTGCATGGGCATGCCCAGCGACCGCACCCCGGGCATCGCCCTGTACACAGACAACAAGAAGATGCACAACCGCGACCGGCTCAAGCTGTGGCCGCGGTTCCACGGGGACTTCCTGGCCAAGAGGGGGCGGACGTTCGCCGGTGAGGAGTTCGACTACGTCATCCAGCACCAGGTCGGCACCCGCTTCATCGACTACGCCAACCAGACGGCCGAGGCCGAGTTCGCCGCTCCGATGCCTGCCTCCCTCTCCGTGGTCGAGCGGTACGGAAACACCGCCACGACCTCGCACTTCCTGACGCTGTGCGAGCACCTCAGGGCGGGCGACGCCCGCCCCGGGGCCACGTACCTGCTGGTGCCGGCCGCCTCCGGTGTGGTCACCGGTGCCCTGTCCGCGACGCTCACGAACGTGGGGGTCTGAGTCATGGGCATGGTCATCACGGCAGCCGGCACAGCCCTGCCCGACACGTCCGCCCCGACGTCCGTCGTGGACCTCGCAGGCCGGGCCGCCCGTGGCGCCCTGGCTCGGGCGCGGGTGTCGGCATCCTCCATCGGCGTACTCATCAACGTCGGCGTCTACCGCGAGCACAACACCTTCGAACCGGCCATGTCGGCCCTGGTCCAGAAGGAGGTCGGCATCAACCTCGACTACATCGCCGACCCCGAACCGGCCGCCGGCTTCTCCTTCGACCTGATGAACGGAGCCTGCGGCGTACTCAACGCCGTCCAGGTGGGCCAGGCCCTGCTGGACACGGGCAGCACCGAGCGGCTGCTGATCACCGCTGCCGATGTCCACCCCGGCGGCGACGCGGACCGCGACACCGGCTACCCGTACGCGGACCTGGCCGGCGCCCTCCTGCTGGAGCGCAGCGCCGACCCCCACGCCGGGTTCGGGCCGGTACGCCACTACACCGCCGACCGGCCCACCGATGTCGAGGGCTACCTCGACACCGACACCATGGGCCGGCACGGGCGGACCACGATCACCGTCCGGCGCGAGCCGGGCCACGCGGAGCGGCTGAGCGCGTTCGCGGCGAGCGCCGCCGCCGACTACGCGCAGGAGATCGGCATCGACCTCGACCGGACGCTGGTGATCGGCCCGTCCGCGGGCGCGTCCCCGTCCGCGTCCCCGTCGCCGCCCGCGTCCCCGTCCGCGGGCGCATCCGCTGACGCGGCCGCGGTCCGGGGGGAGCCGCACACCGCGGCGCCGGTACTCGGCTACCTCCAGGCGATGGACGGCGTACGCCGCGACGACCACGACCAGATCCTGTTCGTGTCGGTCGGCGCCGGCCCCAGCGCGGCGTGCGCCCTCTACCGGCCCGAGGGGTGGTGAGCCCCGTGCCGCAGACGAGGTTGACCGACGGCGGCGGCCGGGCCGCGGAGCAGCCGGCCACCGTTACCGACAGCGTGGCCGGGTGGCTCGAGCGAAACGCCCGTGCCTTTCCCGACAAACCTGCCGTCATCCATCCCGACGGCCGAGGCTCCGGCAGCTACGGCACCATCACCTACGGCGAGTTACAGCAGACGGTCGAGGAGCTGGCCCGCGGATTCCGGCGCGCCGGGATCACCCGGGGCACCAGGACGGTGCTGATGGCCCCACCCGGGCCGGAGCTCTTCGCCCTCTGCTTCGCGCTGTTCCGGGTCGGGGCCGTGCCCGTCGTCGTGGATCCCGGCATGGGGGTACGGCGCATGCTGCACTGCTACCGGGCCGTGGGCGCCGAGGCGTTCATCGGGCCGCCCCTCGCCCAGCTCGTGCGCGTCCTGGGCCGCCGTACCTTCGCCGGTGTACGCGTGCCCGTCACCCTGGGACGGCGCCGGCTCGGCCGCGGCCACACCCTCTCCGCGCTGCGCACCACCCCCGCGACCGGAAGCCGTGCGGACGCGGCGGCACCGGCCGGCGGGGACGACCTGCTGATGATCGGCTTCACCACCGGAAGCACGGGCCCCGCCAAGGGAGTCGAATACACCCACCGCATGGCGTTGTCCATCGCCCGCCAGATAGAAGCCGTCCACGGCCGCACCCGCGACGACGTATCCCTGGTCACGCTGCCCTTCTACGGGGTGCTCGACCTGGTCTACGGATCCACCCTGGTCCTCGCGCCGCTGGCCCCCGCCCGGGTCGCCCAGGCGGACCCCGCGCTGCTCGTGGACGCGCTGGAACGATTCCGCGTCACCACGATGTTCGCCTCGCCGGCCCTGCTGCGGAACCTGGCCGGTCACCTCACAGGCGCCGCTCGCGGCCGCCACCCGCTGCCCGACCTGCGCTGCGTCGTCTCCGGCGGGGCCCCCGTGCCAGACGCGGTCGTGGCCGCGCTGCGCCGCGTACTCGACGAGAAGGCGCGGATCCATGTGACGTACGGGGCCACGGAGGTTCTGCCGATCACCTCGATCGAGGCGGCCGAGATCCTCGGTGACGACGCCGATGTCGACGCCGATGCCGGTGCCGACACCGACACCCGCCGCGGAAGCGGCGGTACCGCGGCCCGCGCCGCCGCGGGCGAAGGGACCTGCGTCGGCCGGCCCGTCCCCGGCACCCGCGTGATCATCGCCCCCGTCACCGACGGCCCGCTCGCTCGACTGGACTCCACAACCAGCCTGCCGACCGGGCGCGTCGGCGAGATCCTGGTCCACGGCGACTCCGTCAGCCGGCGCTACCACCGGGCACCCCAGTCCGACGCCGCCCACAAGGTGACCGAGGAACGACCCGGCGGCGAAGACCCCCGCACCTGGCACCGGACCGGCGACCTCGGCCACCTCGACGCCGACGGACGGCTGTGGTTCTGCGGACGCGCCGCACAGCGGGTCCGCACCGGCTACCGGGACCTGCACACCGTGCGCTGCGAGGGAGTCTTCAACGCCCACCCCCTGGTCCGGCGCACCGCCCTGGTCGGCATCGGGCCGGCCGGAGCGCAACGGCCCGTCGTCTGCGTGGAGACCGAGACAGGGGCGGACGGGGCAGCGCTCGACGAAAGCACATGGACGGAGCTGGTCGCCGAACTGCGCACGATGGCCGGGGCACACGCCGCGACCGCCGGCCTCCAGGAGTTCCTGCGCCACCCGGCCTTCCCCGTGGACATCCGGCACAACGCCAAGATCGGCCGCGAGGAGCTGGCCCGCTGGGCCGAGCAGCAGGAGGCCCGGCCCACATCCTCCCCGGGTCGCCGCGCGGTCCGGATCGTGCCGCTCGCCGGATGGGCGTACCTCGTCGGCGGAGCGGTGTGGGCCGCGGCCGGGGGAGTCCCCGACATCCCGGTGCTGCGGTGGCTGTGGTGGGCCGACGCATTCCTCAGCATCGGCGTGCACGCCGCGCAGATCCCGCTCGCGCTGCCGCGCGGCAGGGCGGCCGGACACGGGACCGCCGCGGTGGTCGGGCGCACCATGCTCTACGGCGCGACCTGGTGGCGGGCGCTGTGAAGATCCTGGTCACCGGAGCATCCGGATTCCTGGGCGGGCACCTGGTCGACGGCGCGCTGCGCCAGGGCCATCAGGTCCGCGCCCTCGTACGGGGAGGCAGCGATGCCGCACGGCTGCGCTCCCTGCCCGGCGTCGAGGTCGTCACCGGCGACCTCACCGACGATGGTTCGCTCGGGCGGGCGGCAGAGGGCTGCGAGGCGGTCCTGCACAGCGCGGCGCGGGTCGTCGACCACGGCAGCCGCGCGCAGTTCGAGGCCGCCAACGTCACCGGTACGCAGCGGCTGCTGGCGGCGGCGCGGTCGGCGGGCGCGCGGCGGTTCGTGTTCGTCTCCAGCCCGAGCGCGCTGATGCGGGTACGGGAGGGCGACCGTCTCGGCATCGACGAGAGCACCCCGTACCCGGAGCGGTGGTTCAACCACTACTGCGAGACGAAGGCGATCGCCGAGCAGTACGTACGGGCGGCGGACGGGCCGGAGTTCACCACCTGCGCCCTACGGCCGCGCGGCATCTGGGGGCCGCGCGACCACGCCGGATTCCTGCCGCGCATGGTCGACGCCATGCGCGCGGGACGACTGCCCGACCTGTCGGGCGGCAAACGGGTGCTGGTCTCGCTCTGCCACGTCGACAACGCGGTGGACGCCTGCCTGCGGGCCGTGCTCGCCCCCGCCGGGCAGGTCGGCGGCAAGGCCTACTTCGTCGTGGACCGCGAAGAGACGGACCTGTGGCCGTTTTTGGCCCGGGTCGGCGCCCTCTTCGACTGCCCGCCGCCCGCCCCGCGCATCCCGCTCGTCCTCGGCCGCGCGATGGCCGCGGCGGTCGAGACGGGCTGGCACCTGCGCCACCGGTCCGCGGGCAGCGGAGGAAGAGGCGGTACGGAGGCGGCTCCGCCCCTGAGCCGCTACATGATGGCGCTGCTGACCCGCTCGGCGACGTACGACACCCATGCCGCCCGACACGACCTCGGCTACACGGCTCCGCGCACCCAGACCGACGGGCTGCGAGCGCTGCAGGAATGGGTGACGGAGGTGGGCGGCGTCGCCGCCTGGACCGCCGGCCCGGCCGCCCGGAGCGGTACCGCCGCACCGGCCCGCCGCCCCGCACCCGAACACACCGAACAAGGGAACACACAGTCATGACATCCACTCAGGTCGGTGCGGGTGCGGGTGCGGGTGCGGGTGCGGGTGCGAGTACGGGTGCCGGTGTCGGTGGCCGTGCCGACGCCCGCTACCGGCGCCCGGTATCGCCCACCGAACGCCTCTACCTCGCCGCCGGGGACGCCCGCGGGGCCATGGCTCTGCGCATCGTCGTCGAGGGCGACGGCGTACCCGACCCCGAGCACTTCCAGTCAGCCCTGGCACGGGCCGCCGAGTCGTGCCCGGGATCGCGGCTCGTGCGCGCCGGGGCGATGTGGCGCGCCGAAGGGCCGTTGCCGCAGGTCCGGTACGAGGTACCGCGCGCCGGTGCGTACGCCGACTCGGCGCCGGGGACGGTCGAGTTGCCCACCGGGCCGTCGCGCCGAGCGGTGCCGCCGGGCTGCGAGGTGCTGATCGTGCCCGGCGCGGACGGGAAGGCGACCACCGTCGTCTTCAGCGCCTCGCACGCCGTGATGGACGGTCACGGCGCCCTGACCTGGGTACGGGAGGTCTTCCGGGCCCTGCGCGGCGAGCCCGCCCGGCCCGCGCTCGACGCGGACACCGACATCGGGCTGCTGCGCCGGCTCGGCAGTAAGGGGCCGCGGCCCACGCCGAGTCCTCCCCGGCGTTCCCCGCTCGGTCCGCTCGTTCTGCTTGGCCCGGGCAGCGGTGGCAGCCGCCCCCTCCGGACACTGTGGCTGCGCCGCACCCTGCCCGGCCGCCATCCCGCGCTCACCGCCCGCCTCGCCCAGGCCCTGACCGACGCCGCGCGGATCGACACCCGTGTCATGGTCCCCGTCGACCTGCGCCGCCACCGCCCAGGGATCGCGGCCACGGGCAACCTGAGCCTGCCACTGTTCCTGGACCTGCGGCCCGGGGCGGACTGGACGGCCGCGCACACCACCCTGCTGACCGCCCTGGCCGAAGGCCGTGAACTCGCCGCCGGATTCGAGACCGCCCTCGCGCCGCTGCCGCTGCCCGTGACCGCCGGGCTGCTGCGCACCGCCCAGGCCGTGGCCTCACGTACCGACCGGCACCTCGCTTCGGCCGTCGTCTCCCACCTCGGCCGCCTGGACTTGGCGGAACTCTCCGGCGGCGGCTTCACGGCGTCGACGGTCTACGCGCTGCCGGTGCATGCCCCACTGGTCCCGCTCTCCCTGGTGGCCGCCGAGAGCGGCACGGCGACCGAGATCACGCTCGGCGTTCGCGGCGGGGGCCGGGACCTCGAGGCCCGCGCCGCGGAGTTACTGGGCACGGTCCTGGCCGGCTTCGAGGGCGAGGACATGGCCCCGGGAGTTCGCCGGGCCGGGCCGGATGCGGATGCCGATGCCGATGCCGATGCCGAAGGGGGCGGCGTACTCGCGGGGTCGCACGAAGCCCGGTCGGCGACGCCGGCGCGGCTCTACCCGGGCACCGCGACCGGCTCCGACGGTCGGGCGGCCGCTCCGGCGACCGCATCTCCTCCCGCGTCGGCAGCCATACCGGCGCGCGGTCCCGCAGGAGAGGCCTCGGCCACGGGCCCCGCACCACAGGCGGCGCTGCCGCAGGCGGATCCGGCCGCCCCGGACCTGAATCCAGCGGCCGTCCTGGATCCGGCCGCCCCGGACCTGAATCCGGCGGCCGTCCTGGATCCGGCCGTTCCGGACCCGAATCCGGCGGCCGTCGCGGATCCGGCCGTCCCGGACTCGAATCCGGCGGCCGACAAGCTCACCGTCGTGGACGCCTTCCGCGCCCAGGCCGCCCGCACGCCCGACGCGCCCGCGCTCGACGGGCCCGAGGGCGTGGTCACGTACGCCGAACTCGACCGGCGCTCCGACGCCGTCGCGGCCCGGCTCGCGCGGCGCGGCGTGGGGCGCGAGGACCTGGTGGGGCTGGTCGTCGACCGCACGTCCGCCGGAGTGTGCGCCCTGTGGGGCATCCTCAAGGCGGGCGCCGCCTACGTGCCGCTCGACCCCGGCCATCCCGGCGCACGGATCGGAGAGATCCTCCAGGGATCAGCCGTCGCGCTCTGTCTGACCGGGCGACACCTGGCCGAGGAACTCGCCCCCTTCGTACCCGGGACCCTGCTCGCGGTCGAGGACCTCCTCGACGGTCCTGCCCCTGGCTCTGACCCCGGCACCGGCCCGGACACGGACGCGGATGCGGATGCGGACGCGGACACGGAGGATGTCCGCGAGGTCCGTGCTGCCGGACCCGCTGCCTCGGCAGACGTGCGGCCCGCGGACCTCGCGTACGTCATCCACACCTCCGGTTCCACCGGCCGCCCCAAGGGCGTGCAGATCGAGCACGGAAGCCTCATGGGATTCGTCCGCTGGATGACGGACGTCTGCCGGGTCACCGGTCGTACGCGCTTCGGCTTCGCCTCCTCCTACGCGTTCGACATCTCGTGCTTCCCCCTCTTCCTGCCGCTGCTGGCCGGTGGCACGGCCGTACTCGCCCCCGGCACCCCTTCACCCGCCGCCCTGCGCGAGCTCGTCGCAGAGCACCGCGCGGACACCCTCGCGCTCACGCCCTCCCACCTCGCCCTCCTCGGCGCCGCGGGCAGCGGTCACACGCACTCCCTGCGCACCCTGCTGCTGGGTGGCGAGCCCCTCACCCCCGCCGCCGTACGGTCCGCACGCGCCGCTTTCGGGGCGGATTGCCGTGTGATCAATGCGTACGGGCCCACCGAGGCGGCCGTCGCCGTGCTCGCCCACACCGTGGACGGTGGCGAGACCGGCGCCACCGTCCCGATCGGCCTCCCCGGCCCGTACGCCCAGGTCGACCTCGTCACCGACGGCGAGACCATCGGCAGCGGACCGGACCACACCGGCCGCACCGGCGAGATCGTCGTACGCGGGGTACAGGTGGCCCGCGGCTACCTCGGGCCGTCCGACGGCCGTCCCTCCCCCTTCACCACCGGCCCCGACGGCGTCCGCTCCTATCGCACCGGTGACCTCGGACGCCGACTGGCCGACGGCTCCGTCGAGTTCGCCGGGCGCATCGACGAGCAGATGAAGATCGCCGGGCACCGCGTCGACCCCGCCGAGGTCGTCGCCGCCCTCGAAGCCCACACCGCCGTCCACCGCGCCGTCGTCGTGCCCCGTCGCCGCCCGCACTCCACGGCGGCGGTGCTCTGTGCGTACGTCCTGCCGGACGCCACCGTCGGCCCCGCGATACGCGCGGATCTGGCCCGGGCCCTGCGGACCGAGTTGATCCGGACACTCCCCGCGTACCTCGTCCCCGCCCATGTCGTCGTGCTCGACACACTGCCCAGCACGGTCAGCGGCAAGGCCGATCTCGACGCCTTACCGGACCCCTTCGCCCACACCGCGCCGGTCGCGTCCCCACCTGCCACCCTGGAGGCCCGGGTCAGGCACCACTGGTCGGAGATCCTCGGCGTCGACGGCGAACTGCTGTCGGCGGACTCCGACTTCCACGCCCTCGGCGGCGATTCCCTGGCCCTCGTCGAGATGGTCACCGCCGTCTCCTCGGACCTGCTGACTCCCGGTCAGGCCCAGCGGTTCACAGGCCGTCTCGACTGCCTCGTACGGAACCTGACGCTCGGGCAGGTCTGCGCACACCTGACCGCCGCCCGCGAGGAGGCCGCCGCATGATCTTCGTCGGAGAGGGAGCCCTGCTCCGCCGCGCCGTCACCCACGCGGCCACCCGCGGCCACCCGGTCGACCTGGTCTGCTCCGCCGACCCGCTGGACGCCGCGGCCGCCGACGCACCCCACCTCGCGGCGGCGGACATCAACACCCACGCCGACACGCTGGCCCGGGCCTGCACCGACGGCATCGTCTGGTCCCTCAACAACCGGCAGATCTTCCGGGAGCCCCTGCTCCGGGCCGACGGCCTGCGCATCCTCAACATCCACAACGGTCTACTGCCTCGACATCGCGGACTGCCCTCCGTCGCCGTCCTGTTCGCCCTGCTGCACGGCGACACGGAGTACGGCGCCACCGCCCACGAGGTTGACGCCGGCATCGACACCGGTCCGGTCCTGGCCGAACACCGCTTCCCCATCGGGCCCGAGGACCGATACCACCACGTCATGCTCCGCGGGATCCGCGCCTGTCACGCCCTCTTCGAGCAGATCCTCCCGGCCGTCGCCGCCGGAACCGCCCACTCAGCACGCGTTGCGGCGGCGGAACCGTCCGCGTACTACGGTCTGCGGGCCCTGGACCGGCTCGACACCTATCGACACCACCCTGCCTACGCCCGCGCCACCGACCTCGGCCCCTTCGCCGCCCATGCCCCCGAGCTCACCCGCGCGCTGCTCCTACCGTCCCCGCACGAAACGCTCGTATGACCGGTCATGCGCGGGGGATGACGTGTTCGACGGTTCCCGCGAGTCGGGCGCGTTCGGCCGCGAGGACTGCGAGGTGGCTGAGGAGGGATTCACGGGGGCCGGAGCGGACCAGCGAGGCATCGCCGGTTGCGACGGCCGTGACGAAGGCGTCCATCAGTCCGGCGTCGCCGCCCCCGTGGCCGCCGGCGGCGGACATGCCGCCCGCGGGCGTGGTGTCGATGATCTCGTCGTGTCCGGTGAGGAAGTCGTGGACGCGCAGGGTGGCGCCGTCGCCGTGCAGCTCGCCCCGGGTGCCGAAGACCACCGTACGGCGATTGGCCATCTGGCTGAGACCCGTCATGGTGAAGGTGGCCGTCGTGCCGCCGGCGAACTCCATTGCCACGACCTGATGATCCACCACGTCGTTGTCGCAGGCATAGACACAGCGGCCGTAGGGACCGGACCGCAGAGCCGCGTCGAGTGCCTTCTCGGTCGGCTCGTCCACGACGGCGGACAGCGGCCAGCCGTGGTTACCACCGGCCAGCCGCTCCCCGTAGATGCGCCGGGCGGAGAAGGCGCACTGCGGCTCGATGGAGCAGTCCAGGCAGCGGTCGGCAGCGCCGGCAGGGCGGTTCGCGGGGGTGAAGTGGGAGAGGCGTCCGAAGCTCGAGACGCGAGTGGGGGGTTGGCCGATGACGTACTGGAGCCAGTCCAGGTCGTGACAGGACTTGGCCATCAGCATGGACGTGGCCTCGTCCGTACGGCGCCAGTTCCCGCGGACGAAGGAGTGCGCCTGGTGCCAGTGGCCGACCGGTTCGGTGTGCTGGACGCTCACGACGTCGCCGAGCCGTCCGGAATCGAGAACGTCTTTGAACACCTGGGTGTAAGGGGTGTAGCGCAGGACATGGCCGACGGCCAGGACCACCCCTGCCCGCTCGACGGCGTCGACGATGGCGCGACATGACGGCTCGTCCAGCGCCATCGGCTTCTCCAGCATGATGTGGTAGCCGAGTTCGGCGAAGGCCAGCGCGGGCTCCAGGTGCATCCGGTCCTGCGTACAGATCAGCACGGCATCGGCGATCCGGCCGCGCGCGGCCAGCTCCCGCCAGTCGCAGACCGCTCCGTCGGCGGCGATGCCGTGTTCGGCCGCGAATCGCCGACGCCGCGTTGGCCGGGGCTCGGCGACGGCGACGACCTGGGCCCGATCGGGATGCTTCAGCGCCCAGCGGGCGTGTCCGGTGCCGCGGTCGCCCGCGCCGAGGACGATCAGAGACAAAGGTGCCATGACCGGGCAGGCTACCCGTCGCGTGCGGGCATGGAAGGCGCTTTCTCCGGTCCGCTGCACGGACTCACGCTCACGTAGGGCCGCCGAGCGGCTCCTGCACGAGGTGGTGACGCGGGCGACGCGGCGGGCTGATCCCTCGCCGGCGCCGGCGCCGCCTACCCAACCGACAGGGTCACCGGGCCGGTCGTTGTGAGGCGGCTTTCTGATCCATGGGGGTCCGCGGCTGAGCTCTACGGCCTGCTCGGCCGTCCAGTGAGGCAGGCGAGTCCCAGATCTGGGGGTAGACCTCGGCCTGTGTGGTGAAGTGCCGCGCCTCTGCCGGTGCAGGCTCACCCTCCGCCTGCACGTCCTGAATCTCCTCGGCGAGATCCCGCGCCCACTCGGGATCCTTCAGGGCCCGGTCCAGTTCGGCAGGCGTGACGCGCAGGTATCCCCGTTCATGCTCATGGGCGGCAGCATACGGAGCGTGTCCGACAGTGGCGTCGGTCGAAGCACGTTCGCACGTGGGTTCCTGAACGCCCTGCGGACCCTGGCCGGCGTGAGCTTGTTCGGTTCCGCCGGTCTTTCCCAGGGGCCGACGAAGGTCGTGTGCCACCTCCATGAAGTCGGCCGACGGCCCTCCGGATCAGCGTCGTTCCGCACAGCAGCAGCACCTGCTGCTGTGCTTCACCGGCGTATGCGAGCATATGCTCTTAAGGGCCGAGGTTCAGCCCTGGCTGCTGCCTGCAGTCAACCGATCGGTACATGACAGTGAGCAGCTCGAGGGGCGGTAGCGATGTGTCGCACGCGCGGTAGAGATCGCAAGGACGCGAGCGGGCGCCTGCTGCTTCCCATCGATCGAGCAAGGAACATCCTGTGACTGCCTTTGCTGTCGCTGGCGCGGGCGCTCTCGATACCGTCTCGGCTGTCGTACGGCAAGGCGGCTCCGGCGCCACTTTTGGCGCAGTGGCCCTCGGGGTTCCCGCCGTCGTCGGGCCCGGAACGGCAGGGCTCAGCGGCAAGCGCAACGTCTCGCGGCAACCGGAGCGGGGGCGGCGCTGGTCGCAGCTGCTCGCCGACCCTACGTTCACGCGTGCGGCATTCCGCATTCGTGAAGAAATATCCACCATGCCGACGGTCGTCCATGGCGCATGAGGGAAATTGTTGGTTGGAACACGAAGAGGAATCAATGAATATCAGGCCTACCGATAACGCGTTCGCTCGCATCGATGCCGTATCCGCGGAGATGCGAGGGAAAATCATCGATTATCTCGATGTCGTGGCCGGTCATCCGGAGATGAAGCGAGTCCGGACTGCCGCTTCGGCGATCTTCGCGCCGTCCGAAGGTGAGCGGTTGCTGGACGCCGGGTGTGGTGCAGGAGAGGTCGCGCGAGAGCTCGGAGCGCAGGTGGGGAGCGCCGGCGCCGTGTTTGCGATTGATCGGTCCCAGCAGGCGGTGGCGGTCGCCCAGGCCCGGCATGACGGCGGGCCGGTGACGTATCAGTCCGGGGATGTCACGGCGCTCGACTTTCCGGATGGCCATTTCGACGGAGTGCGCTGCGAACGAGTGGTGCAGCACCTGGCGGACCCTGATGCCGCGATCGCCGAACTGGCCCGGGTAACGCGGCCGGGAGGCCGGGTGTGTGTCATCGACACCGACTGGTCCTCGTCCGTCGGAGACGGCTTCGACCACCTGGACGAAGTGGTCGGCAGCTTCTTCCCGGGCCACTCTGCCGGACGGTGCGTCCGGTCGCGCATGGTGAGGTCCGGTCTGCGGGAGACCAGCGTGCTGCCCGTGACGCTTCGCTTCCTCTCTCCGGCGGATGCGGGAGTTGTGGCACCGATCTTCAATCGCGTCCTCATGCGAGAGTACCTGTCGGAGGAGTTGTTC
The DNA here is from genome assembly GCF_035917235.1 of Streptomyces sp. NBC_01294. Taxonomy (NCBI): domain Bacteria; kingdom Bacillati; phylum Actinomycetota; class Actinomycetes; order Kitasatosporales; family Streptomycetaceae; genus Streptomyces; species Streptomyces sp. NBC_01294. The sequence continues at coordinate 7,953,515 of NZ_CP108423.1, forward strand.
GACCGCTTCTGCTCATCAGTGGACCGGTCTGCGGACCGAGGCGACTTCCTCTACGCCTTCACCATGTGGATCTCCCTGGGGCGCGTCGCTTGACGTGAGCAGGGCTGACGCGAAGCCGTCGTGACCTTGTGGGTGCGATCGCCGCGTGCGAGGTGACGGCGGCTGCAGTGAGGCAGACGCAGACGCAGAGGCAGCCGGGGGCTCCGGCAACTCCGAACGCGACGAATGAGGGAGGCGATCCGTCATTTCTTCACGGCCTCCGGCAACACCTACGGCTCGCTGCGAATCACCTTGGATCTGTGGGCGGAAGGCCGGCAGGTCTCCGAGAACACCGTTGCCAAGAACGTGGCCGCGCTCAGCCTTCAGGGCGGCAAGCCCCCGCCGGCCAACGGCTGCCCGACGTGAGGACCGCGTCCGGCTCTGGGGAGTGGTCGCCCAGGAAGTCCGGACGGAGGAGGCGGGCCAGGCCGGTGGGGCGCCCGCGGGGTCGGGTCGCGGTGGTTTCGCCACGCTGGAGGCGTGGGACCGAAAGGCGGTGCGGCCATGGACGGTGACGCGGTTGTCGATCACGACCAGGTCGCCCGGATTCAGGCGCAGGGTGCGGGCGGTCGCCTCGCAGGCGCGGCCGAATTCGGTCAGTGCGGACGCACGGACCATGAGACCGCTCGGGGGCAGTCCGTCCCGCAGGCCGAGGACCCGTTCGAGCGGCTTCCGTTGCCGGCGGGGCAGCTCCCCGGAAACCTTCTTTTCGTCCCCTTGACGATATGGGCGCGTCTCGTTATCGTCGTACTGACGAAATGAAGGGGGTTAGCCATGGCCGACATCACCCGGCGCTTCGGCTGGCGTCATCTGCGCTCCGCGCCCACCGCCCACATCCGCCACCACAAGCGCGGCCGACTCGTCCACGACGGACGGGGGCTCAGCTTCTGGTACCGGTCGCTGTCGGCGGCGCTCTCCGAAGTGCCGGTCGACGACCGGGAGCTGGCCATGGCCTTCCACGCCCGTACGTCCGACTTCCAGGACGTCGCCGTGCAGGCCACCGTCACCTACCGGATCAGCGACCCGGCCGAGGCCGCGAACCGACTCGACTTCTCCGTCGACCCGGACACCGGGAGCTGGCGCGGCGCTCCCTTGGAACAGATCGCCACTCTCCTCACCGAGACCGCGCAGCAGCACACGCTGGACGTACTGGCCCGGACTCCGCTGGCCGTCGCCCTGGTGGACGGCGTCGCCTCCGTGCGCGGGAGCGTCGCCGCCGGTCTCGCCGCTGAGCCCAGACTCCCGGCCACCGGCATCGATGTGGTGACCGTGCGCGTCGTGGCGATCCGCCCCGAGGCCGAGGTCGAGCGCGCCCTGCGGACCCCGGCCCGCGAGCAGATCCAGCAGGAGGCGGACCGGGCCACCTACGAACGGCGGGCCGTCGCCGTCGAGCGCGAGCGTGCCATCGCCGAGAACGAGCTGGCCAGCCAGATCGAACTGGCCAGGCGCGAGGAGCAGCTGATCGACCAGCGCGGCACCAACTCCCGCCGCGAAGCCGAGGAGAAGGCGGCGGCGGACGGCATACGCACCGAGACCGAGGCGGCCCGCAAGGTCCGCCTGGCCCGCGCGGACGCCGAGGCGGCGCGCGAGACGGGCGCCGCGCGCGCCGAGGTCCAGGCCGCCTGGCTGCGCGTGCACGACGAAGCCGGCCCGGGCACGCTGCACGCCCTGGCGGTGACCCGGCTGGCGGAGAACCTGCCGCGGATCGAGAGCATCACGCTCTCTCCTGACGTCCTCACCGGCCTCCTCTCCAGGCTCGGACGTCCGGAAGGCGGCGCGGGCGCGTGAGCCTGGCCCCGCGGGCGGTGCTCGTGTACCGCAGGACCGAGTACGAGGAACTGCTCGCCCGGCACGGGACGCACGGGCAGGCCGCGTTCTTCCTCTCCAGCCGGGGCCGGTCGATCGACGAGGTGGTACGCCGCCACGACCGCACGCGGCAGGCGCTGCGGGAGGTGGCGGCGGCGGTGCCGCTCACCTGGCGCAGCTCCCGGGTGGAACGGGCGGACCTGGACCGCTTCCTGTTCGCCCCGGAGGACGTGGTCGTCGTGGTCGGCCAGGACGGCCTGGTCGCCAACACCGCGAAGTACCTGCGCGGACAGCCGGTGGTCGGCATCGACACCGACCCGGGACGCAATCCGGGGGTCCTGGTCCGTCACCGCTGCGCCGACGCGCCCGCCCTGCTGCGTGCGGCGACCGCCGCCGGGAGCCGGGCGGAGGAACTGACCATGGTCGAGGCCGTCGCCGACGACACCCAGCGCCTCCTCGCACTGAACGAGATCTACCTGGGCTCGCCCGGCCACCAGACGGCCCGCTACCGCCTGGGCTCCGACGGCGAGAAGGGCCCGGGCGAGGCCCAGGCATCCTCCGGGGTGCTGGTGGGCACCGGCACGGGCGCCACCGGCTGGCTGCGTTCCCTGTGGCTGGAGCGCGGCAGCTCCGCAGGACTGCCCGCACCCTGCGACCGGCGGCTCCTGTGGTTCGTGCGCGAGGCCTGGCCTTCCCCCACGACCGGAACGACGAAGGTCGCCGGTGAGCTGGGGCGGGGGCAGGGGCTGCAGCTGACCGTGGAGTCGGACCGGATCGTGGTCTTCGGCGACGGGATGGAGAGCGACGCCCTGGAGCTGACCTGGGGCCAGAGCGTACGCCTGGCCATCGCGGAAACGTCGCTGCACCTGGTGACGTGAGCACCCTGCCCGACCGGCTCTCTCCACTGCGGACCCACAGGGGGACGTGATCGGCGCGGGACGCACGCAGAGGATCGGCGAGAGCGATGGCACACATGCCGTCGCCCGGCACCTGAACCGCCTGACGGCCGGCACCTCCTGGAAGTAGACCTCGGGTACTGCCCTGGTGGGCCGCCTCGTGGACGCGACCCTCCACTCCCTGATGCCTGGTGTCCGAGAGGTTCCGGTCGAGGGCAGGCGGACTCCGGCTGGGGCTGTCCTGGCCGACCCGGATGCGGGCACGGGGAGGAGTGCATGTGCAAGCGGCGCGAGTGCGGGGGCATCCCGCTCCCGGGCCACCGGGGCACCGGGGCGCTGGCGCGCGGTGCGAGGGTGACCGCTGCTTGGTAGGGCTCGGCGCTTTCGTCGGAGCGGTGGCGAGGCCGCGCCGCTGCTTCAAGGCGGGCACATGTCCGACCCGGCTGTTTCCATGGGTCGAGACGGGGCCCGGTCGGGCCCCCATGCGCGAGGGAGCGAGGCCATGGGTAATCCGCAGGTGACGGTGGAACGGCGGATCACCGCGTCCCCGGAACGGGTCTGGCAGGGGTTGACGGACCTGGCGAACATGCCGGCCGTCCTGAGCGGCGTGGACAGCGTGGAGGTGCTCAGCGATGGACCATTCGCGGTGGGTACACGGTGGCGTGAGACACGGCGGATGTTCGGCAAGCAGGCCACCGAGGAGATGCGGGTCACGGCCTGTACGGTCGCCGAGCGCTATGTCGTCGAGGCCGAGTCCCACAAGACGCACTACATCTCGGAGTTCACGCTGCGCGCGGAGAGCCCCGAAGTGACCGTCGTACGGATGACGTTCTCGGCCCGGCCGCCCGGCGGGTTCGGCGGACTCCTCGCCAAGGTGTTCGGCGCGTTGGGCGCCAAGGCCGTGGCCAAGGCCATCGCCCAGGACCTGAAGGACGTCGCAGCCTCGGTGGAGGGCGCTCCCGCTTCCTGAGGAGTTGTGCTCTGGCACCACGAAGGCCATGCGTTCGATGTGAAGTTCGGCGCATCCGGCTACCGCCAGTACGTCCGGCAGGCGCCGACGCTCTTATCTCGACAGGCACTGTCTCACGCAGAGCGGGGTGGGTGTGCCTTCACCGAGGTCGGCTTCCGCTGACACACGAGCTCCTCGACCGGTGGTGAGCAGCAGCTCCGGCAACACGGCATCGGTCAGATCTCCAACGCGGTCTGAGGACCGGATTGACACGGGCGAGAATCCGGGCGTGGCCTGCTTGACCGGCCGGGCCGCCGCCTGCAGAGTCGGGGTGCAGCACCGCAGCACCGCCGCCCGACTCTGCCGACCGGTCCCGCCCGTCCACACGTGGCAGAGGGTCCTGACACCCAGGAGCGGCTGATCCGATGGTCCTCGACTTGGTGGTGATCGGTACGGCCGTCACCTTGGGGCCTTTGCACAACAGTGCCTTCATCCTGCTTCTCTCCTCACGGCACGGTGTCCGCCAGGGCCTGGCGTTCCTGTTGTCGTGGCTGGCCAACCTGATCGCGGTCATCGCCTGCGTGATGCTGCTGACCGGCGGACAGCCCCCGGCCCGTCACAGCGCGCCCTCGACCGCCGCGATCGCCGCGAAACTCGCCATCGGCGTGGCTCTGGTGCTGTACGGCGCCCACCGGCACCGCCGACCGCCCCGCCCGCACGGCCCACCGCGCTGGACCGCCCGGATCGACAACGCCTCCCCGGCCACCGCAGCCGGCCTGGCATGGCTGCTGCAACCCTGGGCACTGGTCGGCGCCGGCGCCGCGACCGCCGTCGACGCGGACCTCTCCACCGCCACCGACTGGCTCGCACTGACCGGCTACTGCCTGCTGGCCACCCTCAGCCTCATCGTCATGGAGATGTACGCGGTCTGGGCGCCCGCGGCCGCGGACGCCCGGTTGAACGCCCTGCGGAGCTGGCTGGAGCAGCACCAGGAGCAGCTGATCGTCACGCTCTCCCTGCTCGCCGGCCTGTGGCTGACGGCCCGGAGCATCTACGAGCTGGTCGCCTGACACGTCGGCCCCGAGTGCTGACCTCGCCTTCGAGCGGGCAGGCTGACGAGCGGCGACGGCGGCGGCCGGCCGGCCCGAGGTCCGGCCGGCCCGAGGTCCGGCCGGCCACGGTCGGCATGGCCCCCTGGGCGTCGAGGTGGGACGGCGGACAGCGGGTCTGATTCGACCGGCCGCGTCCTTCGCCGGCCGGCAGTCTGCGGCGGGGAGCGGCAAGCCGGACGTCTCCCGGTCACTTGGTGAAGGAGTCCACCTCACCCGGCTCCGTCTCCAGTGCCTGGCGGTCGAACGTGAGCATGGCGGCGAAGAACAGTCCACCTAGGAACAGGAGGCCCACCACGATCACGACGGAGACCAATGCCTCTTCCGGGGCGACCAGTACGAACAACGCGAAGAGTGTCCACACCAGGGCGCAGATCGCGACCGGCAGTTCGAAGCGTCCGAGGTTGAAGGCCCCCTTCTGGCGGCTCAGGCGTCCGCGTACTGCCAGGTAGAGCACGATCGTCGAGCCGTAGGTGAGTGCGGGGAGGATGGTCGAGGCCGTGATCAGTTCCAGCAGGGCGGCGCCGGGCAGCGCGACCATCAGGACGACGCCCAGGGCGAAGACCAGCACGGTCGCCGGGATGGGCGTCCTCGTGCGGGGATTCACGCGCCGCATCAGGCGGTGGGCGGGGAAGCGCGCGTCGCGCGACATGGCGAAGACGAGCCGTGAGCACGCGACCATCGCCACGATCCCGGCGCCGAAGAACGCGATGGTGATCGCGACCAGCAGCGTCCTTTCCATCGCCGGACCGAGCTGGTCACGCATGATCGCCGCGACGGGTGAGCCGGTGTTGCTGATGCGCGGGATGTCGTCGATCGCGACGGTGAGCGTGATCAGGAACAGCAATCCCAGGACACCGGCCGCTACGACCGATCCCACGATCGCGCGTGGAACGGTGCGGAACGGATCCTTGGCTTCTTCGGCCAGGTTCGCGGCCGAGTCGAAGCCGACGAGTGTCGCGAGCCCCATGATCATCGCAAGCATCAACCCGCCGCCGACTGCGAAGTAGTCGGGGGAGTGCTCGACGACACCGCGCGAGGTGAGGTTGCCGGCCGAGCCGTCGCCCGTGACCGCGACGGCGATGACCAGGGCGACAGCCACCACCACGACGAGCGCCAGTTCGAGCCCCACCGCGACCGTGTTGATCAGGCTGACGAGGCGCGTGGAGGCCACGGCCAGCGCGGTCTGGACGAGCAGCACCACGAGCGTGATCAGGCGTGCGGTGCCCTCGTCCGGTGTGATGCCGGCGAGGGGCATGAATGCCTGGCTCGCCAGCGCGTTGTCGACCGCCACCACGCCGATCGCCAGGTAGCAGAAGGTCAGCCAGCCGAACCACCAGCCGATCTTCGGGTTGGCCAGCCGCGAGGCCCATTGATACGAGGAGCCGCTGAGCGGGATGCGGGCCGCGAACTGTGCCACCACCAGCGCCACGAGGGTCTGCCCCACGGCCGCGACGATCCACAGCCAGATGCCGACCGGCCCCGCGGTCAGCAGGACTTCGTCGTACGTCGCGAAGATGCCGACCGCCACCGAGATGAACGCGAACGAGATCGCGAACACCTGAAAGGGGCCGAGCGTGCGTTTCAGCTCCTGCCGGTAGCCTCCGGCCTCGACGGCCCCCGCATCCTGGGCCTCGGACGAAGGCTCCGCCATCTGGGCCACCTCACCTTCCAGGAGCTCCTCCGGGGCCGCGGCACACGGCATGCAGTGCCCCGACCAGTGCCCCATTTTCACCATTTTTCCACGTCTGTGTGCTGTTCGACTCACACGAGCGGCCCAGAGATGCGGCCACACCTCGGCGACGCAGGACTGGTCAGGCGGAAGCGTTCCGGAAGGAGACTTCGATGTAGTCGATGTCGGTGAACTCGACTTCGAGCTGGTCGGCGCGGGTTCCGCCGTCCTTGAAGTAGATGTGGCCCCTCGGGAACCGTGCGGTTCCTGAGGGGCCGCGGTTGCTGCGGTCAGTGCTCCCAGGCGGCGGCGCCACGCAGGAGGTGATGGTCCGACATACCCGGAGTGCAGGCTGCGGAGTCACCGCGGACGGTGGTGAACCAGTAGTAGCTCAGGAAGATGTAATCGATCTTCCCGGGTTCGCTGACCTTGGGTGAACACCCCGGCTCAGCGGTTGCTTCACCGCTGCGGCAGCGATCCCCGCTCTGCGGACAGTCGATGTGAGTGTTGCAGGCACGGACCGTGCGCCCGGTAACGGTCGTCCTGGCGCACAGAAGGATACGGTCCTCTCCCGGTGTCTCCTCGGGAAGGAAGTTGACGGACCGAGTGCCGTTGTTGATCGTACCGGGGGCACCCTTGGCGAAGATGGCCAGACCGTAACGCGTGTCGGTGCCTCACTTCGCACACCCGCTCGTGGACGCCAGTGTCGCGCCCCAGACCGAGTCGTACTTGTTGCCACTGGGGCGGCCCTCCAGCGAGTCGCGCAGCAGGGTCCACTGCCCGTGACACATCTCCTGCAGCATGACCAGATCAGCGTCCCAGCCGTCCATGGCGTTCACGATCTTGTCGCGCCACGCGTCCTTGGACCCCTCGTAGATGGCGCACGCGGCCCCGCAGACGTTGTAGCTGATGAACCTCGGCTTCGGCCAGTTCTGCGCATCGGGAGTGTCGGCCTGCGCGGGACTGGGCCCGGAAGCAAGAACCAGTCCTATGGCGAAGAGCGCTGCGAAGAACGCTCTGAGTGCCGCTCGCATCGGCAAACCCTTTCGTGATCATTCGGATGCGCATCGTGGCAGTCATGCAGCATCCGAACGGGCGGTGGCTGGACAAGGCGTCCCTGTCTGATACGACTGCCGTATCTCGACGGAGAAGTCGAATCACTCGGTCAGTCGCCGGTGGTCGATCCGTGCGGTGGCGATGGCGGTGTGAGCCCCCCGCTCGCGGAGCCATCGCGAAACGACGTCCAAGCCGGGACCCCGTCGGCCTTGCGGGCAGCCGCGCCGCGCGTCGGGACGTAGGCCCACAGCGCGACGGCGATGAAGATCACCTGCTCGGGGATCCTGAACCACAGCGGCGTCGCCGGCTCCCCGTTGAACGGGATCTGCTCGACGGCCGCGTGGATGTTGGCCGGGAGCATCAGGACGAACAGCGCGGCGAGGCCGAGCCCGGCCGTCGGCCGGGTGGACTCCCGGACGAGTCCGGCGGCGCCGAGGAGTTCCAGGACGCCGGTCGCGTAGACCGCGAGGCGGGGGAACGGCACGAACGGCGGGACCATCGCGACCAGGTCGTGGTGGCCGGGCACGGGGCCGAGGGCGGACGGGACGAAGTGCGCGCTCGCCGTGAACACGAGCATGACCGCAAGGCCGTGCAGGACGGACACCCGCCAGGTCGCGAACCGTTCGACGCAGAAGGCGCCGAGCAGCCGGAACAGCACGGTGGGAACGGCGATGAGCATGAGTGTGCCGAACATGGGAGGAGAATCCCTTCACTGGGTGGGTCTGCCGGTCGCGCTCGGGCCGGGTGCACGTGCCCGGCATGGCATGTGCACAGAACAGAAGCGTTCCGCCATCCCCGGCTGACGCCGACCCGACCCGACCCGACCCGACTGGCTCATCACCGCGCCCGCGCGCCGGGCGCGGCCGACCGGTCACCCGAGAACGGTGATCCCGATCATGCGCGCCCCGGTCTCCGTGCGCGGGCGGTGCGTGCTGCCCGGCGCGAACACCACGTAGCTGCCCGCCGCGAGGCGTCGGCCGCAGTCGATGAACTCGCCGGACACCACGTAGTAGCGTTCCTCGGTCTCGTGCACGTCCTCTTCGGGCCATTGCGCACCCGGGGCGAAGTCGTACACCCACCCACGTGCCCACTCCGTGGCGGGCAAGCGCCTGCGGGTGATGCCGGGAGCGACCTCGGTCGGGTCGATGTCATCGACGTGGACGATCTGTACGAGGTCGGGTTCTTGAGTCACGTAGATCATGCTCGCGGCCGCTCCGCCTCCGCCCCAGAGTCAGGATTGACGTGGAGAGGTACTTTTCTGCCATGAGCCTTCACCGCGTGGTGTGCCTTCTCCTGCCGCCTCAGTCCACGTTCGAGCTGGCCAGCGCCGCAGAGGTCTTCGGCCTGAACCGGCCAGGCCTGCCCGCCCGTTACACGTTCGACGTCTGCACCGAGCGGCCCGGCCCCCTGCCGACGCTGGCCGGCTACGACATGGCGGTCATGCACGGGCTGTCGGCCTTGCAGCGCGCGCAGACGGTTCTCATCCCCGGCTGGGTGCAGCGCGCGAGCGCTCCCTCGCCCGGCGTCGTGGACGCGCTACGGCGGGCGCATCGCCGCGGCGCCCGTATTGTCGCGTTGTGCTCCGCCGCCTTCCTGCTCGCCGAGGCCGGACTGCTGGAGGGTCGCAGGGCGACCACTCACTGGCGCATGGCCGACGAACTCGCCGCGCGGCATCCCGGGATCCAGGTCGACCCGGACGTGCTCTACGTCGACCTGGGCGACGTGGCCACGAGCGCGGGCACAGCCGCGGGCATCGACCTGTGCCTACACCTGATCCGCACCGACCAGGGCGCCGCCTACGCGAACCAGGTCGCCCGGCACATGGTCATGCCGCCTCATCGCGAGGGCGGCCAGCTTCAATACGCCACGCTCCCCCTCACCGACCGCACCCCCGACTCCCTGGCCCCCGTCCTGGACTGGGCCGCCGAGCGGCTGCACGAGCCGCTGACCGTCGACGACCTCGCCTCGTTCGGGGCCGTCTCCACGCGCACGCTCGCCCGCAGGTTCGCCGAGCAGCTCGGTACGAGCCCGGGCAACTGGCTGCTGCGGCAGCGGGTGATGGCGGCCCGGGCCCTCCTGGAGGAGACGGATCTGGCCGTCGAGACGATCGCGGCCAGGACCGGCTTGTCCTCGGCCGCCAACCTCCGCCGGCGCTTCCACGCTCTGGTGCACACCACGCCCGCCGCCTATCGCCGCTCCTTCCGGCACGAGGCCGCGGGAACGCGCACGCGGGGCTCCGACGTGGCCCCCGCCTGACCGGGTGCGGTACGGCCCCTGGTCCAGCGTCGCGACGCCGGCGCGAGGCGGCGGCGCACCCAAAGGAACTCCGCACCGTTGCCGGTGCACTGCTACGGCCAACGGCTCGTCGCCGCCCGCAGTAGGGAGGCATGCCACATCCCCGCCTGCCTCGCGCGCAACACGTGCGCCCTCCACGCGTACCTCGCGGAGAACGAGAAGGTCTGGCTCGACGAGCTCGACCGCGACGGCGGCTGCGTCAGCGTCAACGAGCGCAGCCTGGACGAGGCCTACTGACCCTGGCGGCCGTGGCTTCGGCCTTGTGATGCGCGGCACCAGACCCCGCTCACTGATCCGGCCTGACCCGAAGGACACGACCTGCGGCCGTTGTCACAGCCGGCGGCTCCCTTGCACAGGCGCGAGGCGCGAGGCGCGAGGCGCGAGGCGCGAGGTACGAGGCACAGGGAGCGGTCATGGTCGTCGCGGTGGGGTACGCGCAGGCGTGGGACCTGGAGGCCCGCGAGGCCTGGCGGCCGATGTCGGCCGGGGAGGCCCGGGAGCGGGATGCCACCGGGCTTCCGTACGTGGTGGTGTACCGGGAGCCGGGTCGGGAGGCTCCGCTGGAGGTCCGGCTCGTCTCCTGGCGGGACCACTACGTGGGGCTGTGGGTCTACGACGCCCAGGGCCGCCGCACCTACGACCTGGACATGCGGCTGCTGGACGACCCGGCGCGGCTGCTGCGCCGGTACACGGTCGCCTGGAACTACACCGGTCCGGTGATGGCGGAGTTCGACCCGAAGTGCCCGCGCGTCATAGTGGACCTCTTCCCGGACGGTCGGGGGCGGCGGACGGAGGAGCCTCGGGGGTACTCCACCTCGCCCACCCACCGCGACGACGAGCAGTGGATGGTCCGGCCCGCCTTCGGGGAGTGGCCGCTGCTCTCCGCGCAGGTGCACGGCTTCACCGAGCCGCCGGTCTTCGAGGTCGCCGAGGTCGCCGAGGGCGGCCACGGGGACGCCCCTGCCACGTGCTGGCGGCCGCCGCGGCCCGCGCAGCCCGGGCCGATCGGCGCGTTGTTCCGGCCCGGGGTGCGGGTGACCGACGGGTACCACCCCGAGCAGACCGTCGTGGAGCCCCGCCGGGTCGGCACCCTGCGCGTGCCCAGCGGGTTGCTGGCCGTCGCCGGCCCGGACAACGTGGACGAAGAGCCGGCGATCACCGTCCCCGTCCCGCCCGGGGAGTACGTACTCGACGAGGCGCGGGTCCGCTTCAGCTACCACTGCGAGTGGCGGGACAGGGAGGTCACGACCACGGGACCCACCGCGGTACGCCTGCTCGTCGACGAGACCCCCGCCGCGACCTGGGAGATGGCCCTGGGTCCGGACGACGACCCCCGGCTGTTCATCGAGGAACAGATCGCCGGATTCGACACCGACGGCGCCACCGGCTGCTTCGCCGACGCCGCCGCCTGGGAGCCACTCGTCGCGCTCTACGAGCGGGGGCTGATCCAGGGAGAGCCGGACCTGGACGGGTACGAGGACATCGACGACGGTTCCATGTTCATGCAGCGCACCTGGGACGAGGCTTCCGGCGGCGAACTCATGGCCTTCGCCACCACCGGGGACGGTACCTACCCCGTGTGGATCGGCCGCTGCGACGCCGGTGAGGTCGTCGCCGTCGTCGTGCTGGTGGAGGGGATGCCCGAACTGCTCCCGGAGCGGGACGGAACCACCGCCGATGCCTGAGACGGCGTGCGGGGGCCTTTGGTGCAGGGGTAAGCGGCCGGCGCTGTGCGGGCCGCAGGCACGGCGGCATCGTCATGTATTTGTGGGGGCGGGCAGGATGGCTTGGGCTGTTGCGCTACCAGGCCGGTCGCGGGTCTTGAGGTTCGGTCGAGAAGCCTGCGGGCACCTTGGCTTTCCCGTCCGTCCGCCAGAGATATCCCGGGCTTGGCGAGAACTCATCTGACGTTGGTGCCGGGGCGTGGAACCGCTGTACACGAGGAAGCGGCACCTCGACGAGAGCGCCGTCGTAGATCATCCACAGGCCGAAGCAGTCGTCCTCCTCGTCATGGATCAGTACCTGTACCTGCTCGGGGTTGGGCCACGGCAGCGATTCCAAGTGCTTCAACAGACCCGAGCGCGTGTACTGCCTGTAGAACTCCATAACCCAGCCGCCGACGAACAACCCGAGCGGCTCGAACTTGCCCGCCCAGCTGCGTGACTCGTCAAAGCGGGTGAGAGGCTCCATGACTTCGTCCGCGTACGTCGCCAACACCATGACCTGCGCAATCCTGCTCATGCAGGAGTATCACCGCACGCGACACGTCGACGGCAACCGATTTCGAACACGCGCCGCGTGGTTCCGTCCCCTTGGCTCGCACCAGGTCAGCGCCGTGGCAGGAACGTTCAGGGACAGCAGTCCAGCATCACCGCGCCCAGTCGAGTCCCGATGTGCCGATGGTGGGACCCGGCGAAAGTCTCAATTTTGAGCGTGTTCAAATAGGGGGTGCGGCTGCAGGGCCGGCTATCCAACCTCTGGGGAGAGGCGTGTGAACATGCGTGCTGGGGCTGCGGTGAAGAGGGTGACAGGTGGATGGGGGCTCGTTGCTGTACTGATCGCTGCTGCGGTGGTCACTTCGGGGTGTGCGGGCTCGGTCGATCCTGATGAGCTGCCTGGCGTGTACCGCAACGACAAGACGGGCGGCGAGATCCTGCTCGATGCCGACGGAACGTTCTCCGCCACGGACATCTCGGAAGGCGAGGTCACGGGGTGGGGAAGTGCTGACCCCGTCGACTTCAGTGGTCAATGGGACTTCACCCGCAGCAACTTCGTTTACCTGGAGGCCGATGACGGTGAGCTGGACGTCGACGTCCAGCTCTACATGGCGGGTCCGAAGAAGGTGTATCTCCGCCCCGATCCGGACGGACCGGTGACCCTGAAGCTCACCAAAGCAGCCGCGCCGTAGATCCTGCGTGCCCAGTGCGGTGCGTGGCGGGCTTGGGGCGGTTGGTCTGGTGACAGGGCGCCGAGTCCAGGGTGGTGACAGGTGATGATGTTGTCACCGGACAGGGTGTTGCAGATTCCTTGAACGCGCCCGACCGTCGACCCGGTGAGCTGCAGTGTGGCCAGCGCTACCACGGCGACGTTGCCGGCGAACGAGGCCCGGCCGATGACTACCAGGCGGTCGGGCTGCGCGAGGCCCACCAGCACCACCTGCTGGACATCACCATCGCCGCCCTGCGCTGTGCCCGTGCCCGCGACCCGACCTTCCCGCCTCGGCCGACCAGCGCGGCGTCGAACTCCTCTGCGGTGTCGGCGACCTGAAGACGTGTCAGCATCTTGTAGGTCGGCCGTGATGTAGGTCCGGTAGCTGCCGGCTTCCCGGACGCCGGCGCGGGCGTTAAAGGCCGGGCCGGAGGCGATGCCGACGCTGTTGAGGCGACGGCTTGGCACCTGCCGCGCCCCGAAGGGCTCGCTTCTGAGCTCTCCGGCACGCTTCCAGGGGCCAGCGGTCAACCGGTCGCACGACACCTTGATCAAAGTCGCCCTGGTCACCTTCATTCGGTGCCCCGGCGGGTCCCATCCGGGAGGATCGGCAATCGGTGCTCACCGCGGGCCGAACGTGTTGCCGGGGTCCTCGGCCGTGAGCCCGAGGGCGAACCGCCGAACGAGCTCCCGAACGGGTTCCTGACCGGTCATGAGCAGGTCGCGGACCAAATCCTCCCCCGGTGCCCACGCAACACCTTGGCGGCCCAAGCGCACCGTCACGCGTGCGGGCTCCGTACGCTTCGGTGTGACGGCGATCACTGCGCGCTCCCCGTGCTCTGGGCCTGTCAGTCCGCAAGTTCCTGGGCCAGCAGCCGGGCGGCGGTGTCCACTGGCTCTTCCCAGCTGACGTCCGCGCCTGCCCTGGCCAGTTCGGCGTCGTACTGGGCCGCGTCGAAGTGCAGGTCGGTGGGAAAGGGAATCCGGTTGTCGTGTGTGTTCTCCCAGGACGTCCAGAGCACCCGGTCGCCCTGGCGCCGGATGGTGACGAAGATGCCTCCGCAGCACGAGGTGACACAGCCGTTGTTGGACAGCTCGACCCGGCGCGGTTCGTCCGAGGCCGCGAACGGCCATCCCTCGGCGGGGCCAGGCAAAATGCCGGCTTGAGCAGCTCGACGTGCCGTCCGGGTGGACTTCCGCCAGCAGGTCCCGGCCGTCGACCAACGGACGCACCTCGTCCTCCGTACGTGGGGCGGGGCCGCTGGAGCCTGATGGGCGTCCTGTGATGTGCACTGGGTGTGCGTCATCGGATTTCACCGGTGCTGGGCTGGGGTGTGGCGGAACGCCGGAAGGTGCCGCCCTCGGGCAGGCGTTTCACCGCCCTGTCGGCCGCCGCGGCCTCCGGCGCCGCTTCTCGTACGCCTCCCGGATCCCGCCGGCCAGCCCCAGGAGCACGGCCGCCCCGACCGCCACCTCGGCTGCGATGCGCAGGCCCCGGCCGTGGACGTCCCCGGCAGCCCGCGGGGAGACCTTGCCCTGCGGGTCGTGCACCACCGCCAGGGACCCGCCCTCCTCCGCGAGCCGCGAGGGGGTGTCCAGGTGCTCCGGGCCGCCCGCGGGGCAGTCCAGGCGGTGGTCGTACGAGGTCCGGGTCGTGGAGGTCCAGTGGCCCTCGGCGTCCATGGAGGACTGCGTCTCGGTGTGCTCGGTGACCTTCAGCACGACGCAGCTGATCTCGACGCCCCGGTCCTCCAGCGCGCTGTGCCCCACGGACGCCAGTGCCAGGATGGCGCCGAGGCCGGCAGGGAGGGCGGACAGCGCGATGAGCGAGGCCCCGCGCCGCGCGGCGAGGGCGGCGTGCCAGCCGAGCAGGACCAGCGGGAGCAGCAGCCCGCCGAGGAAGAACCCCCAGTTGCCCAGCGACCCGTACGCCGACTTCCAGGCCACCCCGAACGCCAGGGCCGCGGTCAGCGGCGGCGCGGCCAGCGCCACTGCGGTCCGCCAGAGCCCGCGTGCCCATCCTCCATGCCAGCCCGCCATGCCCGCCCCCGTGGCTCGTCCTTGTGCGCTCCAGGTAACCGCGACGGCACGGGGCACGTAAAGAGCGCGGCTGCCCGGTCCGACTGAGGAGGGAGGCACCTGGTGACGCTGCGACCGCCGGTTGAGCCGATGCCGGCGCAGGCCGCCGAGGCGCTGCCGGGCCCGGGAGTGCCGGCGGGCGGCGCCGCCTTCGAGTAGGAGTTCGACGGGCACCGCGCGATCTTCTTCACCCCGGCCTCCCCGGGCGGGCAGGTGGTGTTGCAGACCCGCGGCGGCTCTCTGATTCAGGACCGGTTCCCGGACCTGGTGGCCGCAGCGGAGGAGCAGTCGCTGACCGCATGTGAACGCTACCTCCACCCCAACCACTACCGCGTCGGCGGGATTCGGGCGCTGCTCGCCCGCATGGCCTCCGCCTGAGCGTCGTCTGCGACGCGGGGTGGACGGCTGCGCCCGATGGCGCGGTGAAGACCGAGACCTGGCCTCCCGGTTTCCTCGTGCTTCCCCGACTCGCGCCAGACAGCATCTCTCGTACTGCGGCCGCGGTGGGAGCCGGCCTGACCCGCGCCGTGCCGGCCCTGGTACGCGGGGTGGTGGCCGGGCAGGTAGTTTGCTCGGATGAGTCTCCTTGATGATGTGGCCGAGCGCGACGGCTGGCAGTGCTGGGTGTGTGACGAACCGGTCGACCCCGACGAGTCGGTGAACGACCCGCGGGGGCCCAGTGTCGACAGCCGGACCGCCGACCGGAAGGCCAAGGTCGCCGAGCGGCTCGCGCACCGCGGGTGCAACACGCGCAAGGGCGCGGTCAAGGTGGTCATCGCCTGGCCGGAGCGCCTGTACGTAGTCGAACCCGCGCCGCTGATCGCCGTTGCCGAGAGGCTGGAGCGCAAGGGCGGCCGCGAGGTGGTGGGTCGTTGTCCGTCCAGGAAGGACGCCCAGGAGGCGGCGGATTGGCTGGTGGACCGCTTCTCCCGGCTGGTACCGGGGCTGCCGGTGACCGCCGGCATCGAGGCGGGCGGTGGCCAGTTCCTCGTCATCCTGGCCACTGGCCGCCGCTGACAGGGGACCCCAGGCGCACACTCGCGTCGAGGTGGAGCCGGGATTCGCGGAACGCGTCGAGAAGGACGTCGAGCCGAAGCCGTCATCGGGACGTCCGCCTCTGGAGACCTGACCGCGGTCGTCCGGGTCAGGTCTCGATGTAGGCGACCACGACGACGGTGCGCAGTGCGGTGACGAAGTACAGGACGCGGACTTCCTCGATCTCGTCGGCGTACTGGCGCAGCTCGGGCCCGGTGCCGTCGGCCGGGATCGGCCCGCCGATCTCGGGGTCGACGGAGATGGCGACCAGTGCGCGGTCCAGGGCGTGGAGTTCGCGTTCGGTGGTGAGGTCTTCGAGCTGTTTGGCCGCGGACTCGCCGAACGCGATTCTGGCGCGCCGTCCGGCCATCAGGCGACGGCCGGACGCTGGGCGGCGAGGCGGGCGAGATGGGCCTCGCGCAGTTCCTCCCAGGGCGTGCACTCCTCCACCGCGGGCAGGCCGTTGGTGGCGATGTCCTCGAGGACGGCGGCGAGCCGGTCGGCGTTCTCGCGGGTCTTGGCGGCGTAGGCGCGGACCGCGTCGGCGGCCGCGGGCTCCAGTTGCTGCCGCACGGTGCTGGCGGGGGCCGGCTGTTCGCTCATCAAGTGCTCCTGGGCATCATTCGGCGTCGGTCACCACCGTAGCGCCGGGGCGGGCCTCTGAGCCCCGGTAGAGACGAACCGGCCCCGGCTGTCCCTGAAGAGGGAGGGCGCTCTCATGCAGGAAGCACTCCCTGTGCCACTGACAGCAAGAGGCGCACGTCGTATGGTCGATCTGCTGCGCGAGCGCGTCGCTGGGTAGGCGGTAGGTCTGGTGAGACTGGGCGTTCCAGTGGGCGCTTCGGCTGGCTGCTTGGCCCGTACCGAGACCGTGACGGCCGTCGCGCGGGACCGTCGTGGACGGACCGTGGAGATCGACTGGGAGCTGCTCCCGGACGGTGCCTGGGCGGGACACGTCCGCGAAGGCGTCGCCCGATGAGCCGTTCCGACGCCGCCGCACCACCACGCCGCCACCCCGCCCGAGCACTGGCGCTACAGCCGCCACCTGGAGTCCCTGGCCGTAGCGCCGGGGGAGAGCCGGGGGAGAGCCGGGGGAGCGCCGGGGGAGCGCCGGGGGAGAGCCAGAGGCCGAGGCCGTGGCCGCCGTGCCGCGCGATCCCGGCCCGGTGACGGCCGAGAGCGCGGTGGTCACCCGTCTGAACGGCCGCGCGGCGCAGTTGCCGGCGGACGAGGGCTTCCCGGCATGGTCCCGGGCCGTGACCGGCGTGCTCGCGGCCCGGGTGTTCCCCGATCGGCGGCAGCGCGAGTGGACGCTGCCCAAGGTCATCACCCGCGGCGAGCCCCGGTCCGCCGAGCAGCTCACCGAGGCGTCCGACTGGTGCCGGCGCCCCGCCGTCCAGCACCAGGACGGGTACGAGGCGCTGTACCAGCTCGCGACCGCCGCCCGGACCCGGCGCGTCCGCAACGCCGCCATCGAGCGGCTGCGCGGCCGGACCGAGGTCTGAGCGCACGGGGTGCGCGGGCAGGAATCACAGATCGATCCCGCTCACGTCTCGTCACACCTCCGCCCAGGGCTTAGGGTTCCGTTACCCGGCCGGGTATCAGCGTGAAAACCGATGCCACTCCGCTGGAGGATGACTCTCCGTGTCGCACGTTTCACAAGCTTCCGTCACGACCCCCGACGGTGAGCCGACCCCGCTCGTCCCCACCACGTACGACGAGGTCAAAGGCTGGTTCTCGGCGTACGACCAGGTGCTCTTCGACTGGTTCCTGACACGTCAGAACAGCGGTGAGGGGCAGCCGGGCGACTTGCTGGAGCTCGGTGCCTTCATGGGGAAGAGCGCGATCTTCCTCGGACGGTACCTCCGGCCCGGTGAGGAGTTCACCGTCTGCGACCTCTTCGACTCGCCCGCGACGGACGATTTCAACGTCGCGGAGAACCGCAGCTCCTACCCCACGCTCACCCGGCGCGGCTTCGAGACGAACTACCTGGCCTTCCACGAGGCGCTGCCGACACTGATCCAAGCCCCCACCTCGGTCGTCGCCGACCGGGTCAAGCCGACGAGCTGCCGGTTCGTGCACGTCGACGCCTCGCACCTCTACGAGCACGTCGTCACGGACATCGCGTCCTCGCGTCTCGTCGCGACCCCGGATGCCGTGGTGGTCTTCGACGACTACCGCTCCGAGCACTGCCCCGGCGTCGCGGCCGCCGTCTGGACCGCCGTGATCACGGGCGAACTGCACCCCATCTGCGTCTCGGCCTCGAAGCTCTACGCAACCTGGGGCGACCCGGCGCCCCACCAGGCGGCACTGCTCGCGTGGCTGGAGGAGCGCACCGACCTCTGGCACGGCGTGGACGTGATCGACGGCCGCCCCCTGGTACGCATCGGGGACCAGGGCGTGGTCGCGCCGGTGCCCCCGCAGCCGCTACACCCCGCGCCGCCGGCGGAACCGGCGCCGGCCCCCGCTCCCGCCCCCGCTCCCGCCCCCGCGCGCCGGCCCGGTGCCCGCTGGCGCAAGCTGGCCAAGGACCTGCTCCCGCCCGTGGTCACCCGCGCGATCGTCGCCCGGAACCGCCGACGCAGGGGCTGACACCGAAAGGGCTGACACCACACCCCCGGACCGGATCCGGTCCGGGGGCCGGCGTACGTCTGGAGGATGACCCTGCCGTCAGGGTGTGCAACCCGTACAGGGAGGCCCAGGGCGTTGTACTCGGCTTGCGACTGGCGGCCGTCTGGGCGGGTCACGCTGCTCAGTCGGCCCGCTTCGTCGTATGTGAAACGGGTGGTGTGGCCCAGCGGGTCGGTGCGCGCGAGGAGTCGGTCTCGGCTGTCGTGCTCGAAGCGGGTCGTCGCGCCGGTGGGATCGATCTCTGCGGTGATCTGGGCGCGGTCGTTGACCAGGAACTGCGTGGTGCGACCGAAACCCCTACCCCCAGCCTGAGCCCGAGGCCGGACCGGAAGGCGGGCCGGAATCGGGAGCAGGCGACCGACGTCGCCACGGTGGAGCAGACCCGCCGGACGTTGGAGGCCGCCGCCCGGATGACTGCCAAGCTCCAGGGCGGTATCCGGAAACGGGCCGCCGCTCGCCGCACCCAACCGCAGCCCGCCACGGCGACGCCGCGCACCCAGCAGCCCGCGGCGCTCGCGCCGGGCCGGACCACATCCACTGGAGGAGTCGCATGACCGTGCCGCCTGAGGACCCGAGGATCGAAGCGGTCGCGGCCCGGCTGAGGGAGGCAGTCCAGGAGCGCGCCGCAGCGTACGGCCCGCTGCCGGCCTGGGAGGCGATCTGGAAGCGGCCCCGGAAGCCGAAGACCGACCGGGAGAAGAAGCAGGAGCTGCGCAAGCAGCGCAAGGCGGCCGGGATACGCCGGTTCTACGCAGGGCAGTCGCGTCGGCCCGGCCCCGGCCCCGGCAGAACCGCATCGGCAGTGCCGCCGCGCGCCGCGATGCCCGCGCCCTGTCCCGGATGCGGCACTCCACCGCCTGGCTGTGGTGACGATGCTGCCAGAGCATGAACACCCGGTTCAGCGCTGGTTCCCGTCGAGGCGGATAGTGCGCCGTGCCGCTCGGCGAAGGCCCTGCGGAGCCCTACGTCGACAGCGCGCCAGCGGCCCGAGATCGCCAACTTGGCAAGCCGGACGGTACGTTCATCACTCGGTGAAGAGCACGATGAACGGGAGGGGCAGCATGTCGATTGGCAACCGCGTCATGCGCGAACTGGGCGACGCGATGAGAACCGGCGCAGTCCGTGTTTTCGACGCTGAATACAACGACGGCTTCAACGCGGCGGCCAGCATCTGTTTGGAGGTTCTGTCGGACGCCATTGACGGATTGGTGGCAAGGATGAAGTCCGGAGACTACCTGTCTGACCAGGAACAGGCGCTGTTCTCGCGGCTGACTGAACTGCGGGCTGAGATGGACGAACGTCTGCGGAACGCCTTCGAGCCGGAGCCCGCGGGAGACACCCTGCCGTAGCGTCCGGCACCGATCCCGGCAGCCAAGCGGGGTGTGCTGACGGTCACTTCTTCGGGTCGGCGCCGTAGGTCACGACATCCGGGACGCCGAGCGGGACATGCCAGTGGTGCAGCCCTCGTTCCACGCCTCGCGCTCGTCGCCACCCAGGCCGTCGGGCAGAGCGTCGGCGCACTCCCGCCGTCCTGCGGAAGCGGGGTACCGGGTGTCCACGCCGCCAGGCCGAGTACACATGTCCTGCCGGGAAGCCACCTCTCCGCCGGTCGTGCAGAACGTGAAGTTGGTGTCGAGGACGCGCCTCGCGTAGTCCGTCGCCGTCTGCTCGCCGAACCGGTGGCCGTCCCAGTACCTCGCAGCCTTGTCCTGCTCGGTGGTGCACCCGGTCAGCGCGAGAGCGGCGACGGCGAGCGGCATGAAGGTGCGTCGCATGCGTCGGAGCATACGAGAAGGACCCGGCCTCACCGGCATGCGAGTGCATAGTAGGTAAAAAAATATACTTTCTGGCTTTTTTGGCCAGGTTTGCTGCCAGGGTGCGGCGTATTCCTCGTGGGTGACCGTGCCGTCGCCGTCGACGTCGAAGACGCGTGCGGCTTCCGCGGCGTCGTCCTCGCTGAGGCCGCCGCGGGTGAACATCGTGGTCAGGACCGAAAGGGGGATCTGGTTGTCGTCGTCGGAGTCCATCGCGGTGAACACCGCGTCCACTGACCAGCTCGCTCGGCTGTTCGTCGATCGTGTCCAGGACCTGGCGGACCTCGCCCGATCCCAGGAGGTCTCCAAGGCATCTCGGTCATGTTCGCGTTGCAGGTCGAGGAGCACTGGCCGCCAGGCACCGTCGGCCTCGGCCTCGGCCGCGACAGCACCGACGGGCCGCCGGCTTTCGGTGTCCGGGAGGAGGCAGGCTTCGACGGCAGCGCCGAGCCCGGCCTGCTGGGCGGTTACGGTGGCAGCCGGGAAGTCCCCTTCCAGCCCCTCGATCAGGTCGGTGTACTGCCCGCTCCGCTGGGCGGCCCGGTACAGCATGATCGCCACGTCTTCGGTGTAGTGCTCCACGTAGCGGCGCGTTCCCGGTACCGGATGGAAACCGAACCGTTCGTGGAAGCGGTCCTGCCCGTCCGCCGTACCCGACGTCCCGATCATCGCCTTGGCGCCGAGGCAGCGTGCGGCCGCGATGGCGAAGGCGTTCAGATAGACCCCCAGACCCAGTTTGCGGGCCTGGTGCTCGACCACCAAGCGGCTGTGCTCAAACGTTTCCGCCACACCGAGCCCGTGCGCACGAAGCACGTCCTCGTAGCGCTCCGCACCCAGATACGCGCGGGTCTGGAAGAGCTCCCCGGTCTCCGGCGTCGAGAGCCTCACGTAGCCCAGCGGCCGGCCGCCCGCCTCCCGGCGGGCGATGAAGTGCCAGGCGCCGAAATCCAGATCCTGATTGTCCGTATAGGCGCCATCCGCCGTCCGGAAGTCCGGCCGACGCCCGCGATCGAACAGAGTCCGCGCCCGCAACTCCCGGATCAGGCCGACCAACTCGGCCGCCCCCGGCTCCTCCTGCCCCAAACGGAATGCCGACACATGCCACGACACCTCCGCGCCCGTCGAAATAGCCTTCATGAACAACCACCCCGTCTGCCCAGCGCACACCATCCGGCTGCACTCCGGGGCGTGCACCCAGCGCACACCCGCAGTCACAACGAGCGCCCGAAGATCGGTTTCACATGGAAACGGAATCAGCCCGAGGCGCCTCCGCGAACTCGGGGGCGAGTCCCCGCCCAAGCCGGAGCCGACGCCGCTCCTGGGCACGCCCCGCCGACACCACCACTGGTCAGCGGTCAAAATGCGGCTCGGGGAGCGGGCCGAAGGCCCAGGCTTCCGTCCCCCGACGACCGGCTCTCAGTACCGAGCGTGATTCCCTGCCCGTTCCAGGTGCAGCTACGCCGGGCATCCGGATGCCTCGGCGCGACTGCCCCGGGTCGACGGCCGTGGGACGCGCCGGTTCCGGTTGGAGGACTGGCATTGCGGCGGGCACCCGCGGGGCGGGCGGACCGCGTCGGCGACGGTGGGCGTGTCATCCCAATGGGGCGATGTGCTGCACGGTGGATCAGGCAAGACTCTCGCCAAGCCCAACTTCGCCTGCCCCGGAGGTTCCATGTCGAAAAGCGGCGCGCCTCGCACCGACGTTCCGCGTGAGGCCCCGGCGCGGGCGTCGCTCGTTCTGGCGTCCCTGATCGTCGTTGCCGCGGTGGCCAACTTGAACCTGTCGGTGGCCAACGTGGCGCTGCCCGCGATCGGGAAGGCCTTCGACTCCTCCCAGACCACGCTGAACATGATCGCCGTGGGGTACTCCCTCGGCCTGGCCGCATCGGTGCTCTATCTGGGTGCGGTCGGCGACCGTCACGGGCGCAAGCTGCTGCTGCTCCTCGGCATCGCTCTGTCCGTCCCCGCCTGCCTGCTCGCCGCGTACGCGCCGAACGACACCGTCCTCGTGGTGGCCCGGATCCTCGGCGGGCTCTCGGCCGGCATGGCCTACCCCACCACCCTGGCACTGATCACCGCCCTGTGGGCGGGGCCGGAGCGGACGAAGTCGATCGCGCTGTGGTCGGCCCTGGGCGGCGGCATCTCCCTGCTCGGGCCGGTGATCGCGGGCGCGCTGCTCGAACGCTTCTACTGGGGGTCGGTGTTCCTGGTCACCCTTCCCCTCGCCGTGGTCGCGCTGGTCATGGCCCTGCTGTTCGTCCCCGCGCACGCCAACGAGTCAGCCGAACCGGTGGACAACCTCGGCGGCATCCTGTCCGTCCTCCTGATCGCGGGACTGGTGCTGGCGATCAATTTCGCCGCCGTGCCCGGCCAGGGGGCACTGGTCGTCGGCCTCGTCGTGATCGCCCTGGCTGCCGGAGCGGCGTTCTTCTGGCGTCAGCGCCGGGCTCCCAACCCGTTGTACGACCTCCACATCGCCGGCCGGCGCACGTTCTGGGTCGCCGCATGCGCGGGAATCATCGTGTACGGCGCCATGATGGGGTCGGCGTTCATCAGCCAGCAGTACCTGCAGAACGTGCTCGAGTACAACCCCGTCGAAGCCGGCGCCGCCATCCTCCCCCTCGTCGTGATGATCGTGCTCGTGGCACCACGGTCCGCGAAGCTGGTCGAGACACGCGGCGCCCGCACGACCCTGCTGATCGGTTACACATTCCTCTTCCTCGCCTTCGCCTGGATGCTGCTGTTCTGGGGCGAGGACAGCAGCTACTGGCAGATCGGCTTCGCCTACGTGCTCATCGGAATCGGCGCCGGCTTCGCCGGGACGCCCGCATCCCACTCGCTGACCGGATCGGTGCCCGTGCGACGGGCCGGCATGGCCTCAGGCACCGCCGACCTGCAACGGGACCTCGGCGGGGCCATCATGCAGTCCGTCATGGGCGTGCTCCTCACGGCCGGCTATGCCTCGGCCTTCAGCGCGGCGATCGCCGCTTCCCCCGAGAGCAAGGACGTGTCGGACCAAGTCCAGAGCGAGCTGACGAAGTCGTTCGCCTCCGCCGGGCAGGTCGCCCAGCAGCACCCCCAGTACGCCGACCAGATCGTCGCGGCAGCACGCCAGTCGTTCCTCCACGGCGACGACTGGGCGTACACCGTCGGCCTGGCCGCGATCGCCCTGGGTGCGCTGCTGATCTTCTTCATGTTCCCGCACCGGGACGCCGAGCGGGAACTCCTACGGCGCTACTACACCGAGGACTCCGCCCCCGCCGCCCCCGCCGCCACCGCCGCCCCCGCCGTCACCGAGAGGCCGAGCGGACCGGGAGCCTGAGAGCTCGGCCGGTCAGCCGGTCGCCGACCGTGTCGCCGTCAACTGGGCAGTGACCTACGCCAGCGGCCCACGAGGGACGTGGCTGATCGTGTTCGCCGCCAACCCCGAACGCCTGCCCATGACCGCCTTCGACGACACCACCGGCATGCAGGAGGCACTGCAGCCGCTCCTGCCCGGCGTCGAGGTCGAATTCGTCGTCGGCCGGGACTGGGCCAGCGACCCCCTCGCCCTGGGCACCTGGTGCATCTACCGGCCCGGACGACTCGCACAGGTGTTGCCCGACCTGCGCACCACCGAGGGCCGGCTGCTCTTCGCGGGCGCCGACTCCGCGAAAGCGTGGCAGTCCTTCATCGACGGGGCCACCGAAAGCGGCTACCGCGCCGCCCGCGACATCGACAACCACCTGACCGGCTGACGCCGGCATAACCACCCCCAGCCACCAGACCTGTTGCTACGGGTCCCCTGTACCGGTCAGGGCCGACGGAGCCGGCACCCACGACAGCGCCTGGCCGGTCAGGGGCGTGGTGGCGATCAGAGTCAGGTCCGGGCATGGGCCTATTGCTCCAGGCGGGACGTGTCGGGTGCGCGGGCGCCGGCTGCTTCCGTGAACGTGTTGTTCAGTGCCTGGAGGAGGGAGCCGGGCAGCGTGATCTGTGTGGCGGACGCGTTCTCGCTGAGGTGGGTGCGCCGACGGACGCCGGGCAGCGGGAAGATGTCTTCTCCCTGGGCGAGGAGCCAGGCCAGTACCAGTTGTGCGGGGGTGCAGCCGGCGGCGGATGCGAGGGCATGGATGCGCGCGGCCTGTTCGAGGTTGGCGGTGAGGTTGTCGCCGAGGAAGCGGGGCTGGTTCCGCCGGATGTCCTCCTCGGCGAGGTCCTCGATGTTCACGGTGCCGGTGAGTAGGCCGCGCCCGAGTGGGGCGTACGCCACCAGTGCGACTCCCAGTTCACGTGCGGTCGGGAGGATTTCACGTTCCAGGCCGCGAGTGAACGGCGAGTACTCGCTTTGCAGGGCGCGGATGGGCGCCTGCGCGCACGCCCGCCGCAGGGTTGCCGCGCTGACCTCCGACAGTCCCAGGTGGCGGACCTTCCCCTCGGTCACCAGGTCGTGCATCGCCCCGACGGTCTCCTCGATCGGGACGTCCGGATTACGGCGGTGCAGGTACAGCAGCCGCGCATCAGCTCCGACCCTCGCAACTCACCCTGTCTGCGAGCGGGACCCGCTGGCGCAGTCCGAAGGCGGCGAATCGGCCCTGCCGCCGGTCTTCATCGCGCGCCCGCCGGACCACGACCGGCTGCGCCGCATCACGAATCGGCCCTTCGGGCCGCCACACTCCCCGCACAGGGTCCACGACGTGCGGGGCGAGCTCGGCGGCATCGTCGTCTCCGGCCGGCACCTCGGCCTGGGCAGCGGTATCCACAGCTGCTTCGGAGCCCCATTGGCGCCCCCGGGGGCACCTCGGCGCTGCGCCCGGAGCCCCCTGTGGGTGCTCCGGGCGCAGCGGTGTGTCAGGCCTTGTCGGGTGTCATGGCGCCGATCATCTCTGCCAGCACGGTCCGCCGGTCCTCTCCCGCGCGTGCGCGCAGAGGCCGGGCCAGGCGTGCGCTGTCGTAGTGCCAGCGGTGGTCGAGGTCCTGGGGTACCGCCTCGGTCGTGCGGAAGTCCGCGCGGGTGCCGAGGAGTTCCGTGAGGTCCTGCGCCAGGTCGTGCCAGGACACGTGGCCGCTGCACGCGTTGGCGACTCCGTGGACGGGCCGGTCCAGGCTCTCGGCCACCGCGCGGGCCAGGGCGGCCGCGTGCACCCAGGCGGCTCCGTACCAGCGGTGTCCACCAGTACCGGGACGTGGCAGGTCGATCGGCCGGCCCTGGCGGGCGGACTGGTAGAGGGTGCCGATGGCGCCCCAGCGCAGCTGTTCGCGCAGCCGGTCGTGCGCGCCCCAGACGATCGGTGACCGCACGGCGCTCGCGCCCCCGCGTCCCTCGGTCCCCGCGGCGCGCAGCACCATCGCCTCGCAGTCGAGCTTCGCCCTCCCGTACGGGCTCACGGGCTCGCGGGGCGCCGACTCCTCGGCGACCCGCTCCGTCCCGGGGTGTCCGTAGGCGTCGACGCTGCTGACGAAGACGAACGGTCCGCGCCGCCAGGCGTCGACCATCGTCTCCATCGCCGCCCGGTCCACGTCGTGCCGGGTGAAGGTGCAGGCGGCGTGGACGACCGCGTCGGCCTGCGCGACGGCGTCCCGCAGCCCGGCCAGGTCGGAGAGGTCGCCTTCGATGACGTCGACGCCCTCGGTGGCGATCAGATGGGCGGACTCGGGCCGGGCGAGCGCCAGCACGGGGCGGCCTTGCGCGGCGAGTTCACGCACGACGAACGCGCCCACTCCGCCCGTCGCGCCGGTGACCAGCACCGTGCCCGGGCGGATGTCCCGGGAGCGGGGGGCCGGCCTGCTCGCGGCCTTCGCGGCGCTCTGCCGTGCCTCCCGTTCGTCGAGCAGCGCGGTCAGCGCCCGGGGCGTACGGGCCTGGAGCACGTCGAGGCCCGTGAGCGGCAGTCCGAGGTGTGTACGCAGCCGTTCGGCGAGCTGCACGGCTTTCAGCGAGTGGCCACCGAGGGCGAAGAAGTCGTCGTCCGGCGACGGGGCGACACCGAGCACAGCCGCGAAGGTCTCCCTGACCGCTTCGGCCCGGGGGCCGGACGGGGCGTCCGGTGTGGACGGCCCGGGCAGCCGGGCGTGGTCGAGCGGCCCGGCGGCCGAGCGCGGCAGCGCGTCGAGCACTGTGACCGCGGCGGGCACGGCCTCGGGCGCGAGCGACCGGCGCAGCAGGCCCAGCAGTTCGTGACCGGACGGGCCGACGCTGTCGCGCAGGACGGCATAGGCCACGGGCGGTCCCTGCTCGGGCTGGACCACCGTGGCGTCGGCGACGCCCGGGTGGGTGCGCAGGGCCTGCGCGGCAGGGTGGCCGTCGCCCTCCGGATCGGCGGCGTCCCGGGGGCCGGAGCTGTCGTTCGGGCCGGGAAGAGGCAGCTTGCTCAAGGCCAGTTGCGGGTCGGCCGCGACCGCGTGGAGCAGCGCCGCGTAGTCCCGTACGGCCGCCTCCGCCACGGTGTCGTCCAGCGCGTTCGCGTCGTACTGGACGAGTGCCAGGGGCTGTGCGGCGTCGCCGCCCGGCACCAGGCCGTAGGACAGGGTGAACTTCGCGCCGTCGGAGGGGACGTCGACGTACTCGGCCGACGTACCCGGCAGCCGCAGTACCGTCGGCTCGCCGAGGACGTCGGAGGTGACGCGGACCAGTGCGGTGCCGTCGGCGCCGCGGGCCCCGGCGCCGAGACGTTCGAGGACCAGGTCGAAGGGGATGTGCCGGTGGCGCTGGGCTTCGAGGAGCGCGTCGCTCACGCGTCGCAGCAGTTCGGCGAACGACGGGTCGCCGGAGACGTCCACCCGTACGGGCAGGGTGTTTACGCACAGGCCGACCAGGCCACGCATGGCGGTTCCGCTGCGATGGGTGCCCGCCACGCCGATGACGAGGTCGTCGTCGCCGGTGAGGCGGTGCAGTGCGGCGAAGGCCGCGGCGAGCGACACCGCGAAGAGCGTGGCCTGCCGCTGTGCACCCAGCGCCCGCAGGGCGTCAGGCACGGCGGGCGCCAGAGGCACGCTGCACACGGCCCCGGGACGCACGGCCGTCTGCGGCGCTGCCGCCGCCGGCTGGGGCAGGCGCGGTGGGGCGGCGTCGGCCAGCAGGTCGCTGCAGCGGTTCAGTTCCGCCTCGAAGCCGGGCAGGCCGTCGTGCTCGCGGCGCGCGTGGTCGGCGTACTGCGGCGGTGCGGCCAGTGTGTGCCGGCCCGTTCCGTCGGTGGCCGCCGTGTAGAGAACGGCGAGTTCGGTGGCCACGGTCTCCAGTGAGGCGGCGTCCACGGCGATGTGATGGAACGTCAGCAGCAGGGTGTGGTCCTGCGGGCCGTGGCGCAGGACGAACGCCCGTACGGCGTCGCCGGCCGCGAGGTCGAACGGCCGGACCGCCTCGCGCCGCAGCAGCGCCGGGGCGTCCGCCACATCGGTGTCGACGACGTGTACGGGGACCGTCCGCGGCGTCGGCAGCACCTCCTGGCAGGGCTCGCCCTCGTGCTCCGCGTAGCGGGTGCGGAGGATGGCGTGCCGGGCCACCAGCCGGGTGAGGGCGGTGGCGAACGCCGCCGCATCGAACGGACCGCGCACACGGGTGGCGAACGGCACGTGGTACGAGTCGCCCGCGCCGCCGAGCCGTTCCATCAGCCACATGCGGCGCTGAGCGCGGGAGAGGGGGACGCTTCCGGCCGGTGCGCTGGTGGCGCCGGGGTGGGCGGTGTCCTGCGGTGCGTGGCCTTCCGCAGCGGCGCTCGCACCGGCGGTGGGCCCGGCCGTCGTGCGCCGGGCGGTTCCGGCGCGGGCCCGGCGCAGCAGCTCCTGCTGGAGCTGCTCCTTGCGGTCGCGGGCCGCGGAGTCGGTGTCAGTGGACATCGCTGTGCTCCGGGATCTCGGGGTGGAGGTCTGCGTGGGCGGCCAGGAGGGCGCGTTCGACCAGCGCGGCCTGCGCGGCTACGGTCGGGGCGGCGAAGAAGTCGGCGAGGGAGAGCTCTACGCCGAGTTCCTCCCGCAGGTCTTCGGTGACGGCGAGGGCGAGGAGGGAATGGCCGCCGACGAGGAGGAACTCGTCCTCGGCGCGGGTGACCTCGATGCCCAGTGCCTGGCTCCACACCGCGGCGACGGCCTGTTCCAGCGGTGTCATCCGCGCCGCCGGCTGGTCGGCGGGCTGATTCCCGGCGGCGTGCGCGCGTCCGGTGAGCGCGCGCCGGTCGACCTTGCCGGCCGGGGTGAGGGGAAGCCGCTCCAGCACGGTGACCGCGTCGGGAACCAGGTGGGCCGGCAGGACTGCGGTGAGCCGCTCGCGCAGTGCCGCGCCGTGGGGCACGGGGCCGGGCGCGGCAACGACGAACGCGACGAGGCGTGCCTCGGGGGAGCCGGCGCCGTCGACGGTGACGGCGGCGTCGTCCACGTCCGGCTGCTGGCGGAGGGCGTGTTCGACCTCGGCGGGTTCGATGCGGAAGCCGCGGACCTTCACCTGGTCGTCGTTGCGGCCGTGGAACCGGAGGATGCCGTCGGGCCGGAGGGAGACGATGTCGCCCGTACGGTAGAGCCGCCCGTCGGCGGCGGGATGCTCGACGAACCGTTCGGCGGTGAGTGCGGGCAGGCCCGTGTATCCGTGGGCGAGCCTGCTGCCGCCGATCCACAGTTCGCCCCGGTCGCCGTCGGCCACCGGGTGACCGTCGGCGTCCAGGACGTGCGCCGTGGCCCCGGCGACGGGCCTGCCGATCGGTATGGGGCCCTCGCAGTCCTGCGCGGTGACCCGGTGGGCGGTGGCGAAGGTGGTCGTCTCGGTCGGCCCGTAGCCGTTGACGAGCTCCAGCCAGGGGAAGGCGGTGAGCACCTCACGGGCCTGTGCTGCAGCCATCGCCTCGCCGCCCACGACGACCGAGCGGAGCTGGGCGAAGACGCGGGAGCGGCGGGCGGCGAGCTGGTGGAAGAGGGCCGTGGTGAAGAACGCCACCGTCACGCCGTGCCGCTCGACGTGCCGGGCCAGGTCCTCCAGGGAGGGCCGCTGCTCGGTGCAGACGACGACTGCGGCGCCGTTGGCGAGCGCTGCCCAGACTTCGAACGTCGAGGCGTCGAAGGTCATGGACGAGTGGAACAGGACGCGGTCGCGGCCGGTGAGGGTGACGTAACCGGGTCCGGTGACCAGCTCGGCGATGGCCCGGTGCGGCACGAGAACGCCCTTGGGGCGGCCGGTGGAACCGGAGGTGAACATGATGAATGCCGGGCTGTCCGGGTCGGACTCGTCGACCGGCCGACCGGTCGTGAGCGGCTCCTCGGGCAGGGCGAGCACGGGGCCGGGAAACGTGGCCGCGTCCAGCAGCTTCGCGTCGCCGACGGTGAGCTTCACCTCCGCGTCCGCGATCATCGCCTCGGTGCGCGGGCGGGGCTGGGCGGGATCCAGCGGCACGCACACGGCTCCCGCCAGCCACAGCCCGAGCTGCGCCACGATCGTGCGGGACGAGCGCGTCGTCAGGAGCGCCACCCGGTCGCCGCGCGTCACGTGGTGTTCGCGCAGGTGTGCCGCGAGAGCGCGGCCGGCCTGGAGGAGACGGCCGTAGGTGAGGGTGGTGTCGCCGTCCACGACGGCGAGGGCGTCGGGGGTGAGTCCGGCGTGCCGCGCGACGAGTGCCGGCAGGGCGGTGGGCGTCATGTCAGGCTCCTTCCGGGCGCGCAGTCAGGCGCTGGTCGAGGAGGGCGGCGAACGCCCGCAGGTCGGTGCTGCGCAGCAGCTCGGGGGCGCGCAGGCGTACTCCGGTCTCGCGTTCGACGGTTGCCAGCAGCCGTGCGGCGACCATGGAGGTGCCGCCGGCGTCGGTGAAGTTGTCACCGAGGCCGGTTCCGGGCCGGCCGAGGAGTTCGCGCACGGTCGTCAGCACCAGCCGCTCGGTGGCGGTGGCGGCGGCGGCAAGGTCGTCGGCGAGGTCGCCCGTGGTGGTGCTCCTGGGCGGCACCGTGGCCTGGGACCCGGACTGGGCCTGGGCTGCCAGGGCGGGGCGATCCACCTTGCCGTTGGCGTCGAGCGGGAAGCCGTCGACGATCCGAACGGCGGTGGGGACGGCCTGCTCGGGGAGCCAGGCCCGGACCGCGGCGAGGAGATCCCCGGCAGGGGGTTCGGCGCCGTCGGCGGGCCGTACGTGTGCGACGAGGCGACCGTGGCCGGAGCTGTCGCGCAGCACGGTGACGACCGCGGTGCGTACCCGGGGGTCCTGCTCGAAGGCGGCTTCCACCTCGACCGGTTCGATCCGCACCCCGCTGATCTTCACCTGGTCGTCGAGGCGGCCGAGGAAGTCCAGGCTGCCGTCGGCGTTCATCCGTACCCGGTCGCCGGTGCGGTAGAGGCGGTCGACCGCGGGCAGCGCCAGTTCTTGCGGAGGGGCGGTGAACCGGCGTGCGGTGAGTTCGGGGTCAAGATAGCCGAGCGCCAGGCAGTGGCCGCCGACGCGCAGTTCACCCTCCTGCCCGCGGGCGACGGGGCGGCCCTCGACGTCCGTGACCACGAGGGTGACGCCCGGCAGCGCGGTGCCGATGGGCGGCGGGGCCTGGTCGCCGGCCTCCGGGTCGGTGCCGCGCATGGTGTGGGTGGTGGTGACGACGGTGGCTTCCGCGGGGCCGTAGGCGTTGTGGACGGTCGCGGTGACGTCGGCGGCGGGGCGGCGGCGCATGCGGTCGCCGCCGACCACGAGGTGACGTAGCTTCAGGTCCTGCGGCCACGGCCGGTCCAGGAGCGGTTCCACGGTGGGGGTGGCCGCCACGGCGTGGGTGAGGGCGGTGTCACGCCACCAGTCGGTGAGCACGTGCGAGTCCCAGCGGGTGTCGTCCGGGGCCGGGACGAGGGCGGCGCCCGAGGTCAGGGCGGCCCACAGTTCCAGCAGGTGCGGGTCGAACGCGACACCGATGAGCAGGGACTGGCGGTCGCCCGGTGCGAGGCCGGTCTCGGCCCGGTACCAGTCGAGGGCGACGGAGAGCGAGGACTCGGCCACGGCGACCGCCTTGGGGCGGCCGGTGGAACCGGAGGTGAGGACGGCGTACAGGGCGCCTTCGGGTGCGCGCCGGGTGCCACGGACGGAGTCGGAGAAGGCCGCCACCGCGGCGGCCGGGGCGTTGACGCCGTCAGTGGGCAGCAGCAGCGGGAAGTGCTCCCCGCCGCGGTGTTCCGCGGGAAGGACATCGGGGTCGCCGATGAGGCAGGCGACGTCGAGGTCCTCGGTGACGGCCTGGATGCGGCGTTCGCCGGGGCGGGGGCCGAGCGGCAGGTAGACGGCGCCGAGCCGGGCGAGCGCGACGGCGGTCACCACGAGGGCGGTGGACCGGTCGAGGCAGACGCCGACCAGGTCACCGGGCCGGACACGATCGGCCAGGTCGGCGGCGACCAGGGCGGCCGCCGCGTCGAGGTCCTGGTACGTCCAGATCTGTGTGCGGTCGATCACTGCCGGGGCCTGCGGGGTACGCCGGGCCCAGTCCTCGAAGCGGGCGAGCACCCGGGTCGGTTCGGCGGAGGGGCCATGGGCGATGCTCAGCGAGGTGTCGGTGACGAGGCCGGTGTCGAAGAGCATGGCGGGGACGGCGGGGATGGCGGGCGCGGTCGGGGACTGGGTCATCACGACTCCGTGGAAAGGGCGGTGGTGGCGAGGGCGTCGGCCTGGTCGGCGAGCACGGGGTTGCGGAAGAGCACCTTCAACGGCGGGCGGGTGCCCAGCCGGGGCTCCAGCCAGGCGGCCAGCTCGGCGGCCAGCAGGGAATGGCCCCCGCTGTGGAAGAAGTGGGAGCGGGCGTCGAAGCGGCTGTGGCCGAGCACCTTGCGCCAGCCTTCGGTGAGCAGAGCCGTCATCGGATCGTCCGACACCGCGGACACCGCGGACACCGCGGACACCGCGGACACCGCGGACACCGCGGACACCGCGGACACGGCGGTGGCCGTAGGCCCGGGCTCGGCGCTGGTTCCGGGCTGGGACGTCGCGGCGTCGTCGGGGTCGAGCGCCGCCGCTCGGCGCGACAGAGCCGTACGGTCGGGCTTGCCGCCGGCGAGGGTCGGCATGCTGTCCAGCCGTGCCCACCGGGCGGGCACGAGGGGGCCGGGCAGGCGGCGGCTCAACTCGGCGTGCAGCGCCTTCTCGTCGAAGGCCGCGCCGTCGGCTCGGTCTTGGAGGAAGCCGACGAGCCTGGGCCCGCCGGGGCTCTCCCGGTCCAGTACGACGGCGCAGGACCGCCCGCCCAGAGCCGCGGACGCCGCCGCCTCGATCTCCTCCAGCTCGATGCGGTGACCGCGCAGCTTGACCTGGTTGTCGCGCCGCCCGAGGAAGTACAGCAGACCGTCCAGACCGCGGTAGCCGAGGTCGCCGGTCAGGTAGACACGCTGCCCGTCGAGTGCGTCGACGGTGACGAACCGGGCGGCCGTCGCCTCCGCGTTGCCCGCGTAGCCCTCGGCGAGACCGGGCCCGGCGACGGCGAGTTCGCCGACCGCGCCGGACGGCAGCGGGCGGTGGTGGGCGTCCAGGACGTGGACCCGCTCGCCCGGGAGCTCGGTGCCCAGGGGGATCTCGGCGCCCTCGGCAAGGGCGTCGCGGGAGATCTCGTGGACGGTCGAGCTGATGGCCGCCTCCGTGACGCCGTACACGTTGAGCACGGTGGCGTCGGTGTCGGCGAGGACGCCGTGCAGTGCCTCCACGGGCAGGCGCTCGCCGCCGAGGACCAGGAGCCTGGGCGCCCAGCTCCCGTCACGCAGCGGGGGACGCAGGTCCTCGCGGGTGGCGAGGAAGTAGCTGGTGGGCAGGTTGGCTACGGTGACCCGGGCGGACGCCAGCAGTTCGGCGAGCTCCGCGCCCGTGGGCACCTCGTACTCGGGCAGGACCAGGCAGGCACCGGCGTGCAGAGCCGGCAGCACCTCCTCGAGCGCCACGTCGAAGGACGGCTGGGCGAACATCAGGACCCGGTCCGAGGTGGTGAGGCCGAACCGGTCGGCGGCCGCCGTCAGATGGTGCACCAGCGCCGCGTGGCCGACGGCGACCGGCTTCGGCGTCCCGGTGGAGCCCGAGGTGTGGATGACGTAGGCGGTGCCGGGA
Source organism: Streptomyces sp. NBC_01294 (assembly GCF_035917235.1). NCBI lineage: Bacteria > Bacillati > Actinomycetota > Actinomycetes > Kitasatosporales > Streptomycetaceae > Streptomyces > Streptomyces sp. NBC_01294. The sequence continues at coordinate 7,986,831 of NZ_CP108423.1, forward strand.
AGTTCGGCCGTTCCGCGCGCGGGGGGCAGGACCGGCGCGTCGATCCGGGCGGTCGGCAGTGCTTCCGGCAGGGCCGGGGTGCCGTCACCGGTGAGGACCAGCGCAGGGGCGAGCCGCTCCAGCAGCAGCCCGAGCCGGGCCGGCGGATCGGACGGGGACAGCGGGCAGTAGACGGCGCCGGTCCGCAGGCATGCGAGCAGGGCGACGAGCGAGTCGGTCCCTCTGGGCAGGACCACGGCCACCGGCCGGCCGGCCGTCACACCGGCGGCGCGCAGTCGCTCGGCGAGCGAGCCGACGCGGTCGTCGAGTTCGCCGTAGGTGAGCCGGCGGGCTCCGCACAGCAGGGCCGGCTGCGACGGGTGGTGCGCGGCCACGGGATCCAGCGGATCGCGGTCGGCCGGAACGGGCACGGGCTCGGCGGCCGGCTCCACGGCGGTCGGTACCAGTTCGGCCAGGGGAGTCTCGGGGCTGTCGAGATAGGCGCGCAGCAGGTCCAGGAAGCGGCCGGAGAGCAATCGGGCGACGTCTTCGCCGAAGAGGTCCACGTCGTAGTCCCAGACCAGGGTCATACCGGGCGAGCCGTGGCGCGGGGTGACGCCGCGACGGTCGTCCGGGAGCAGGACCACGTCGAGGTCGAAGCGGGTGGTGCCGGTGTTGAAGCCCTCGAAGAGGGTGATGTCGAGACCGGGTATGTCGATCTCGGGCAGCGGTGCGTCGTGGGCGCTGAACATGACGGAGAAGAGGGGGTTGTCGGCGCCGGAGGTGTGCATGCCGAGCGCCCGGGTCAGCTCCTGGACCGGTACGTCCTGGTGCGGCAGAGCCCGGATGAGGGTGTCGGTGACCTCGTCCATGGTGTCCTGGGCGGGGGCGGCGCCGTCCAGGGCGAGCGGCAGCGGGATGGTGTTGACGAACATGCCGACGGCGTCCTCGTAACCGAGGGGGCGGTTGCCGACGGCGGTGCCGATGACCATCCGGGAGCGGCCGCTGTGCCGGCGCAGGAGTTCGGCGAACAGCCCCAGGAGCGTGGAGAAGGGGGTGAGGCCGCGTGAACGGGCGTGTCCGCGCAGGTGTTCGGCGAGATCGGCGCCGATCGTCTGGCGCAGCTGTCCGCCGTGGTGCTTGCGGCGGGCACCGGGGCGGGTCAGGCCCGGGAGCGGCAGGTCGTGCTGCTGGTCGTGCAGTTCGGCCCGCCAGAAGTCGAGCGATTCGGGCGCGTACGCGGCCTCGGTCCGCTCCAGGACGTGGTCCGCGTAGGACGAGGCGGGCGGGAGCTCGAGGGTCTCGCCGAGGACGTGGGCGCGGTATACGCGGAAGACGTCGTCGAGCAGGATCGCGAAGGAGTGCCCGTCGTGGATCAGGTGGTGCTCGACGTGGATCAGCCGGTGGTGGCGCTCGGCCAGTCGTACGAGCGTCCAGCGGATCAGCGGCGCCTCGAACGTGTCGAGCGGTGTCTCGGCCTCGGTACGCAGGAGACGGGCGAATGCCGCCTCGGGGTCCTCCTCCGTGCCGAGGTCGATCGTGTGCAGCCTCGGCGCACACTGCGGCGCGACCCGCTGCGCCGGTACGGACCCGGCGGAGGCGACGAGTTCGAGCCGCAGACCGGGGTGGCGCGCCAAGGTGGCGTCGAGCCCCCGGCGCAGCGCCTCGGTGTCGAGCGTGCCCCACAGGTCCAGTGAGGCGGTGAAGTTGTAGGCGCGACTGCCGGGCTGCATCTGCTCGTGCAGCCAGACGATCTCCTGCGAGGAGGAGAGGGGAAGCATGGGCGATCCCTGAGGTTGTCGGGTCGGACTCCGGTGCCGGTCACGGTCGTGTCCGGTGGTCGTGCGGGCGGATTCGCGGGTCGCGCGGCGCCGCTTTCTGCGTGGGGGATGCCGTGGAGGGAAGCTCGGGTGCGCGGCGGCGTGGGCTGCGCTGCGGTGCGGTGTGCCGGGTGGTGCGGTGTGGTGTGCCGGTGGTGCGGGCTGCCTGTGAGCGCCGGCGCGGGGTGGCCGCGGGGCGGTGACGCGCCCGGGGGCGCCGGAGTCGGGCATCCTGGGTGCCGCCGTGGGACGCGGGGACCTGCGGCGGAGGGGCGGCGGCGGGCGGTGGGGTCACTGCACGGTGGGCTCCGAGGGGCGCAGCGCGTGGGTGAGCGCCTCGAACGCCCGCTGCGCGGTCTCGTCGTCGAGCACCGCCCGGTCCCACACCATCCGCAGGCGGATCTCCGCTCCCTGGGTGATGGAGACGGCGAAGGGACCGCGGACCGGTCGGCCGTCGACGTGGACCTCCCGTCCCTCGACACCGGCCAGCACGAGCGGCGGGCGACGGTTGTCGTCGTCCACGGTGAGCAGTCCGTCGAGGCCTCCGGTCCAGCCCGAGCCGGCGGCCCGCGCGGCCGTCACGATCGCGTCGAACGGTACGTCGGCCCGGTCGAGGTCGTCCCACCACGCGTCGGCCGTCGCCTCCGAGCCGGTTCCGGTGCCGGGCTCGTCGCCGGTTCCGTAGTCGGTGTCGGCCGGGAAGACGAGGGTGTTGAGGAAGCAGCCGACGACCGGCTCCGCTCCAGGGGGACGGCCGCCCCACGGGTAGCCGAGCGGGACCGTGCGGCCGCGTCCGTACAGCTCGCGGGCTGCGGAGCGGCAGGCGTCGAGCAGTCCGGGGAAGGACACGCCGCCGTCGTACGCGGGCAGCCGGGCCTGCGCGGCTCCACTGGGCCGGGTGCCCTCGGGCACGCGGGCCGGACTGGGCGCCGGAGCGTGGGCATGCAGCGTGCGCAGCCGGTCAGCCCAGTACGCGGCCGCTTCGGGCGTCTCCGCCCTTTCCTCGGCGGCGAGTTGACGCAGGACCGCGTCCCGGTACGCGGCGAGTTCGCCTTCCGTCTCCCTGGCGCGGCGTGGGAATCGGTGGCCTCCTCGCTGTAGGCGGCGCCGAGCTCGTCGACGATCCGCGCCAGCGAACGGCCGTCGCAGACGGCGTGGTCCAGGGCGACGGCGAGGATCTCCTCCTCGCGCTCCTCGTCGCGTACGAGGAAGAGCCGCAAGGGGGGACCCTGGGCATCCCAGGATTCCAGAGCGCGACGGAGCGCGTCGGCGGGCGACTCTCCCGGTACGAGGGCCGGCCGGGTCACGCCGACGTCCGGATCGGCGACGCACAGGACGGGAGTGCCTCGGACGACGGCGGGCCGTGAGCGCAGGGCCGTGTGCCGTGCGGCGAGCCTGGACGCCGCTGCCTGCAGGCGTTCGGGGTCGATGGTTCCGTGAGGGAACGCGAAGAACATCGGCACCACGTCGGGGCGTCCCGACGGGTCCAGCGAACGCACCAGCAGGAAGCGGCGCTGTGCTCCGGTGACCGGCAGCACGCTGTCGGACCGGTCGCCGGTGAGGCGCCGGTAGCGGGCCAGGTACTGACTCGTGATGCTGCGCACGTGGTCCTCTGTGTCGTGGCCGCGGTCGCGCGGAACGCCGGCGCGGCCCTTGCGGGTATGGCGGTGTGGTCGGTGGCGGCGGGCGGTGCCCGCGCAGGGGTCGTCCTTGGCGGCAGATGGTGGCCGGGCGGCGGTCAGCCCGTGGTCAGCCCGTGGTCAGCCGGTGGTCAGCCGGTGGGTGCGGGGGTCGGCCGTTCGTCGCCGTCGGCGGAGGCAGTGTCCCGCCGTGTCCCGTGGCCGGCACCGGCACCGGCACCGGCCTCGGCCTTGGTGTCGGCGTCGGCCTTGGCGTCGGTGCCGGCGCCACCGTCGTCCTGTGGACCGGGCAGGTCCCGCATCCGCCGCAGCGGGGAGAGCATCAGCGGCAGCGGTACGGCGAGGATGCCGACGGCGCACCAGGCGAGCGCCGTACGCGACCCGTAGGACTGGGCGAGGGTTCCGCCGAGGAGCGCGCCCAGTGGCAACGTGCCCCACATGAGGAAGCGCAGGGTGGCGTTCATCCGGCCGAGCAGCCGAGGTGGGCACATTCCTTGGCGGAAGCTGACCTGGGCGACGTTGTAGACGACGGCGCCGAAGGAGACGACCGCCGATCCGGCGGCGAACAGGACCGCCCCGGGGAGACCGTGCCCGGACAGGGGCCACAGCAGCGCGAACGGGCCGGTCACGAGGACGGACAGGAGCATGACCCGGGCCTGCCCCAGGATTGCCGCGAGGCGCCCGGCGCACAGGGCGCCCAGGAGCCCTCCCACGGCCGACGCGGACAGCACCAGCCCGAGTCCGCCGGCCTCCAGCCCGACGACACGGACGAGATGCACGGTCTGCGTCGCCATGAGGACGGCCGTACAGAAGTTGGCGAGGCCGGTGGTGAGGGCGATGACACGGAGCAGCGGATGGCCGAAGACGAAGCGGACGCCCTCGCCGATCTCCTTGCGCAGGGAGCCCCCGGCGGCTGCGGGCTCGGGCGCCTCCTCGGTCTGCTCGACGCGTAGGAGGAAGAGGGCGGAGAGCAGGTAGCCGATGGCGTCGACGATGACGGCGAACTGCGCTCCGACGAGCTGGACCAGTCCGCCGCCGATGCCGGGGCCGGTCACGTGGGCGGTGGAACGGACGGTCTCCAGTGCGCCGTTGCCGGCCATGAGCTGATCACGGGGCAGGATCTGCGGCAGGTAACTCTGATGAGCGACGTCGAAGAACACGGTCGCCACGCCGGTCACGAGCGCGACGGCGTAGAGCTGGGCCATGGTCAGGACGTCGGCGAGCGCGGCAGCGGGGATGCTGGCCATGGCCACGGCGCGCAGCAGATCCGTGCGGATCATCAGGGGCCGCTTGCGCATCCGGTCGGTGAGCGCTCCGGCAGGCAGCCCGACGAGCAGGAAGGCGGCGGTCTCCGCGGCGGTCAGGAGGCCCACCTGGAAGGCAGGAGCGTCGAGTTCGAGGACGGCGACGAGGGGCAGCGCCACGAGTGTCACTTGTGCACCGAGCTGTCCGGTCGCAGCTCCCGCGAGTAACAGTCGGAAGTCGCGCAAGCGCATAGGGCCACCGGCGGTGGCTCGGGATGTGTCGGACATGTGAACGACATTCACGGATCGATCGCTCAAGAGTCAAAGCAAACCTGCCATTTTCGGACTTGTTTTGCGGCGTGGTGGGCACGGATCAGGAAATCCTTTGCACTACCCGGGGTACGGCCGCGTGAATTCCTGCCCGTTGTACGCGCACCGTGGGGCGGGTGGGGCAAGGGGGATCAGGGGGCCCAAGGGGGAGCCGGGCGACCTCCCTTACCCTGAGTAACGGGTTCCATCCTGACCGAAAAGACTCACCCGTGATCATGTTCCTGCGGAAGGTTTCATTCCGTCCGCTATGAGCGGCACCCGACGTCGGCCGGTACCCCTGCCGGGGCGGGAGGGGTGCAGGCCGCATGTGCAGGCCGGCGATTCCGGCCCGTACGAACTCCTCGTCGCCGGAGTCGGTCAGTGCGTCGCCTACGTGCGGGTACAGCGCGGCGACGACGGCCTCGGGCGCGGTCTCCCGCAACGTCTCAGGGTGCAACAGCGGACCGCCGAGTCCCGAGTGGCCCGCCTGCCACGACGTCCGCATCCCCGATGTCGTCGTTCACCCCTGCACCCGCCTCCCAGACGACCACCAGGTCGTCACTGACGAGCAAGCGGGTGGCGGCAGATTCCCGTCCCTCGAAGTACTCGCCGCCATGCTCGTACTTGCTGCCCGGCCTGCCGTCCGGGCGGAAATCCAACCTGGCGCGGACCGGATCGCTGCCGCCGCCTCGGGGTCCGGGGGCGGATCCGTGCAGGGGCCGCCAGTAGCGCCGCACCCGGTGATTCCTTCGCCGGCACCGCGACGGACCGCCACCTTCTGTGACAAGGACCATTTACATTGAGACAAGGTCCCTTTACGTTTGTTTGGCGTATGGGGAAATCATCAGAGAACCGGCAGAGCCGAAGCGACACGGTCCGCACCCGCGCCTGGTTCGTCGACTGGTTGCCGGCCGTCATCGCCCTGGGGCTGCTCAGCCTGATCTCGGAGTTCGGCCTCTTCGGTTCGGCGGACTCGGGAAAGCTGTTCTGGTCGCTGCTGAACCTCGCCCCCGGGCTGTGGATCGTCCGGGCCGTGATCAGGAGCCTGCGCCGCGCCGACGAGTACCAGCGCCGTTGCCAGCTCGAAGCCCTGGTGATCGGATTCGGCGTGTTGATCACGGCGATCTACACCGTCGGGCTCCTCCAGGCGGCCGGGGTCGGCGACCTGCGCCAGCTGGTCCAGATCAGCTTCCTCGCAAGCATCCTGACCTGGATCGCAGCCCTGCTGTTCAAGACCCCTCGAACCCGGTGAAGAACCGGCTCAGGGAACTGAGGGCGGTACGCCGCTGGAGCCAGACCGACCTCGCCGACCACCTCGACGTATCCCGGCAAACCATCTACGCCATCGAAACAGGCCGCTACGACCCCAGCCTGCCCCTCGCATTCAAGATCGCCGCCCTGTTCGGCGAACCCATCGAGAACCTCTTCCACCCCGACGACGAGACGGACTGCAAACCGTGACCGCCGGCAGCGGCTGCCGGCGCGGGCCGCTGCAACGGCGCCGCAGGAGCCATACCCGAAGACCACGACGAGGCGGCAGTCGAGCACGCTCGTGCCGTACTCGATGCTGCCCAGCACCTCCGGACCCAGGACATGCCCTGCGGTGCGGACCATGATGAAGGCGTCGTCGCTTACCGCGCCGAGGATCAGGGCGGGACTCACCCCAGCCCGCTCCAGGCCGCGGCCTCCTTGAAGCCGATGACGTGCGCGCTGCCGGTGGGCCAGGAAGTCCACCGCCGGCGACACCACCCCGTCGCGGCGAACACTGCCCACAACCAGAGCGGGACCGCGAGCACGCCAGCCACCATCCCGTGCAGCCAGTACACCGATGGCCGAGCCGGAAGGCGCGGACGCGGCGTGCCTCGTAGGTTGGCAGGAGCACCCGCGACCAGCGGAAGGACCGGCGCAAGGCCAGTGGTAAGCCAGATCGATCACCAGTTGTTGTTCGCGGCCACGCCCAGTCCCTATCTGGTGCTGGACCCCGACCTGGTGATCGTCGATGTCAATGATGCCTACCTGAGGGTGACCGCGCGGGGTCGGCAGGAGCTGGTCGGGCAGTACCTGTTCGATGCCTTCCCGGACAATCCGGAGGATCCGAACGCCGACGGGGTGCGGAACCTGGGGGCCTCGCTGCACCGGGTCCTGCGGTCGAAGGAACCGGACACGATGGCAGTGCAGAAGTACGACATCCCAGTGGTGTCCCAGCCCGGCATGTTCGAGGAGCGGTGGTGGTCCCCCATCAACACCCCTGTTCTCGGGCCGGACGGGGAGGTGGTGTGGATCATCCACCGGGTGGAGGACGTGACCGAGTTCGTCCTCTCCCGCCCCGGCCACCCACAGAGCGGCACGCTGGGTAAGCGGGAGGCGATGGAAGCCGAGCTCTACGCGCGAGCACGGGAGTTGCAACGGCTGAACGAGGAACTGCGCCAGGCGCACGCCCGCGAACGCCAGATCGCCGTGACGCTGCAGGAGGCGATGCTGCACTCGCCCGACCTCGACGCGCACCGGAACATTGCCGTGCGCTATCTGCCCGCCGTCGGGTCACTGAACGTGTGCGGCGACTGGTACGACGTAGTCGACCTTCCCGGTGACTGCTTCGGTGTCGCAGTCGGGGACGTCGTCGGCCACGGCCTGGAGGCCGCCACCATCATGGGCATGCTCCGCAGCGCACTGAGCGCCGCCACCAGGGCACTCCACGAGCCCGCCAGATCGTTGGAGGTCCTCGGCCTCTACGCCCGATCGGTCGAAGGAGCAGTGGCCACCACCGCCTTCAAAGCCGTAATCGACGCCAGCCGGCACCGGATCACCTACAGCAGCGCCGGCCACCCCCCACCGGTCCTGCTGCACCCCGACGGAACCTGCGACCTGCTGGACCAGGCGACCGACCCGCCCCTTGGAGCCCGACCCGAACACGTCACCCGGCCCCAGGCCGCCACGCCCTACACCAGTGGCGACACCCTGGTGCTCTACACCGACGGCCTCATCGAACGCCGCAGCGAGGACATCGACACCAGCCTGCACCGGCTCACCCACGCCCTGGCCGACTATGCCCGCATGAGCCCCAACCAACTCGCCGACGCCCTGCTGTCCCGCCTCGGCGTAGCCGGCGGCGCCCGCGACGACATCGCCCTGGTCGTCGTGCGCCTCTGACCACGCACACCCCCGCACTTGCGGATCGGCAGCCGGACCGCGTCGTACCGGGCACGATCAGTACGCAGCAGATCGCCGGCGAGACGGCCACCTCAGACTGGCCCACCTCGCGTACGAGCCGGAGGGCGTCGCCTCCTCCATGGCCGACAGGCCGTCTGCCCGACCATCGGGCATTGCACGCCGAGCCAGGAACGGATCACGCGAAAGGCTGACGCCATCTCAGGTGAGGTCCGCCTGCGAGGCCTTCGGCAGGGTCTCCTCCGCTTGGTCATCGCGTGTGAACCGCCTGCGGTACCGGGGGAGGAGCAGTGCGCAGTAGAGGGTGCCTTGCGTTCGCGCTGGAGTGGATCCCCCGCCTCGCGGCGTTCTTCCTGGCCGGATCGATGGTCGACCGGCACGGTACCAAGCGGGTCTTCCGCATCGCCTCGGCGCTGCGTGCCCTGGTGGTCCTGGCCGCGGCGGCCATCCTGCCCACCCAGGCCGGAGGACCTGGAGCCGCCATCACGGTGATGGCGCTCGCCGCCATCACCGGTGTGGCCACTGAGTTCTCCTACATCGCCGCCTAGACCGCGGGCGCCACCGCGAGCAAGGACGCGGGGGAGCGGGCCCACCGCGTGCAATCGGTGCTCCTGGGGATCGACCAGACCGCCACCCTCGCCGGCCCCGCCCTTGCCGGGTTCCTCCTGCACTGGGCCGGAGTCACCGGCAATCTGATCACCATCGCGGCCTGCTCCCTCCTGGGCGCCGCCCTCGCCCCCTGGCACCGCGAGCCCCGTTTCGTCCCCGCCGCCCCATCCGCGCTCACCGGACTGCGCACGGGATGGAAGACCCTCGTCTCCCTCCCGGCCCTCGCGTGGTTGATCGCCGGACTCACTGTCTCCAACATCGCCACCGGCATGCTCCAGGCCGCCGCACCGATCACCGTCGTCCAGCACCTGGGCTACTCCAGTGCCGCCGTCGGCCTCATCCGGTCGGCCGCAGCGGCTGCCTCCCTCCTCGCGGTCGCCTGCTGCCGCTTCGCCATCGACCGCGTCGGCCTCTGGCCGCCGGAGCCGCCTGCGCGGCCGTTGCCGCGCTGGCCGGCCTCGCCGTCTCCCAGGCCGGCACCTACACCCACTTCCTCGTCCTGACCGCCGTACTGATGGCCGGCGAAGGCGGCATGACCGTCGTCCTGCGCACCCTGCGCTCCGACCTCATCCCCGAACAGGTCTTCGGCGTCACCCTCAGCATCACCATCCTGATCATGCTCCTGCCTTCCCGCTCGCCGGGATCCTCGTCGCCGTCACACCGGCGACCGCACTCGGCAGCCACGGCCTGACGGCCTGCGCTGCCCTCCAGGCCATCGGCTTCCTCGCTGCCTTCTGGCGCCTGCGCCGCGAACCCGCCTTGCGCCACCGGCGCAACCCCGGCATGCCGGGCGCTCCCTGACCCGCCGTGCCCCGCCGAGCTCGGGCACCTTGAAGCCGCACAGGAGTCGCACCCGCCGGCTGGTTCACGGGCAGTGCAGGTTCTCGTTTCTCATGACGACAGCCAGTGGCCTGGCCTGTGGAGGTCCTCTGACGCCAGTGTCTGTAGTGCCTGCCGTGCGGTCTTCCCAGCAGCTCACGCGTCGGGGCCGTAGGTGATCCAGCGGATCAACCCGGCCACCCGCGCCCGGCAGGTGGAAGGGCAGTTCCGCCCGGGCCGCCTGTGGAATCTCACCACCAAAGGACACTGCCCGGTCCGGCCGTATATCGCGATCAGGGCCCGCATGCCTCCGGCGGTTGTTAGCCTTCGTGGACATTGCGCTTTGCCATGGGGAGGCGGTTGATGGAGTCGCGCCTGGTATTCGTCCACGGGATCGGCGGCCTTCGCAACCCGGCTCGGGAGCTCACCGCCTGGAATCGGGCGTTGGCCGCCGGGATGCGGGAGGCCGGGCACTCCGCAGCCGCCCGTGACCTGGTCTCCGACGAATCGGGCAGGCACGCGTTCGTCCATTACGCCGACCTCTTCGGGCGCGGGCAGGCCCAGGGCGGGGACGCCCCCGACGCCCCCGACGCCGCCGGTGGGGTCGGGGCGGAGGCGGAGATCCTTTCGGATCTGCTCGTCGCATGGGTGGACGGGCTGGCCGCGGAGCATTCCGACGAGCGGGATCGCAAGATCCTCGATCACGCCCGGTCGGAGGCCGAGCCGAGAGCGCAGGAGCAGGGCAGCCTGGCCGTCGTACGCCGCGCGCTCAACGTCGCGACCACACTGCTGGCCCTCAAGCCGTGGGGAGCCGCGGCCCGGTGGATCACCCCCAAGATGATGGTGAGCCACCTCGGCCAGGTGGCCCGCTACTTGGCGCGTGCCGAGCCCGACGCTCAGGGCATCAGCCTCGACCGCCGCATCCGCGCCCGGGTCGCCGAGGCGATCGGGGACGGACCGGCCGTCGTGGTGGCGCATTCCCTGGGTTCGGTCGTCGCCCTGGAGACCCTGCATCAACTCGGCACACCGGTCCCGTTGTTCGTGACCCTCGGATCGCCGATCGCCACGCGGACCGTGGTGTGGCCCCGGCTCCTCCCTCAGCCCCCGAGTGTCCCCGAGAGCGTCGGCGAGTGGCTCAACTTCTGGGACCGGGACGACATCATCGCCGTTCGGCCCCACCTGGAAAAGGAGTTACGCCCCAGCGGAGGCGGAGTCGCCCCAACCAGCCGGCGCGTGGACTCTGACGGCACCTGGGTCCACGACGCCGCAAAGTACCTCGCCCAGCCGGCCGTCGCCGGTCCCGTCGCGCAAGCTCTGGCCGGAACGGCGGGTGGGCCCGGCAGCGGCGGTGGCTCCGGGTGAGAGGCGGCCTGGGCGGCCGCCGTCACGTCCTGGTGGTGGCCCCGCACTGTGGATCGATGGTGCGGCTGGAGCGTCTGGAGGAGGCCGCCAACGGGCTGTACGAGGTACTGACCGACCCCTCGCTCGGAGCGTGCGAACCCGGCCTGCCGGACGGGCGCAGCGCGCTGGTCGCCGGTGACGGCCTGACCAGCAGCGCCGTCCGGGGAACGGTGGACGAGGCGATCGGATACGCGGCGCGGCACCATGCCGCGCTGGTCCTCGCCTTCCTCGGCCACGGATTCACGCCGGGCCGGACCAGCACCCTGCACCTCATGTGCGAGGACTCCACGGAAGACCTCCGGCACGACTCCGTGAACGTGCGCGATCTGCTGGCCGTCGCCGTGGACCACCCCGGAATCGACGGCGTACTCGGCCTCGTCGACACCTGCCACGCGGGCGGGGCGCCACCCCCGGCCGAGGACCTCGCCGGGGGCGCACGCAACGGCCGCACCCGGCTGGGCCTGCTGATGGCCTCGTCCCTGGGCCAGCCGGCGGTCGATCTCGTATTCTCCCGGCACCTGACCGAACTCCTGCGCGCCGGGCGGCCCGGGGCGGGCAGCACCCTGGGCGTGAGCGAGGTGCGCGACGCCCTGCGCACCGTCGTCATCGGCCAGAACGTCACTGGATTCGACTACGACGGAGACGGCTCGGCCCGGGAGACGCTGTGGATCGCGCGCAACGCGCGGGTCCGCGAGGGTCTGCTCGGTGGGCTCGGCGGCCGACTTGCCGCGGAGGAGCTGACCGAGGCGCTCGCTGCCGTGGACCCGCGGATGCCCGTGCCCGACGCCACCCCGGACCTGGGGGCGGCTCTGCGGTGCCGAGCAGAACTCCTGTCGCACCCGCCCGCCGCGGCCCGTGAACGCGCGCTGCGCGGCGTCGACGGGCTGCTCGTCGCAGTGCGCACGGTGCAGTTCGTCCGGGGCTGGATCGGCAGCGAGCTCACCACCGCCCGGATCCGGCACGCGCTGCACACCATGCTCGCGGCCGAGGGCCGGCTGCCGGCCGACCACCCCCACCTCACCGACATCGCCGTCATCGACGAGCTGACCTTCAACCATCCCGCCAACGACCCGGACGGCAGGCGCGCCGTCGCCCGTTTCGTGGCGCTGCTCGGCCAGGCTTGCGGGAAGGACCTCAAGGACCCCGAACTGCGTTCCTGGGCCGAGCGGATCGAAGCCCCCGTCGAGGTCAACGACGCCATCGAGCACGCCGCCCGGCGTACGGAGGGCCAGCGACTCGGCCTGGTCGTCAGTCTGCACTCCTCCCTCATCGGGGACTGGCCCGAAGTGCTGGACGGCTGGCTGCTCCTGGACGGTGCGATGATCCACCACGAGCAGTTTTCCAGTGAGACGGCGGACCGCAAGGGAGCCGAGAACGCGGTCGAGGACGCGGTGCTGTGGGCCGAGGAGCATGCCCGGTTGCTGGATCTCCCCCTGAAACGGCTTGACTTGGCGGTGCCCAGCGGGCTGCTCCTGGCCTGGCGGCCCGAGGAGGCCGGAGTCGCCATGCTGCTGGGGGTCCGCTACGAGGTGCGGCTGCACTGGAGCAACCGGCTCACACCAGACGCCGTGCTGCGCAGCGTCGAGCCCGTTGTCGCCGAGCGCTGGCAGTCGATCTCGCAGCACCAGGCCGGTACGCCCGTCGACTGGCTCGCGTACGAGGACCTCGCCGATCCGCACCTCCTGCGCGGGCACCTCCGTAGCGGCCGCTACACGCGGGGCATCGGCCTCACCCAGCACCCCGGCGCCGACGCCCGGCTCATGGAGATGCTGCTCGCCTACACGCCCGTCCTGCTGTGGCCGCACGCGCCGGACGGATTCCCGCGGGAGCGGCACGGCTGCCTGGACCGGAGCTGGTGGGCCATGCCGGGCGCCCTCGCGCATGCCTACCGTGACCGCTGGCGCGGAGTCTCCGGCGCGGACCTGGCCGATCTCCGGGCGGTCTGGGACGACGAGGACTGGCTGCGCTTCTGCCGGTTCTTCAGGACCGTGACTCCCCCGACCCGTACCCGAGATGAGGGGACTCCATGACCCAGGACGCGTACTACCGGGGCGACGGCGTGCCGAGGGGCGGCACGGCCCTGCCCGAACCGCCCCCCTGGCGCACCTTCCCGAGGAGCTCGGCGGCCGGCGTGTTCCGGCCGCCGGCCGGGCTGACCGAGGCGGTGAACGCGGCCCTCGCGCTGCGTCGGCCGCTGCTGATCACCGGCGGCCCCGGCACCGGGAAGTCCACGGTGATCGAGCAGGTCGCCGCGGAGCTGGCGCTGGGGCCCGTACTGCTCTGGCACATCACCTCGCGCAGCAGCCTCGCGGACGCGCTCTACCGCTACGACGCCCTCGGCCGGATCCACGCCCACCGGCTCCAGCAGGAGAAGGCGCAGGCGGGCGGGGACGCGGGGGTGGACGATGTGGCGGCCTTCCTGACCCTCGGGCCGCTGGGCACCGCGCTGCTGCCGTCGAAGCGTCCGCGCGCGCTGCTCATCGACGAGATCGACAAGGCCGACCTCGACCTGCCGGGAGACCTCCTCGACGTCCTGGAACGCGGGGAGTTCCGCATCGCCGAGCTGATGCGCGAGGAACAGCAGACCGCCCGCGTGCGGACCTGGGAGAGCGATGTGCGGCACGTGGTGGAAGACGGCCACGTGCAGTGCACCGAGTTCCCCTTCATCGTGATGACGAGCAACGGTGAACAGGAGCTGCCCGCGCCCTTCCTGCGCCGCTGCGTGCGCTACACCATGCCCAAGCCGACCGCCGCACTCATCCGTGACGTGGTACACGGCCATCTGGGGCTGGAAGTAGGTGAATCGGGGCCGACCGCGGAACTCGTCGACGAGTTCGTACGTCGGGTAGCGTCGGGCGAGAGCGTGGCCGTCGACCAGCTCCTGGGCACCCTGCATCTGTTGAACGGTCCCACCCGGTCGCACGGGACCGAACGCGAGCGGCTCATCGCCCTCCTCATGAAGGACCTCTCGGGTGTCTGAGGAACGCCCGGGGCTCCTGGAGCCCCAGGCGCCCCAGGACCCGCTGGCGGCCGTGGTGTCGGCGCTCCACGGACTCGGCCGGGACCTGGACGGACTCTCCGTCGCCGAGCTCCTCTGGCTCGCCGCCCGTACGCGGAGCGGTCGTGCGGAGGATGAGGGCGGGGCGGACCCGAGCAGGGCCGCGGACGGCTCCGTCGGGGCTGTCGACCCGCGTGAACGCCTCAGCTCCTGGGGGCCGTTGACGACTCCGGTGTACGGCCCTTCGGTCCCCGGCGGCGACGGTGTGCCCGCCCGGGAGGTGTCCGTACCCCGGGCATCCGCACTGCCCCGAGCCCGGGAGATCGCCCGCGCCCTGCGTCCGCTGCGACGGCCGTGGGCGGCGGGGCGCAGACAGCAGCTGGACATCGGGGAGACGGTGTCCGGTTATGCCCGAAGCGGTGAACTTCTCCCCGCGTTCCGCCCGGCACCGGAGCGCTGGTTCGACCTGACCGTCGTCCTCGACCGGTCCCCGACCATGGCCGTGTGGGGGGATACCGTCGAGGAGTTGCTGAAGGTCCTCGCCACGACGGGAGCCTTCCGTACGCTCCGGGTTCGGGAGGTGAACGCCTGGGAGGCGGAGCCCCGCGCTGGGGGCGTCGGGTCCAGGACGGCGCAGCAGCGGCGGCTGGTGCTCGTCTTCTCGGACTACGTATCGGGGGCCGGAGGCGAGGACGGGCTGTGGGACCGGATTCACGGCTGGGCCGGCGCCACCCCCACCGTGCTCGTGAACCCGCTGCCGCCGAAGATCTGGCGACACACGGGGCTCGATCTGCCGGCGGTAAAGGTCACGACTCCCGGGGCGCCCGGTGTGCCCAACGCCCGCCTGCACTTCCTGGCGCCGCCACTGATGGAGGAGGTGTTCGACCTGCCGGGCGACCGCCGGACCACCTGGCTGCCGCTGCCGGTCGTCGGACTGACACCGCGCTCCCTCGCGCGCTGGGCCCGCACGCTCATGCGCGGGGATCCCGAGGGATGTGAGGCGGTCCTGGTCCCGGCGCCGGGCGCGGTGAGCCGGACGCCGACACCCCCGAACACGCCTCTGGATGCCGACCAGTTGGTTGACGCCTTCCTGCACCGGGCGTCGGCGCCCGCCGTCCGGCTGGCCGTGCTCTGCTCCACGTACCCGCAGACGAGTGCGGGGATGCTGCATCTGGTGCGGCAGGAACTGGTCCCGGAGGCGAGCCCGGCCGACATGGCCGAGGTGATCGTCGGCGGCCTGGTTTCGGTCGACGAAGGCGGGCTGGTGGCCGGCGGCCCGGTCCTGACCTTCCGGGACGGTGTCCGCGAACGGCTGGCTCCCCGCCTCGGCGCGCGCGACGCACTGCGCACGCGGGACACCGTGAGCCGGTTCATCGCGGAGCACGCCGACGCCGCGTCGCGCCTTCCGGCACTTGTCCCCGATCCGGACGGGGATGCGGAGGTCCCGTCCGGCGGCGCACCGTTCGCGGAGGTGTCCCCGCGGACCCTGCGGGCGCTGGATCCGGTGGCCAACCCGGTGGCGGATCACGGTGACGAGCGACCGTACTTCTTCCTCAGCTACGCGCACACCCCGCGCTTCAGCGAAACCGGCGCGGACCCGGACATGTGGGTCCAGATGCTCTTCCGCGACCTGTCCTCCCACGTCATGGCTCTGACGGACCTGCCGTCCGGATACCCGGTGGGGTTCATGGACCGGCAACTCCGCTCTGGGGAGGGCTGGTCGGACCGCCTCGGAGAGGTGCTGGCGACCTGCCGGACGTTCGTACCCCTCTTTTCCCCGCGCTACTTCGCCAGTGAGACGTGCGGCAAGGAGTGGTTCGCCTTCGCCCAGAGAACCGCCTACCACCAGGCACGGAGCGCCTCGGCGGTGAAGGCGATCGTTCCCGCCTCGTGGGTTCCCGTGCCACCGCACCACCTCCCGTATGTTGCCAGGCGGTTGGACTTCGACCACAGCGTGTTCGGCGAGCGGTACGCGACCGACGGACTCTACGGTCTGATCAAACTGCGCGGGTACGCAGAGCAGTACGAGCGTGCGGTGTACGAACTGGCCAGGCGGATCGTCCGCGTAGCGGACACCGCGAACATCGCCGTCGGCCGCCGCGTCGACTACCGGACGGCTCCGAGTGCCTTCGAAACGCTGACCTCGTCCCCGGATCAGAGCAACCTGCGGATCGCCGTGGTGGCACCCACCGTGCGCGACCTTCCTGAGGGTCGTGACGCCCACTACTATGGCGACAGCCCCGACGACTGGAATCCGTACTACTCCGATTCCAGGAGGCCACTGGCGCACATGGCCACCGAGCTGGCGTTCCACCTGAACAACCAGGTGAACATGTCCACATTCGACGAGGAGCTCTCCAGGGCCGACAACCGTATACCTCCGCGCGGGCCGTTGATCCTGCTCGTGGACCGGTGGGCACTATTGGTGCCGGCCTTGCGGGACGGACTGGCGGCACTGGAGGCGGTGAACCCGGCGGGAATGAGCCTGGTCATCGCCTGGAGCCGGTACGACCGGCAGAGTCACGCCTCGGATGTCGAGCTGGCCTCCAGGCTGAACCGCACGCTTCCGAATCTGATGAGCCGGACCTTGGGGAACTCCTCGGCCGCAGCACGGGGCGTGCTCGGCATGGAGGACTTCGGCGCGGTCATGCCGCAAGTCGTAGCCGCGACCTACCAGGACTACCTCAGGCACGCCGAGGCGTACCCACCCACCAAGGCCTACCCGCCCGAGGCGCCCAGGCCCCGGCTGCGCGGGCCCATGCGAGCCATGCCGCCCTCTCCCGAACCCCTTTTCCCGGACGAGCCCGAAGAAACCTGACCCACGGCAGTATGACCTCCGGGCGCGGACCGAGCCCACCGAGGCCAGGATCCGTAGCGTCTTTCCGCCTGATCACGCTTCAGCCAGGATTCGAACCCCACATGCCGCAGCATCGTGGCCGTCCAGTACAGCCCCGGAAAGTTCCCCTGCCCCGGTACGACGGGAACTCCCGCACCGAAGCGAACGGGAGGGCGGCGCACCCGTCGATGGTGGCCCTCGCACACAGCAGCGCCCCGCGCTCGATGCGTTCGCCCGGCTTTCTCCTACTCGGATAGATGATCACGAGCGCCGCCCAGAACGCCACGCCGTGATCTTCTGGGAACGCTGCTTCCCGAGTCCGAAACAGCCGACCCGTGGCCGGGTGCGCACACGGGAGACCCCTCACCGGCCGCCGGAGTACGGCGTTCGGGTCGCCGTCGTCTGGGTACTGCCGGTACTCACCGCCTGCGGCAGCGGCCGGCAGGAAGACCCGCCTCGTGCCGTCCCCCGTACACCCGCCGCCCCCTCGGCGCCGAGCGCACGGGACACCCGCCTTGCCGGCACGCTTCCCCTGGTGGCCGGAGAGTGGGGGGAGCAGGGCGGCTCGCACGCTCCGCCCACACGGCTCACATGGCAGCGTGATCGGCGCGCGGCCCGTGACGAGCCGCTGAGCGTCGAGGTCGCCGGGCCGGGTCGGCCCTGGTACGCCTCCTTCATGGTCCACAAGGCCCTGAACCAGGCCGGCGTCCCGAAGGAGGACACAGCGAACCAGAGGGTCCTGGCCTGCGGTACCGGCATCACCGAGCCCGGCTGCCGCATCACGCGTGGCGCAGGCGACGACTGGCACATCGAGACGTCGGCTCCCGCCCCGGAGAGCCACCCGTACCGTGTCCTGTACGTGCAGTGGCCGTCCGACGGACCGGGGCGGCCGCAGAAGTGGGCGTCATGGCAGCTCCCCACCCCCTGACCGGGATCACCCCGGACCCCCGTGCGGCGGCCCGCTGGGCCCTGGGCCGGATGGCCTCGGCCGCCGCCGAGGACACCCGCTTCGCCGCGGTGGCCGAAGCCATCCAGCACCGGGTCCCGCACGAGGTCTCCGGACGCTACGGAGCAACCGGCGCAGCCCGATTCGAGAGCGCTGAGCCGGAACCCGACGCGCGCGAAACCTTTGACGATGCCTCGACCGCGGACCTGCGCCGGGACGTCTCGGTCGGTACGGATCCGTGTCTCGCGCTCACCGATCCGGCCAGGCTCGTCGGCGCGGTGGCCACCGCCTCCGACGGACGGCTCACTTGGCACGAAGGCCGGCCCGCGGTCGACCTCGTCCTCACCCCCGACCCCGAATCGGCCGATCCGACCGACCCCTGGCTCCCGCCCGGGGCCTCCCGCCTGGCCGTCGCAGTCGACGTCCGTTCGGGCCTGCTACTGCGCGCCAAGGCCTTCGACACCCACGGCTGCCTCCGCAGTGGCACACTCCGTCTCGCCCGCACCTCCGCGGACACGGACACGGCAGCCCCCGCCCCGGACGGCACGGGGGCTGGCCCCGTACTCGCCCGGATGGCCACCAGCCTCCTCGACCCCGTACGGCTGCGCGCCGAGATCCACGCCGAACCCGGCCTCGACCCGCCACTGTCGGCGGCCGCGCTGCCCTCCTCGCGCCGATGGACCGTCACCGTGCACAGCCCCAGTGGCACGCTGACCGCCGAGATCAGCGGCGCCTACCGCAGCGACCTGGCGGCCCCTGCCGCCGCCAGGCTCGCCGAACTCCTCACGCCGGCCCGCATCGTGTCCCACCTCGCCGACGCCACCCCGACCGGCCCCCACTCCCTCCGTGCCACCGTCCGCCCCCTGCGCAGCTTTCCCCTCAGCGCCTGGGCTCCCGAGGAAGACCTCGTCTGCGACTTCACGGTGGACCCGGCCACCGGCATCCTCCTCCACGCCCGGACCACCGACACCGCCTCCCGCCTCCTCTTCCGCTGCGAAGTCCGAACGTTCCACCCCGAGTGAGGGGACACCCTGGAGAGATCACTTTGACGACAGACCTAGGTGCCGCTGCATCCGGGTGCTGGGCTCGGACCATCCCGGCACCTTGGCCACCTGCAAAGTCCTCGCCCCTCGACAGAGCGAGGTGGGAAAGAAGGCGATCCCGATGTCAGGTGATGAGCGATACCGATCGCCATTGGCCGCATCCCCGCGTCCCCGCATCCCCCATCCCTCAGCCGCCAGGCGAGGTGGTGCCGGGTGGTGGGGGTTGTCGGGATGGTCGGGGCGGCCCTGTCGGCGCGGTCAACAGCTCCGTAGTCACCACCAAACCAGCACGGGAGTCAGCACGGTGAGTGCTGGTTGTGGACTGGCTTGATCCCCGTACGCCACTGCACCGGGAGGCGACGTTTCCGACGACGGACGGTCGTGACGCGGAGTCATGCCCTGTATCGCCAGTAGCGCCCCCCAGCTGCAGATGGAGTCTGAGCCCCGCTCACTCCGGACGGGCGCACCTTGGCCGGCGGCAACAACGACGGCACGGTTCGGCTGTGGGACGTCGCCGATCCGGCACACCCCGCATCTCTCGGAGCGCCGTTGGGCGGGCAGGCGGGCTCGATGATCCGCCTTGCCATCAGCCGCGGCCGCGGCGGAGAACGGCACCCTCCACCTGTGGGACATCTCGAAACCTGAGCACCCCCGTGCCCTGGGCGGACCACTGCGCGCCAGTGGTGTGCCGGACGACCGGGAACCTGCTGACCCCCGAGCTCTGGCACCGATACATTCCGCAACGTCGTTTCGACCCACCGTGCCCCGAACGGCGCTGACCCCACGGCGGGCCATGCCTCACCTCCGCATCCAAGGCGCGGTCGTCCCTCGACCTCCGGCCCCGGGTCGGCATCTGCCGTCACGGCGCCATCGACACCACCTCCGGCCTGCCGGTTTCACCCCTGTGGAGGCACACGGCAGCAGCGGCTAGTGTGAGGTGGGAAGGCTGTGGGCGAGCCAGGAGCCGTTATGCGCGGACACCGTCCCGAGCCGTCCGAAAGTGTGCAGGATCTTCTGGTCGCCCTCGGGCAGCTCGTCGATCAGGCCCTGGAACGGGTCGAGTACCAGCGGGCCAGGGTCGAGCTGGCCGTCGCCCTGCAACGCCATATGCTCCCACCCGGGCTGCCGGAGTTGCCCGGCCTGCACCTGGCCGCCAGGTACGCGCCGTCACGAGGCGGTCTGGAAGTAGGCGGTGACTGGTACGACGCCTTCGTCATGTACGACGGGTCACTGGGGCTCACGGTCGGCGACGTACAGGGCCACGACGTGGAGGCCATCGCCTTCATGGGGCAGGTGCGGACCAGCCTGCGCGCCCTCGCACAGGCGACGAGCGACACCCGAGAGGTACTGGCCCGCGCCAACGATCTGCTGATCGCCATGGGGTGTGGTCTCTTCGCCACGTGCTGCTTCCTTCGCTTCGACCCGGTCAGCCGCGATCTGACGGCCTCCAGGGCCGGCCATGTCCCGATGGTCTGGGCGACAGCCGGAGGCCGTCATGGCATAGCACTCGACCGCGGCGGGCCGCCGCTCGGCATCGTGTCGGGTCAGCGGTATCCGGTGACCCACCGGCGACTGACCGAGGCAGGGGTGCTCGTGCTGCTCACCGACGGAGTGGTCGAGGGCCCGAACTTCCCGATGGAGTCCGGTCTGGCCGAGGTGGCCAAGCTGGTGCGCGCGGGGTTCGACGCCGATCCCGACGTGCTCGCCTCCGCCGTCGTGAAAGTGGCCGACCTGACGGGACACCGCGACGATGCCGCAGTCCTCGTCGTCCGCTACGACGGCCCGCAGGAGCCGGCCTGACCGAGGAGTGTTCGCTGGGGTCGCCGGTGGCGGGATCTGGGCGCACACTGCTGTCGTGCGCAGCGCAGCGATGGGTCCTCTCGGGTCCACCTCTCTGCGCATCCTCGCCGTCGCCGCCGTCTACTACGGGGCCGCACAGGTCGGCCTTCTCCATCAGCTGGTGCGCGACCAGGTCACCCCCCTGTGGCCGCCGACCGGCGTCGCGCTGGCCGCGCTGCTCATGATGGGGCTGCGCGTCTGGCCGGGCATCGCACTGGGCGCGTTCCTGGTCAATGTCGTCCTCGGGCCGTCGTTGATCGCCGTACTGGCCATCACCGCGGGCAACACCCTCGCCCCGGTCTGCGCCTGTCTGATGCTGCGCAGAGCCGGGTTCAGAAACGAACTGGACCGCCTGCGGGACGTACTGGCGCTGGTCTTCCTCGGCGCGCTCGCCGGGATGTTGATCAGTTCGACCATAGGCAGCGGCGTACTGGTCCTGTCCGGAGCACTGGATGCGGGCGACTTCTGGCCGACATGGTCGGTGTGGTGGACCGGCGACGCGATGGGAATCCTTGTCGTCACACCCTTCCTGCTCGTGCTGCGCAAGGCCCGGTGGCCGTTGCGCGCCGGGCCCGGCCGCTGGTTGGAGGCGGTGGCGCTGGCGCTCGGTACGGTCTTCGTCACGCTCTTGGCGACGCGCACACCCAACTCGAACCTGCTCTTCCTGGTCTCGCCGGTCCTGATCTGGGCGGCCTTCCGCTTCCGGCTGGCCGGAGCGGCGCCGTGCGCGCTCGTGGTGTCGTGGCTCGCGATCCTGGCTGCCGACGGCGGCAGAGGCCCGTTCGTCGGCGAGGGCGTCTTCGCCAACATGGTCACGCTCCAGGCCTTCAACGGCACGACCGCGCTGACGGCTCTCCTTCTCGCGGCAGTCATCACAGAACGCGACAGAACGCATGAGGAGATCCAACGGGTCTGCGCTCGGCTTGCGGAGATGGTGGCCCGGATGGAGCCGCGGCCCGAGTCGCGCGAGTACCCGCCCGAGAAACGTCCGCCGCCATAATTCCCCAGTGGGTGGATTTAACCTCTGCGAGCGCCCTTTCGAGCCTGTCGACAATCTGCCGGGTGCCACGTCGGCAACAACCGCCTCAAGGGATTCGATCCTGGAACGACCGGGGGCGATGTACTGAGCAGAAGCCAGAACGCGGCTCGTCTGCTCGCTTGCCGAGCACGAAGGAGAGTGTCCTGGCCATGGCTGCGACACCGGCGACGCGGTCACCTCACCCGCCGAGGGCCACAGACCCGACCGCCATGTACCGCGCCGCCCCGCGGCCTCCAAGCTCCGCCCCCCGTACCACGCCGACCCGGCGTGCCCTGACGGAAGGAAGCCCCACATGTCCTCGCTCGCCCTGGCCGTCCTGCTGCTCCTGGTCCTCGTGACGCTGCTCCTGGCGGGCGGCGTCGGGTACGTCGCGCACCGCCACCCGGCGCTCGCCGCGCCGCTGGCGGCGGCCGGGACGGCCGTGGCCCTGGTCGTCGCCTGCGTGGGCACCATCGGTGCCCGCTGACCCGCCCAGCCGCCCAGCCGCCCCGCCGCGGAGCGCGACAGGCAGCGGGAGGCGACGCCGCAGCCCCTGCGCGCCGCGCCCGGCGGGGTCGGATCCGCATCCCCTTGCATGGGTCGGTGCCCTGCGCCGTCACCGACCCGGCAGCAGCGTCGGACCCCTGAACCGGACGCCGCCGCTTCGCCACGAGACATCACCGCGCCCCTCAAGGTTCGGCGGGTCTCGGCAGTAGCAGGCATGCAGGCGGCTGCGCCAGCACAGCGTCATCGAAGATCACCCCGGTGAAATCGAGGTCGCAGCCCTCCCAGGAGGCCGCAGACCCACTGATTCGGGGGCACAGATGATCGCGGACCACGCGGATCACCGTGTGGCGGACCTCGCGGGTGGCCTGCCAGGCCAACCGCTCCTCCAGCGGCGCGGACTCGGCCGGCTCGGCCGGCTCGGCCGGGTAGGGCATGCGCAGGTAGGCGCACAGCACGTCGATGCACGTCTGTCGGCGTTCGCTTCGGCCCAGTCATCGGCCAGGCCGGCCATTGCGTGGATGCCCGCCAGGCGGCAAGCGGGCTCCTCGTGCCCAAGCAACTCGGCAGCCGTGGCGAAGCGCTCGTTGAGCAGCCGCGCCTGCTCGTGCCTCAGTCCCTCCTGGGCACTTCGGCGCAGCCGTCTGGCCGAGAACCAGGCCGCGAACCACGCAATCACGCCACCCGATGAGGGTGGCTGCCGGAACGGCCCACCAGGGGGCACCCGAAGCCTCACCCTGCCCTTGATCCTGGGAATACGGGCTCGCGGAAAGCAGCCGTATCCGGACACTGCCTACCGCCCCGGTCAGCGTCGCCATGGCCGTCACCCTAGATCGAGCCACCTCTCAGCCCGGCAGGACAGACCCGTCCGGTGCTGTGTGAAGGGAGTGCCACCGGGT
Organism: Streptomyces sp. NBC_01294; assembly: GCF_035917235.1. Taxonomy (NCBI): domain Bacteria; kingdom Bacillati; phylum Actinomycetota; class Actinomycetes; order Kitasatosporales; family Streptomycetaceae; genus Streptomyces; species Streptomyces sp. NBC_01294. The sequence continues at coordinate 8,009,903 of NZ_CP108423.1, forward strand.
CGAGTCCGTCCCGGACAGCGGGACGCGGTGTGCGCACCACGACCCCCTCCCGGATGGTTCCGGGAGGGGGTCGTGGTGAATCCGCCGGGCGCGGCAGCCGCTACCGACCGCCGCCGTCGGCGAGCTGCTGCTCCAGCTTGCGGACTCGCTTGACCACACCTGGCTTGACCCGGCGGCTCTCCAGGGTCCGGGCAAGATCGCCCACCAGCTGAGTGGCGTCCCGGCCCTCGCCCTGTTGGTCGAGCGACCGGGCCATGTGCTCGATGTTGCGGGTCAGACGGATGTGGCCGAACGTCTCGGCGGCGGCGTTCAAGTCGCCGTACGCCTGCTCGGCGCGCTGCCAACCCGACTCGGTGTCGGACGTCGTGAGCTCCAGGCGCGGACCCGTACCGTCGCCACCACCCTGCATGATCTTGCCCGGGACGGTATCCGCCAGCGCCAGGCAGGCGGCGGCGTGTTTGGCGACGCCCTCGTCGGGAATCCGGTCCACGACCTCGCGCAGTACGTCGTTGGCTCCGTGCAGCACCCGGCTTCCGCCCAGCGCCAGCACGCGTCCCGGACGGAGTCCGTGCAGACGTCGTCCGCCAGTTGCTCCTGCTCACGGCTGGCCGGGCGCTCCACCCGGCGATGAGCGGCGCGGCCATGACCTGCCCGGCGAGGCACCGGCGCCGGAGGCCGCTGTACCGTCGGCGACCGTACGCAGCGCGGCGTACACACGGTACGTACCGGGCTCGGCGATCTGCCAGCCGCCCAGTCCGGAGCTGAGCACGACCTGCCCGTAGAGTGCCTCGCCGGGCTGCAGCACCACGGGTTCGGGGCGCATGCAGTACCGCAGGTAGGGCCGGTGCATCCGGGCCTCGGTCTCTCCCTCACGCTGGATGACGATGCCGAGGTCGTCGCCCTTCAGCTTGTTGCGGTCGACCATCACCGGGTCGGTGGAGGTGTTGGCCAGCTTCAGCTCACCGATCACCGGCTCGAGCATGCCGTAGCGGTACGCGCCCTCGTGGTCGGGGTTGCGGCTGACGCGGAGCGAGAGCGTCAGCGTGCCGGGGGCGGAGTACTGGCGGACCTGCTCGAAGGCGTGGTGGTCGAACCACGGGATGTTGCCCATCTGCACGAACCGCTCGGGTGCGTGCTGCAGAACCGCAGCTCGTTCTCCGAGAAGAAGTACCCAGTCGGAGAGAACGGTGAGGCCCGCCGGGGTGGGGCTTCCGGAACGGGTAGTTCATGAAGCTCCGGGCAGTCGGCTCGTCGGCGAGCGGCATCCACGGAGTCTCCAGCGACTTCTGCCAGGAGTGCGCGAGGTTGAAACAGTGCCCGAGCTCGTGCACGGCCGTCCAGAAGCGCATCCGGCGGGCGAACGCCTCAGGCGCGGGGTCGTTCGGCGGCCGCTCGGAGATGAACGAGTCGGAGAAGATCGCGCAGCCCTGCCGCTGGGCGGTGCCGATGTCGTCGAACATGATGCCGCCGAGGCTGAGGCCGTCGTCGTGCAGACCTGCGAACAGGGTCCACACCTGCCACTGGGCGACGCCCTGTCCGCCGGGCCCGGGCTTCCACTCGGACCAGTGCTGCTGCATCGCGTCGTGCATCTCGATGTCGGACCACTTGTCGTTGACGGAGGCCGAGCGTGGGATCATGTTGCTGCCGCGGGTGCGGGTGACCTTGATTCCCTGCCGGGTGAAGGCATCCTCCACCGTGAGGGTGATGTCGGGGAGGCCGGCGGGCCGCACCGGGTGGTCGTGCAGCGCGTACGCATCCGTCTGCTCGGCCCCCTCGACGCGGTCGAACTCGATCCCGACCTCACGGAATGCCGACCGCGCGAAGGCGTAGCCGAGGACCAGGTCGGCCGCGCCCGGGCGGCTGAAGGTCACCCGCGCGGAGAGCGGCTGCAGCGGCGGGCGGCCGGTGAGCTGCACGCGGATCGAGGTGGCGGGGCGCAGGGAGGTGTTGCCGTCGCGGTAGCTGATCGGGCCGGCGTACGAGCCGTCCGGCTGCTTGGTCACCTTGGCGATCCAGGTGAGACCGCCGGTGATGAGCCGCCAGATGCGGCCCGAGACGGTCATCGTGGGGGCGGGCCCGTCCACGTCCACGCGGAGTTCCTCGAACAGGCCGAGGGCGGCGCCGGGCTGGATCGTCTCGGCCGGCGGCTGACCGTTCTGGGGCTGCTCGGCCGCGATCGCGGTCCCGTCGGGAAGGGCGCCCGCCGCCATCGCCGCACCGGTCGGCCGCAGCCTCGGGCGCGACCATGCCGGGCATCGTCGTGATGTTCTCCACGACCTGCGCGCCGTCGTGGTCGGGGGCGGGGACGATGGGCAGGTCGGTGCGGACGTACACGCCGCTGCGCTGGACCAGGAGGGCCGCGGCCGACGCTGTCGGCTGAGCGCCGGCCGCCGTGTCCCAGCGGTCCTGGACGCCCTCGGCGTAGGGATCCGAGCCGTAGCCGGCTCGGGCCCGGCCGTCACCGGCAAGGCGGGAGATCTCTTCGACGACAGAGCGGACGAGCTCGTCCAGCCCACTCGGCGGGCGGTGCTTCTGCGTGGTCATGCCGGCCTCTCCTCAGCCCGGGCTCCGTCGCCCGGGCGTGGTGGTGCAGCGGAAGGGGTGGGTGTCCGGCCGCTTCGGGGCGCGTGGCGCGCGGGTGTGTGGCCCGCGGGTGTGTGGCCCGCGCGGGTGTGTATCCCGCGGGTGTCTGGCCTGTCGACATGCCCTGCCACATCCGCGGAGGGAGTTGCGACGGTTGGGATGCCTGAGCGCGATGCGGACGCCTGCCGAACAGGCCGGGAGTGTGCGCTCCGTCCGGTTGTGCCACCGAGCGCACACCCCTGCCCTTGGAAGGCCGGTCCCTTCAAGTGGAAGTGCAACCAACCTGGGTCGCAATCCGGCCGCGTCCGATCGAGCCCGTCCGCGGAGCGGCTCGCCCGGCAGACGTGCCGGTCACACGTAACGGGGGAGGTCTCCGCGCGGACGGTGAGGCCGCCGTCAGCGTCGAGATCGACCAGCACCGCCTTGGTGACGGTCGTGTCGATCTCCACACTCCGGTGCGGCCCTCCCTGGACCGAGACCTCCACCGTGACCCCGCCGTCCCGTACCGGAACCTCGAGGGAACGGGCCAGGCCGATCTGCCGTCTGGTGTGCACCGAGGGGTCGTCCAGGATGACGGTTCCGTCCACCGTGACCACGACGTGCTCGCCCTGGAAGTCCTCCTGCAGCGCGATCTGAAGCACGCTCATGGCTCCCGCCTCACTTCGTCGGCCTCGCGACAGGCTTCTGACGCCCCGACGATACGACGGCCGGCCCCCGACGGCCTTCCGACGCCGACCCGCCCGGCCCCTGTCGGAGTCGGCCGCGGCGCGACGGGCGCGGGCTGCGCCCGCCGCTGTCGTTGCGGCTTCCCGGACGTCGAACCCACGGGCGTCAGGTGAGCGCGGAGGTGTGGATCTTGCGAGCCCGTACCACTCCCGAAGACCTGCTCGCGCAGCATCCTGACGGTGCCGGCGTCCAGCCGACGTGAGCCCGATCGGGGCGCCCGCACCGTAGATCCTGAGTGCCCAGTCCGGCATCTTCCGCCGGTCGACCGGCGACGGACCGGTCGCGATTCCCTCGCCTTCGAACGCCGCTTGTCGCTTGCCGTTGCCCGGACGCGACCGGCTGCGCGCCGGAGAGTCCACCGGGGGAGTGCGGCTACGGCCGCCGCTACGCGTTGAACCGGGGCGATCGAGTGAAGGGGGCATTTAGACGTCGTTTCTTATGGCGTGATCGTTCGTTGAACCGTGCATGACGGATCTGGTTGAGCGGCTGGTGCCGGACGAGTTGTGGGTGCTGTTTCGGCGGGTGGTACCGCCGACGGAGGTCATACGTCCACAGGGTGGCGGCCGGCGTCGAGCGGGTGACCGCGAGGCATTGGCCGCAATCATCTTCGTGGCGACGTCGGGCTGCACCTGGCGGCAGCTGCCGCCGGTGTTCGGCCCGAGCTGGCAGACCGTCTACCGACGATTTGCCCAGTGGAGCCGGGCCCGGGTCTGGGCCCGGCTCCACCGCGTCATCCTCGACGAACTCGGGGCCCGCGGGGAACTGGACTGGTCGCGCTGCGCGATCGATTCGGTCAGCATGCGGGCTGCAAAAGGGGGCCTCTGACGGGACCGAATCCGACCGACCGTGGCAAGCCGGGATCGAAAATCCACCTGATCACCGACCGGAACGGGCTGCCGCTCTCGCTGGGCGTCTCCGGCGCGAACATGCACGACAGTCTCGGTCTTGAACCACTCGTGCGGGGCATCCCGCCGATCCGGTCCCGGCGAGGACCTCGTCGACGGCGCCCCGGCAAGCTCCACGCGGACAAGGGCTACGACTACGACCACCTGCGCCGATGGCTCCGCAAACGCGGCATCCGCCATCGCATCGCCCGCCGTGGTATCGAGTCCTCACAACGGCTCGGCCGCCACAGGTGGGTCGTCGAAAGAACCGTGTCCTGGCTCGCCGGCTGCCGTCGGCTCCACCGCCGATACGAGCGCAAGGCCGAACACTTCCTCGCCTTCGTCGGCATAGCTGCAGCACTCATCTGTCACCGCCGCCTCACCAAATGAAACGACCTCTTAGAGGGTCAGGCTGACGATCCAGTAGTCGTACTCCTCCGCGGTGATGCCGCAGATGTGGTCGCCGGAGGAGGACCGGGCGATGAATTCGATCCGTCCTTGGTCATCGATGAGGCGGGCGACGTCGGCACTGTCCGTGAGACGCACGCGGACCCAGCCGACCCCGGAACTCCCCGTCACGACCGCCGTGAGGAGGAACGTCCCGTCAACACCGATGACATCGGCTCGGCGGGCATGTTCGAGCCACATCTGGTGGACTCCTCCGAGGTCTCCCTTCAAGGGGAAGGAGGCACTGGGCTCCACGCCGAATCCCGCCATGGCACGCCAGGCCGTTTCGACCGAGGGTCCAGGTTCGTTGCCCTGGACCCTGTCCACTTCGAGGCCGCTGCCCCGGATGAGTTCGACGAGGTTGTCCTCGCTGGTGCGCATGTTATTTCTCCTCGTAGAAGAAGTGGTGGTCTCCGCCGGGCTTGTCGATGGCTCGGTAGCGTTCCATGGTCTTGTAGCCACTGGATGCCGCCGGCCTGGATGCCGCCGGCCTGGAGGTCGACGGACAGCGTCATCAGCTCGGCCGCGTTCCTGGCCAGACGCTTGAGCTCCTGCACTGTGAGGATGACGGGTGTCTCCGGGGCGGCTTCCTTGAACTGGTGGGCTGGCGAGAGCGCCTTCTCCAGTTCGGGCCGCAGCTTGATGCGGGTGCTGATCTGCTCCTTGAAGACCTTGTGGCATTCCGCACGGTGGAAGGCTTCGAGCTGACTCGCCGGCTCTTGGCGGGCGGTCGAGGTGCGGGCGTACCCGATCCGGAGCGGCCGCTCGGTGCGGGGCGCGGGCACGACAGCGAGCGCCGGGCCCTGCTTCCACGCCGGGCCGGGGAGCCGGTCGGCGGGTACGGGGATCTCCAGTTCCTCGCGGAGCGCGGAGCGCGGGGACGAGGACGAAGCGGAGGGTGTGGTACTTCGCGGCGGTCTTTCCGCCCCGGGTGCGGCAGGCGCTGCCAGCGGGTGCTTCACAGTTCGGGCAGTCGTGACGTTCTACCGCCAATGCAGCACAACATGCAGGTTTTGAGAAGCTTTTCGCGAGTGGCGACCTGCGGAAACGTGATCACTTCCGGGGCTCTCGCGGAACTCTCACAGATGGTCATCTGTGAGAGTTCAAGGTTTCCTGAATTCAGGATTGCGTGTACTGTCGTGGGGTGCTGACTCTCGCCCGTGACATCGAGGTTCTGGCCCGGTTCGGCCGCGCGCTCGCCGATCCGATCCGCTGCCGCATCCTGCTCGCCCTGCGCGACGCCCCCGCCTACCCTGCCGACCTCGCCGACGCCCTCGGCATTTCCCGCACCCGGCTGTCGAACCATCTGGCGTGCCTGCGCGACTGCGGCCTGGTCGTCGCCATGCCCGACGGCCGGCGGACCCGCTACGAGCTGGCCGACGAACGACTTGGCCACGCGCTGGACGACCTGCGTACGGCCGTGGTGGCCGTCGAGACCGACCGAACGTGCGTCGAAGCCGAGTCGAAGGGCTGCTGCTGATGACCGCGATATCCGTCGGCCCCAGCCCGGCCCGCAGGAACGTGCTGGCAGGGCAAGGGCTGCTGCGCAGCCCCCGCCGCCGCCGCCGTCCCGGCCGGGCAGACCGATGCATGCAGCTGCCGCCCGGGATGCGCCTGCTGCACCCCGTCAGAAGGGAACCGGAAATGAATGCCTGGGCATGGACCGCACTGCTGCTCTACCTCGGCTGGACGGCCTTCGCCTTCGGCGTTCGCGCCGCCCAGCAACGCCACCGCACCGGTGACACGGGTTTTAGGGGCATCTCCGGCCGCCCCGGCCAGCCCTCATGGTGGGCCGGAGTGCTCTTCGTCGCCGCCCTGCTCGGCGGCGCTGCCGCTCCGGCAGCCGCCCTCGCCGGACTGGGCCCGCTGCCCGGCACCGCCGGCCCCGCCCTGCGCTGGACGGGCCTGGCGATCGCACTGGCCGGACTGGCGGCCACCGCCGCGGCCCAGACGAACATGGGCACCTCCTGGCGCGTGGGCGTGGACACCGGTGAGCGCACCGCACTGGTCACCGACGGACTGTTCGCCCACGTACGCAACCCGGTCTTCACCGCCATGGTCACCGCGTCGCTCGGCCTGTCCCTGATCGTCCCCAACTGGGTCTCCCTCGTGGCGCTGGCCGCACTGGTCACCGCGATCCAGCTCCAGGTCCGCGTCGTGGAAGAGCCCTACCTCACGACAGCCCACGGCCCGGCCTACGCCCGCTACACCCACCGCACCGGACGCTTCCTTCCCGGCATCGGCCGCAGCGCGCCCTCGCCGTGATTGCGACGCCGCACCTGGAGCCGGGGCACAGGTGGCTCACTCCTCCCGGTCGTCCTCGTCATCGAGGTCGGCGGCGCCCGGGTCGCGCAGCGGGCGCAGGCCGCCGCCGACCGGAACGGTGACACAGAAGCTGTAGCGGCCCAGCACGTTGAGGTTCGCGTGCCGTAGGGGGGAGAGCCAGGCGACGTCCTCGCCCAGGACGTCGTGCTCCCGCTGATCCAAGAGCAATCTCGGCGCCAACCACGGTTCCATTGGTCCCCGGGGCCGGAGCAGTTCTTCCGCCTGGACGCGCAGGCGCTCGCCCTGGCCGGTGCGAAGCTGGCCTCGGCGAACCGGCTGGGGTGGGCGGTGCAGTGGGGCTGCGTGCGGATGCTCGGGGTGTTCCCGACCGAGGACGTGTCCGTCGTGCCGGCCGCGGTGGTGCGGTTCGCGGCCGAGCAGCTCGACGTCGGGCCGGACGAGTTCGCCGCGTACGGGGCGCGGCGACAGAACCGGTATGAGTACGCGCAGGGGAACCCACGGGATGTCGCACACCCACACAATGACGTCAGCGAACCGCTGACAGCCGCGGCGGGAGGGTGCGCCCCCGAAATCGGGTCGCCGACCTACCTCGAACCCGGCGACCGGGCGGGCCCCGCCCCCGAAAATCGGCGTGCGCCGAGGGTGAAATCTGCGGCCCCCGACCTCGGCTTTCACCCCGATTTTCGCTCCAGAACCTGAAAAACCGCAGGTTGCGCCGGTGGTTGCGTTTTCGCTACCACCGGTGGTCGCGCAATCGACACCACCCGACCTCGCGCAATCGACACCTCCCGACCGCGCCGATTCGCCACCCCAAAACATCACTGTTCGCAGTGGACTTCTTCGCGTACCCGCTCAGATCGGTCAACGGCGCGCTTGATAGCGCAGGTGAAGCACCCGGTTGCCCTGAATCACCACGTCAGGATCCTCCAACAGGTGCTGCGCGTGGACCGACCCGAAGTAGCGCTTGCCGGACCCGAACACGACGGGTACGACGTCCATGCGCACCTCGTCGATCAGGCCCGCGGCAAGCACCTGGCCACCGACGTCGCCAGCCGCGACCTCGACCATGCGGTCACCCGCAAGTTCCTGCGCCTTGGCCACGGCTGCCTCGACGCCGTCGACGAAGTGAAACGGCGCCTCGGGGTCCCAGCCCTCGGGCATCGGCCGGTGCGACACGACGACCACGTGGTCGATCCCGCCCGGAGGCTTCCCGTCCCAGCCGTCCGTCAGGTCGAAGACGTGGCGGCCGACGATCGTGACTCCGATCTGGTCCCAGTACGGCCGGGTGTAGTCGTAGGACGTCTGCGACACCTTCAGCTCGCCGCTCTCGTCCAACGGGACGTCACCGCTGGACAACCAGTCGAACAGTGGTCCGGGCTGGTCATTCTCGTCCGCGACGAAGCCGTCCACCGACACCGAGCTGTACATGACCACCTTGCCCACGGGGCTCTCCTCTGCTTTGGGGTGCCCCAAATTAGCGTGTCGTGAGCTGTCGCTCTTGTAAGAAATCAATTGGCCGGCAGCGGCCAGCCGTCCAGCGCGTGGCCAGGATGTTCGCGCAGGAACCGCCGCCGGACTTCGGCGTACCGGGTCGGCGTGAGCCCGGTGAACGCCCGGAACTCATGGCCGAAGTGGGCCTGGTCGAAGTAGCCTGCGCCACAGGCGAGGTCGCCCCAGCCGGCGGAGCCAGAGGGGCATTCAAAAGACTGGCGGCGGCCGCCACACACAGGCAGCCTTCGGGTGAATTTCTCATCAATGCCGATAGGGTGTGAATGTGGAGGAATACCTGGAAGGTTGGAATGACTTCAATGTCGCCATGATGGGATCGGCGGGGGCGCTCGCCGGTCTTGTGATCGTGGCGGCAAGCGTCAACATCGCCGAGGTCGTCAAAGCGCCGTCGCTCACATCGCGACTGGCTGGCGGCATCGCCGGCCTCGTACTGGCGCTCTCGGGTTCTGCAGTGGGGCTTGTCCCCGAGGTCTCGCCGGTGTCGTACGGGTTGTCAATGGTCGCACTCGCAGTCGGCGCAGGTCTTTTGCAGGTGCAGGCGGCAAGACGGATCTACGAGAACCGCCACCCCGACAATCAGATGAAGTTCGGTAAGTCTGCCATCGGCTTTGTGGCGCCATTCGCATACCTCGTCGGTGCCGCGCTCCTTGTCGCCGGCTCACCACAGGGCATCGTATGGTTCGCCGCCGGTTCGATCGTCGCAATCATCACGGCGCTCGTCATCTCCTGGATCGCGCTGGTCGAAGTCCTGCGCTGAGAAGGCACACGCGTGCCGCACGCATGGGGTCCAGCCTTCGCGGCGGGGTCGACGGCATCGGCCAGCCGCTCGAAGGACTGGTCGTAGCCCCGCATGAAGTCCCAGCAGCGGTCCGGCTGTTTGCGGACCAGCGAGCGGAATATCAGGAGCAGGTGCGCCAGGTCGTGCGGGTGTGCGCGGCAGCGGAGCAGGGGAGAACCAAAAGGCCGCCCGCAGGCAAAGAGTTGACCGAGGCGGCAGGGCCGGCCGGCTGAAGGGTGACGACATGCCCAGGCGCGTTCTTGCCCCAACGAAGCTGATCCTCTGCCCCGAGTGCGGTACCCCGACGAAGGCGAGCCTGCGTAACGGTCACCTCTACGAGGACCCCGCGCCAGGGTGCCCCGGCATCTGCCCGAAGTCCGGTGAAATGGTCGTGACCGGCAAAGAGCTGACGAACAGCTACGAGTGCGCCTGCGGCACCTGGGCCCGTATCACCCACAAGGACACTCTCGCCCAGCACCCCATGCCAGATTGGGAGCGCTGCCCGCTGTCCGGAGAGCCGAACAGGACGCCGGCCGCTCCCCGCCCCGTCGTGGACGGGCTGCTGCGCATGGTCCCACCCGCGCCGGCCCAAGGGTGGCGGGCGGAGCCGGTGCCCAGCAGCGGCGGCTCCAGCGTGTACGCGATCCCGGCCGGCCTGCCCGGCCACGGGCGACGGCCACGCTGATTGGGCCGAGTTCGACGGCTGAGTTTCGGCGCCCGAGGGCGGGGGATCCTCGCCGCATGGGACGTCCAGCGCGGTGGGGGGCCGTCGTCGTAGCGACGCCCGGGCGGGCCGCCGCTCGCCGCCCTCGACGCGTCAGCACGGGAGAGGTGATCAGGGGTGCTGACGTGGGACTTCGGGTCAGCACCGAACCAGCACGGGAGTCAGCACGGTGGCTCCGAAGCGGGTCGAAATGCGTGTTTCCGGCAGGAGTCCGTTGTGGGCCTCCGGAGGCCCTTGTCGTGCCTGTGTCCGCGGTGTGGTGGGCGGGCACACAGATCGGTACTCGAATGTGAGGGACCGCCACATACGCGGCTGACCTGCGGGCTTCTACGGTGTGGCGACACGGAACGTCCCCGCAGACCCCCGGAAGTGGTGCACATGGTCTCCCCAGCAACGGCTACGCCGGCCCCGTCAGGCATCCGGAGAATCGTCGCCGCGAGCCTGATCGGCACCACCATCGAGTGGTACGACTTCTTCCTCTACGGCTCGGCCGCCGCACTGGTCTTCAACGAGCTGTTCTTCCCCGGCAGCGAACCCCTCGTCGGCACCCTCCTCGCCTTCCTCACCTACGCGATCGGCTTCGCCGCCCGCCCGCTGGGCGGCCTGGTCTTCGGCCACTACGGAGACAAGATCGGCCGCAAGCGGCTGCTCGTCCTCAGCCTGCTCCTCATGGGCGGCGCGACCTTCGCCATGGGCCTGCTCCCCACCCACGCGAGCATCGGCGTCGGAGCGCCCATCCTCCTCACCCTGCTGCGCCTGATCCAGGGCTTCGCGCTCGGCGGCGAGTGGGGCGGCGCGGTCCTGCTCGTCTCCGAGCACGGGGACGACAAGAACCGAGGCTTCTGGGCCTCCTGGCCGCAGGCGGGTGCGCCCGGGGGCAACCTGCTGGCCACCGGCGTACTCGCGCTCCTGGCCGCCGTCCAGTCCGACGAGGCCTTCCTCGCCTGGGGCTGGCGGATCCCCTTCCTGCTCTCCGGCGTGCTGGTGATGATCGGCCTGTGGATCCGGGTGTCCGTCTCCGAGTCCCCGGTGTTCCTGGAGGCGCAGGCCAAGGCCGCGGAGCAGGCGGCCGCCGGGGCCCGGGCCGAAGCACCCATCGCCGAGGTGTTCCGCACGAACTGGCGCGGCGTCCTGACCGCGATCGGCACCCGCCTCGGCGAGAACATCTCGTACTACATCATCACCGCCTTCCTCCTCGTCTACGTCACCAGCCACCTCGGGCTGCCCAAGAGCGACGGCCTGAACGCCGTCCTCATCGGCTCCGCCGTCCACTTCGTGACCATCCCGGCCTGGGGAGCGCTGTCCGACCGCATCGGCCGCCGCAGCGTCACCCTCATCGGCTCCGTGGGCATGATCGGCTGGGCGTTCGTGTTCTTCGCGCTGCTGGACTCCAAGTCCTTCCCCGTGATCGCCGCGGCCGTCACCGCCGGGCTGCTCCTGCACGGCGCGATGTACGGACCGCAGGCGGCCTTCATCTCCGAGATGTTCGACACCAAGGTCCGCTACTCCGGTGCCTCGATGGGATCCCAACTCGCCTCCATCATCGGCGGCGCGCTCGCCCCGATCATCGCCGTGGCCCTGCTCGACGGCTACGGCTCCTCCGTGCCCATCTCGATCTATCTCGCCGCGGCGGCGGCGGTCACGACGCTGACCGTCCTGGTGGCCAAGGAGACCCGCGGGCGTAGCCTGGCCCGGGAGCACGGCCCGGTCGGCGCCGCGGTTCCCGCCCGCCGTCAGGCCGGGAAGGACCAGGTGCCGGCCGACAGCTGACCTCCGGTCGGGGCGGTCCGCCCGTCCCACCGCCGTCCGTCGCGTGCGCGGTGCGGCGGGCGGCGGGCCGCCTCGACCGGCGTTCCTCGACCCGTCCGCGTCCCTCACCACGGAGAGCGCCCGATGCCCACCACCCGGAAGAACGTGAGCACCGGCGCCAGTACGGGCAGCAGCGTGAGCACCGCCAGCAACACCAGCAACACCAGCACCGCCAGTACCCCCAGTACCGCCACTGATGTGTCCCCGACCGCGCTGCGGTACCTGCACAACCTCCTGGACCTGCTCGACCGGGGCGCGCCGCCCGAGCAGTTCACGGCGCCGGCCGGCGCGGCCCAGGGCGGTGACCTCTCCGACGCCGACGCGGCGGCGGTCGCGGAAGCCACCCGGGTCGCGCTGCGCATCCGCCGCACCCTCAGCCAGCACCGCCGCCGCGAAGCCGAACTCGCCGCCCTCTTCGACACCGCCGGCGACCTCGCCCGGCTCAGGGACCCGGACGCCGTGCTGAAGGCGATCGTCCACCGCGCCAAACTGCTCCTGGGCACGGACGTGACGTACCTGTCCCTCAACGACGACGAAGCGGGCGACACGTACATGCGGGTGACCGACGGCTCGGTCTCCGCCGCGTTCCAACAGGTGCGCCTGGGCATGGGGGAGGGCCTGGGCGGACTGGTCGCGGAGACGGCCCGCCCGTACTCCACCGGCGACTACCGCGACGACCAGCGCTTCCGGCACACCACGACCATCGACAGCGCCGTCACGGAGGAGGGCCTCCGGGCCATCCTCGGCGTACCGCTGCGCCTGGGCACCAGGGTGATCGGCGTCCTCTACGCCGCGGACCGCACCGCCCGCACCTTCACACCGGACGAAGTCGCCCTGCTGTCCTCCCTGGCCGACCACGCCGCCATCGCCATCGACGGCGCCCGCCTGCTGGACGAGACGCGTACCGCGCTCGTCGATCTCAACGCGGCCTCGCGGACCATCGAAGCGCACAGCGACGCCATGCGCCGGGCCGAGGACGCCCACGACCGGCTGACCGACCTGGTCCTGCGCGGTGGCGACATCACCGACGTCGCCACCGCCATCGGCGCCGTCCTGCAGGGCGGCACCCTCATCCACGACGCGGAAGGCGCCGAACTCGCCAGAGCTGGCACCGACTCCCGCCCGCCGTCCGCCCGGGCCGTCGCCGCCTCCCGGGCCGGCGGGCGCGCCGTGTCCGTCCACGGAACCTGGGTGTGCGCCGTCCTCGCGGGGCACGAACTGCTCGGCAGCATCGCGTTGACCGGCCGCGCCGACCTCGACGACGCCGACCGCCGCCTCTTCGAACGGGCCAGCGTCGTCACCGCCCTGCTCCTGCTGCTGCGCCGCTCGGTCGCCGAGACCGGAGGACCGGGCACGGGGCGAACTGCTGGGAGACCTCCTCGAGTCACCGGGGCGGCGGACCTGGCCGGCCTGCCGGCCCGCGCCGGGCCGACTGGGCGTGAACCTGGTCACGATCTCGCACGCGGTGTTCGTCCTCCACGCCGGCACCGACACCGCGCCCCGGCCACGACTGCTGGCCGCCGCGGCCTGTCGTATCGCCTGGTGCGGGCAGCGCAGGGCCTGGGCCGGGGTGCACCACGACGACGTGGTCCTCGTGTTCCCCGCCGAGGCTCCCGGCCCCGGCGCCGCGAGCCTCGCGAGCGAACTGGGCCAGATCCTCGCCGGTCCCGTCACCGTCGGAGCCGCGGGGCCGGTCGCCGGTCCCGCGGAATTCGCCGACGCCCACGCCGAAGCCCGCCGCTGCCGGACCGCACTGCGCGCGCTGGGCCGGGAAGGCACCGGGGCGGCCCTGCGCGACCTGGGCTTCCTCGGCGTGCTGCTCGGCGACCAGACGGACCTGGGCGGCTATGTGCGGCAGACGCTGGGCCCCGTGCTCGCGTACGACGCCAAGCGCGGCACCGACCTCACGCACACGCTCCGGGTGTACTTCGACGCGGGCGCGAGCCAGGCCAGGGCCGCCGAAGCCCTGCACGTACACGTCAACACCGTGGTGCAGCGCCTGGATCGCATAGGCCGGCTGCTCGGCCGGGACTGGCAGCGGCCGGAGCGGGCACTGGAGCTTCAACTCGCCCTGCGCATCGACCAGGTGAGCCGCCACGACGATGCGGGTCGGCCGACCACCTAGCCCGAAGCCGTCCCGTGGGCCGTACGCGTCCGGTCGTACGGCTACTGCCGCCGGACGCCCGGCGCTCCTCCACCGTCCCGGAGGCGAGGAGCGATTTCGCGGCGCAACCTCCGGGAACGGCGATCAGGTGGCAGGGTGGACGGTATGTGCGGCCGTTACGCTTCCACCCGCAGTCCCGAGGACCTGTCCGGTCTCTTCCAGGCCACGCCCCCGGATGCCGGGCACGGACTGGATCCGAGCTGGAACGTCGCCCCCACCGATGCGGTGTGGGCGGTGCTGGAGCGCGCCGACCGGGAGAGCGGCGTACTGGAGCGGCGACTGCGTCCCCTGCGGTGGGGGCTGGTGCCGTCGTGGTCGAAGAGCGCGTCCAGTGGCGCGAAGATGATCAACGCGCGGGTGGAGACGGTGCACGAGAAGCCCGCGTACCGGCGGGCCTTCGCCAAGCGCCGGTGTCTGCTGCCGGCGGACGGGTTCTACGAATGGGAGGCCGTTCCCGCCTCCGACACCGCGAAGGCGTACAAGCAGCCGTACTTCATCCGCCCCGAGGACGGCGAGGTGATGGCGATGGCGGGGCTGTACGAGTTCTGGCGCGACCCCGCCGTCGCCGACGACGACGATCCGGCGGCGTGGCGGGCGACCTGCACCATCATCACCACCGAGGCCACCGACGCGGCCGGCCGCGTCCACCCCCGCATGCCGCTCGCCCTGGCCCCGGCCGACTACGAGGCCTGGCTCGACCCGTCCCACCAGGACCCGCACGAGCTGCGCGCCCTGCTCGCGGCTCCCGCGGGCGGCCGGCTGGACGTCCGCGCGGTGTCGACCGCGGTCAACAGCGTGCGCAACAACGGGCCGGAGCTCCTGGACGAGGTTCCCGCCCCGGGCCGCTGACACGCCCCCCCGCCTCCGCACCCCTCTCCTTCCCGTAGTGCGCTCGGCGCGCCGCCGTGCGCACCACCCTCCACCGTTCACCCTGCCCCCTTCGCGCGCACCGACCTGGCCGAGCGAGTAAAGAAATATTGACACCATGTCCTGCTTGCTTGACACTGCGGGTGTCGGGTTTTCTTTACATGGGGAGTGGCAGTGGCAGTCGAGGAGAAACGCGCGTGGATCATGATCGTGGTCACGGTCGTGTCGTACGCGGCGTACCTGATCGTCGTACTGGGGCGGTCCGGGGACGGGCCCCTCGCCCAGGAGCCGTACGTGTCCGCGCTGCTGTGGACGGTCGGCGCGGCGATCGTCGCCTCGATCGCGCTGCACATCACGGTGGCCCTCCTCTCGCCCGAGGAGGAGAAGACCAAGGACCAGCGCGACCGGGAGATCCACCACTTCGGTGAGTACATCGGCCAGTCGTTCGTCGTGATCGGCGGCGTGGCCGGGCTCGTCCTGGCGATGGCCGAGGTGGACCAGTTCTGGATCGCCAACGCCATCTACCTGGCGTTCGTCCTGTCCGCGCTGCTCGGGTCCACAGCGAAGATCGTCGCCTACCGGCTGGGCTTCCAGCCGTGGTGAGGCCCACGCGCGTCACCAACTCGATCCGGGCCCTGCGCTTCGCCAACGGCGAGATGACGCAGGCCGAACTCGCCCGCCGCATCGGAGTGACCCGTCAGACCGTCATCGCCATCGAACAGGGCCGGTATTCGCCCTCCCTGGAGAAGGCGTTCCAGATCGCCCGTGTGTTCGCGGTACCGCTCGACGCAGTGTTCCAGTACTCCGTGACCGAGGCAGAGGGAGACGACGCATGATGAAGGCCATCGTCCAGGACACCTACGGACCGCCCGCGGTCCTGCGGCTCGAGGAGACGGACCGGCCGGTGCCGGGCCGCGGAGAGGTGCTCATACGGGTCCACGCGGCCGGCGTCGACCAGGGCGTCTGGCACCTGATGGCGGGCATGCCGTACGCACTGCGCGCCATGGGGTTCGGGCTGCGGGCGCCCAAGGTGCGCGTGCGCGGCATGGACGTCGCGGGGCAGGTGGAGGCCGTCGGCCCGGACGTCACGCGCTTCCAGCCGGGCGACGAGGTGTACGGCAGCTGCGACGGCTCGTTCGCCGAGTACGCGTGTGCCAAGGAGGACGCGCTCGCGCCGAAGCCGCGCAACATCGGCTTCGCGGAAGCCGCGGCCGTGCCCGTTTCCGCGTGCACCGCCCTGAAGGCCCTGCGCGACAGCGGACGGGTCGAGACCGGGCAGCGCGTCCTCGTCCTCGGCGCGTCCGGAGGTGTGGGCACCTTCGCCGTGCAGCTGGCCAAGGCCTTCGGGGCGCACGTCACCGGGGTCTGCAGCGGCGCCAAGGCGGACCTGGTCCGCTCCATCGGTGCCGACGAGGTCCTCGACTACGCGCACACGGACCCCACCGACGGCAGCCGTCGCTACGACCTCATCCTCGACATCGCGGGCAACCGACCCGTCTCGCGGCTCCGCCGCGCGCTGACCGCCCGCGGGACCCTCGTCATCGTCGGCGGGGAAGGCGGCGGCCGGTGGATCGGCGGCAACGAGCGGCAGTTGGGCGTGCTCCTGATGTCGCCGTTCGTCGGCCACCGCCTTCGCGCACTCGCCGCCATGGAGCACCACCACAGCGAGCTCCAGGTCCTCACGGAACTCATCGAGGCCGGCTCGGTGACCCCCGTCGTCGACCGGACCTACCCGCTGGCCGAGGTACCCGATGCCATCCGCTACCTGAGAGAGGGCCACGTACGCGGGAAGATCGTGATCCGGCTATGACGCGCCGAGCGTGATGCGGGCGGCGATCGGCAGGTGATCGCTGCCGGTGGCGGGCAGGGTCCAGACCTCGGCGGCGGTGGCCGAGCGGGTCAGGATCTGGTCGATCCGGGACACCGGGACCGCCGCCGGCCAGCTGAAGGCGAGTCCCCGCCGGGGCGCCTGCAGCTGCGAGGTGACCGGGGCGAGGCCCCGGTCGTCCACCGTGCTGTTGAGATCGCCCAGCAGCACCACCCGTTCCAGCTCCTCCGCGGCGATGGCCGCGCCCAGCAGCCGTGCGCTCTCGTCGCGCAGGCCGGAAGCGAAGCCGCTCGCCCGGATGCGGACCGAGGGCAGGTGGGCGACGTACACGGCGATCTCGCCCCGTGGCGTGCGCACGCCGGTCCGCAGGCCGCGGCTCCAGCCCTCCCCGATCCCCGCCGGTTTGATGTCCAGGCGCCGGACGCCCGTCAGCGGGTACTTCGACCAGAGCCCGACCGTGCCCTCGACCGCGTGATGGGGGTACTCCGCTGCCAGGGCCGCCCGGTAGGCCGGCAGGGCCGCGGGCGTCAGCTCCTCCAGGGCGATCAGATCCGGTGCGGACGCGATCAGGGCGTTCGCGGTGCCCGCGGGATCGGGGTTCTCGTCGCCGACGTTGTGCTGGAGCGCCGTGATGTCGTGTGCGCCGCGGTCCGCGGGGAGGAGGAGCCCGCCGAAGAGGTGGGCCCACGCGGCCGCGGGCAGCAGCAGGGCCACCAGCGCGGTGGCCGAGCGGTGTACGAGTGCCCAGACGAGCAGGACCGGAACCGCCAGGCCGAGCCAGGGCAGGAAGGCCTCCAGCAGACTGCCCAGCCGGCCCACGGCATTGGGCACGGCGGAGTGGAACGCCAGCAGGCCGGCGGTCAGGGCGGCGAGCGACGCGGGAACGCGCCCGCGCGCCCAGCGAGACCGGCTTCGTGCGTCCCCGCCTCGTGCGTTCCTGCTTCGCGCGTCCCCGCCCCGTTGCGACAGGCCGGTGCGACGCCCGCCGCTGCTCGCCCGCTCCGCCAATGCCCCGCTCCGTCCGCCGTCCGCCGTCCGCCGTCCGCCTCGGACCGGTTTCCCCGTCCCGCAGCCATGAGCACGACGTTGCCCGGTACGACGCATGATCCGGTGCTCGGGGTTCCCACCCGCCGGAGGCCCGTCACCGCAGGCCATCACCGCATGCCGTCAGCGCAGTCCGCCACCGCGGGCACCACCGCGGGGCGCCGCGCGGGGCGTGTGGAAGAGTGCGCCGGGGGGTCCGGCCGCACGGAGCGGCCCTGGACGTGACGACGACGGGAGAGTCGGATGGGTGCGGCAAGGATCGCGGTCGTGACGAGCGACACCGGTGCCGACGAGGACGCGGACCTCCCGCTGATCCTCGGGGCGCTGCGCGCGGCGGGCCTGTCCGCGGAGGCGGTGGCCTGGGGCGCGGGCCCGCAGGCGTGCGAGCGGTTCGATCTGGCGGTCATCCGGTCGACCTGGGACTACGCGGGACGCCTGGGCGAGTTCCTGGCATGGGCCGACGCGACGGCCCGGGTCACGCGGCTGTGGAACCCGGCCCCGCTCGTGCGCTGGAACAGCGACAAGCGCTATCTGCTGGAACTCGCCGAACGCGGAGTCCCCGTCGTGCCGACGCGGTTCGTCGAACCGGGCGGACACTGCGACGAAGAGGACTTCGACGCGGCGCACGGAGTGGTGGTCAAGCCCGCGGTCTCCTCGGGCGCGCGTGACACCGCTCGCTACGAGCCCGGCCACGGGGCGGACGCCCTGCGCCATGCCCGGATGCTGCTGGACCAGGGCCGCACCGCGATGGTCCAGCCGTATCTGCCCCTCGTGGAAGAGGGGAGCGCGCCCTGGTGTTCTTCGCCGGGGAGTTCAGCCACGCGATCCGCAAGCAGCCCCTGCTGACCGAGGCGGGGCTGATCGACAACTTCCGGGTGCCGCACCCCGGGGCAGCCCCCTACGAGCCCTCCGAGGCGGAACTCCGTACGGCGCGGGCGGCGCTGGCCGCGGTTCCGCCCCCGGGCGACCTGTTGTTCGCCCGGGTGGACCTGGCACTGGACGGGGCCAGGGAACCGGTGGTCATGGAACTGGAGCTCATCGAGCCGAACCTGTTCCTGCGGATCAACCCGCAGGGGCTGAAGCACTTCGTCGAGGCCGTGACGGCCGCGGGCCGGGACGCCACGGCGTAGCCGTCGGCCCCGGCCGCCCCATCGACCGTTACACCTGCCTTCTGCCTTCTGCCTTCTGCTTCCTGCTACCCGAGCCGTCCGAGGCGCGTCCGGCGGCGGCGCAACAGGAGCCCGACGGCTGCTCCGGCCAGGGCCGTCACCGCCACACCCGCCGTGGTCCACCAGACGGCCTGCCCCTCGGTCTCGGCGGCCGGTCCCTGCTTCGGCGACGAAGCCGTGGCGGACGCGGCGGAAGCCGAGGCGGAAGACGACGGCGGCGTGGCGGACGGCGCGACGGGAGCCGGGGCGGAAGCGGCCGGGGTGCCGGTACCGGTGCCCGGGGCCGGGTCCACCACGGGTACGCCGACTTCGAGTTCGCCGTGTCCCAGGGCCGGGAACCCGACGTCGACGCTGACCTTCCAGGTACCCGGCGGCAGGGCCTCGGCCGTGGTCCAGCCGGCCGGGGCCGCAGCGGGGTCGCGGATCAGGCGCCAGGGCCCCAGGGTGCGGGTGCCGTCCACGCTGACCGCGTTCACAGTGGCGGCGACGGTCTCGTCGATGGCGTCCCCGTCGTTCTCCCAGGTGATGTCGGCGGTGACACGGCCCTCCCGCTGCCCGGTCACCACCACCTTCAAGGTGTCGCCGTGGGCGTGGGCCGTGGCGGGGGTCAGGAACATGAGGCCGAGTGCGGTCAAGGCGGCCGAGAGAGCGATTCGTATGCGCATCGTCGGGGTGCTCCGGTCGAGATGAGGGGACCGGCGGACGGCCGCGTGGGGCGGCCGTCCGCCGGGGCGGGGCGGGTTCACGGCGTCACGACGCCGGGGCGTCAGCGAGTTGGTGAGCCGGTGATTCAGCGAGTCGCGGCTGTGCTCAGCCGGTCTTCTGGAGGGACCAGGCCTGCGCCGCGCGGCCGTCCGCACGCTGGAGGTCGAGCAGCCAGTTCCCGTAGTAGGGGCGGTTGCTCACGGTGAGGGCGAAGCCGCCGCCCGGGTCCGTGACCGTCACCGTGCCACCGCGGGACGTCAGCCGCCAGGCCTGCGCCCCGTTGCCGTTGTTGCAGGGCTGCTGGGCGACCCACATGCCCGCGGCGGGCGTGCCGCCGGGCTGCAGGCACTTGCCGGAGACCGCGGACCGGATGCGGACCTGGCCGTTGCCGGCGTCGTCGAAGTACCACTGCTGCTGCGCGTACCCGTTGGTGCGGCCCCCGACGAGGACCGTGCCGTCGGCGGTGCGGCCGCCCCACAGCTCGGCGGCCATGCCGGTGCTGCCGTTGCCGAGCACGTACCGGGCGCCCGGCGTGGTCGCGCCGCCGCCCGCCCCCGTCGTACGGAAGGACGCGGCCTTGCCGGGTCCGCTGTCACGGCCGGAGCCGTCGCGGACGGAGACGGTGACCGTGTACGAGGTGTTGGGCTGGAGGTTGTAAATGCGCAGCACCTGGGACTGGACCCACGTCAGGTGCTTGCCGTTCAGCATGACCTGGTACCAGGCGGCGCCCTCGACCTTGGGCCAGCTCACCACGACGGAGTCCGGCCGGATGTCGCCGGCCGTCGCGGCCGGGCCGCCGGTGGGCTTCTTCGTCGGGGTCGGCGTGGGCTTCTTGGTCGGCGTGGGCGTCGGGTTGGGGTTCGGACCCGGGTCGGTTCCGCCACCGCCCTTCGTACGCATCAGGAACTGGTTGTCCGCGATGTTCCAGTGCGTGGCCAGGTAGCTTCCGGCCTTGGGACTGGTGTGGAAGTAGTCGTCGTGGTTGCAGTCCAGGATGTTCTCGGACGCCTGGTTGGTGCAGATGTTGCGCATCTGCGGGTAGTACGGCGTGTCCGAGTAGCACATGACGTCGAACTCGTCGGTGCAGTGGGCGCCGCGGCTGGTGTTCGGGGCGCTGTTGTTGACCGCGCCCAGGTTGTGGCCGAGCTCGTGCGCGGCGGTGTGGCCGCCCCAGCAGCCGGAGTCCGTACGGCCGTAGGACGGGCCGAAGTTGCTCTGGTTGGCCTGGCCGGGACGCTCGTCGCCCGCGAAGGTGCCGATGCCGCAGTAGACCTGGGAGTCGGCGAAGATCATGTACTTGCGGTCGCGACGGTCGAGGCCCTTGGCGGCGAGCGCGTTGTTGGTCGCGCTGAACTCGCCCAGTGCCGAGGCCGGGAGCTCGATGTTGAGCACGGTGGGGGTGCAGTCGGCGGCCGTCACGTAGCGGATGTGGCGTACTCCGCCGGTCTCCTGGGCGCTCGCCGAGTAGATGAGGTCGGCGTCGGCCGCCCACTTGCGGAACGAGGCGACGTACTCGGAGTAGCGGTCCTTGCCGGGGGCGTGGACGTACACGACCTGCACGCGATTGCCGGTGCTGCCGTCGCCTTCGCACTGGACGGTCTGGCCCGCAGGACCCGCGGCGACGCTCTGGCCGGCGGACGAGGCCGCCGGCTCGGGTGCGGTGGCCTTGGTGGCGGCGGCGTCCGCGGCGGGCGCGTCCTGAGGACGCCCGCCGCCTTCCTTGGTGGCCGGGTCCTCGGCCGCGGGGCGGGCCGGATCGGCCGCCGGAGCCGTCTCCTTGACGGCGGGCGCGACCTCCTTCGTGATGTCCACGCCCTTGGGCGGGGCGTCGGGTCCGTGGGTGCACAGGCCGGTGTCGGTGCGGTACACGCCGACGCACCGGTCGCCCTTCGGTGCGGCTTCGAGACCGTCGTAAACCATGCCGCGCGCGCCCTCGTTGGCGGGTGCGGCCGCGATCGGTTCCGGCTCATGGTCCCGGGCGGGTGCGGAGGCCGGTGCGGCGGCCTCCGCGGCCTGGACGGGCGCCACCGCCTGGGCGCCGTCGCCGAGCCCGGAGTAGGCGATGCCTGCGGCGATCACCGCCGCCGTTGCCGTGGCGGCGGTGATGAGTATCAACCGCCGGGGTTTGCGGCGGTGGTCGGCGGCGGTAGGCCGTCTACGACGTCCTGTCATGGGCACCTCAAATCGTTGTCGGATGACTGGGTGCGCGGAAGCCTGCCAGACGAATGCCGCGGAGAATTCGGACAAAGGGGAGCGTGCTGCGAGAAATCATTCCGTTACCTGTCGGTCTGATTTGACGAACACTCAACTCTCAATAAATAAAGGCGAGTTACGCGCGTCGCGCCCCAATGGTCCAGGCCTTTCCGGGTGGGTTGTTATCAAATCGAGATATGGAGGGCGGGCTTATTGACGGGAATTCAGTCAGGAATTCACCTAATTACTACCTGCCGAATTCCCTCCGTCACGACCGGTGAGGGAACCCCTCGTGCGCACGGCCTCGCACCGCCGCGGATCCTCGCGGGGCGCACAGGAGTTCCTGCCGGACGGGCGGGTCCGGCCGTGGTGGTACGGGGGTTGAGGTCTGCTCATCCTCCGAGTGCGAACGACGCCCGTACGTGCCACTTGGAGCCGTCGTGCACCAGGAGCTCGACCGACGCCACGTGAGACGTGAGCGGGAGCTGGTTGATCAGTTCGGCCTCGATGTCCTGCAGGGCGGCGTCTTCCTGACCTTGAGCGATGGTCAGGTGCGGCACGACCTCGGTGAACCGGCCGCCGTACGGCGGAGCCTCGGGCCAACGAGCCGCGATCGCCTCGGTGAGCCGCCGCAAGGGCGTGTCCGGCTCGGGGGCGAGGTACAGCACTTCCGGGAATCGCCCGCACGTCTCGAACCGCAGGTCGAAGGCCTGGTGGCTGCTCAGTACGTCCGCGAGGGCTGCGTGGACGAGCGCATCTATTCGGCTCTCGTCGAGGAACGGGAAGAGCACGGTGACATGTGCCGGAATGCCGGCTCGGGCTGAGGGGGCGAGCCGTTCGCGCCACGCGCGGACGGCCGGTTCTGCTTCCGGGATCCGGACGATGAGTCCCGTCTGGCCCGCCAGGAAGGTGCTGGTGCTGTCATGCGTCATGACGCCGCATGGTGTCACCCTGCCGCAGGCGGCACGGCACCTTTTCCTGCACGGTCACGACCGTCGCCGCAGAGTCGATGTCCCGGTGCCGGTCCGGCCCTTCGGGGGGCGGGATCGCGACTCGCGCGCTCGGCGGTTGGTCGGCCCTACCGTGTGACGGGCCGCTGGACCCCGCTCGGGATTCGGTACACGACGTTCGCGCGCAGTGGTCCGTCGGGCACGCTGAGGTCGTCGAAGTCTGCGGCCGGGTCGTGCGTCATGCCGATGCGGCGCATCACCGCCTGCGAGCGGACGTTGGTGGCCGTCGTCACCGCAAGGATCTCCGGCAGGGCGAGGGTCTCGAACCCGAAGGCCACAGCGGCCAGGGCGGCTTCGGTGGCGAAGCCGTGCCCCCAGGCCGAGCGGGCCAGGCGCCAGCCGGCCTCCACTCCCGTGAACGGCATGTCCTCATCCACCGGGTCCAGCCCGGCGAACCCGATGAACTCACCGGTGGCCGCCACCTCGACTGCCCACCAACCCCAGCCCCGCTGGTCGATGTCGGCCTGGAAGCGAGCCGCGGACGCCTCGCTCTGCTCCCGCGTGAGCACGCCGGGAAAGTACTCGCGGACCTCGGGGTCGGCGTTCAGCGCGGCCCAGGGTTCGAGATCGGACTCGCGCCATCCGCGGAGCACAAGACGTTCGGTTCGCAACTCAGACATCGGGCCAATCTAGCAAGATCATCGGCGCGGAGCGATCGAGTAGGTCGAGGCGCGGGCGCGGTGGGCATGCCGGCCGCGGTCGCCGCGTTTGTCGCCCGGTCAGATGTCGACGGCGGGGTAGGCCTCGGTGTAGCCGGCGCCGTCGGCTCCGTAGTAGGAGCAGGTCCGTGCGTTCAGGTCGACGTCGTACCAGACGACACCGGCCTCCCAGCAGCCCTGGACGAACTCCGGGAACGTGGTCTCCCCGGCCTGGTCGCGCCGCAGCGCGGCCACGAGGGCTTCGCGGTCGAAGGGGGCGACGTTGACCATGCCGGTGCACAGCGGTTCGCCCTGGACGGCGACCGGCCCCGCGCCGGTGAGGTAGAGCATGGCGTTGGAGGGCACGGCCATCCGGCAGTGGCTGACGCCGGCCCGGCGCAGCGTCTCGGCGAGGCAGGGAGCCACCGACCTTCAGCCGGACGGCGGACGCCCGCTCCAGAGCGTCGCGGAGGAGCCGCTGACCGTCGCGCGGGCCGCCCGCCGCCTCGGGATCGCCCGTCAGGGGGACCAGCGCGTCGCCAACGACCTCGTCCGCGAGGCCTTGGCCGACTTCCAGCCCAACCCGGACCACCGCGGGTCACCGCTCCTGGCCCTCACGCCGCTGGGCCGTGCCACGCTCCAGCGGATCACGACCCGCGCCGACGCGATCCACCGAACGGTGACCGCGGACATCCCCGAGGCCGACATCGCCGCCGCACGCGGCCTGTTGCACCGCCTGATCGACCAGGTGCACCGCCACGAGGACGACGACGCGAGCGGGCCCGGCCGGCCGGGCGGTGCGAAAGCCTGGACGGAAGAACCACAGGTTCAGTCGTCGAGCACCATGCCCAGTTCGAGGTACGCGAGGCGCTCCGGGTCCGTGAGGATGTCGAGCGCGGTGATCCTGCCCTCCCGGACCGTGAACGCCATGACCGACAGCGCCCGGCCCTCCGCCATCGAGACCGCTCCCGGCGTCCCGTTGACCAGCACCGGACGCGCGGCCTCGGCGAACCGGGCGAAGGTGATCGCCTGGGAGGCGACATCCGCCGCGCCGCGGCGCACGAGGGTGGGGCGCAGCGTCCCGCCGTCGGAGCGGGCCACGACCTCGGGGTCGAGGACGGCGACGAGGGCGTCGAAGTCCCCGCCGCGCGAGGCGGCGAGGAAGGCGTCGACGACCTCGCGCAGGCGGGCCCGGTCGGGCTCCGGCGCGGGAGCCGCACCCTGGACGCGGCGACGGGCGCGGCTGGCGAGCTGCCGGGTCGTGGCGGCGGTGCGCCCGAGGACGGGGGCGATCTCGTCGAAAGGCACGGCGAACAGGTCGTGGAGTACGAAGGCCAGGCGCTCGGCGGGGGCGAGGGTCTCCAGGACGACCATCAGGGCGATGCCGACCGAGTCGGCCAGGAGCATTTCCTGTTCGGGGTCGAGCCCCTCCGCGCGGCTGACGATCGGATCGGGAACCGGACCTGCCCGTCCTGGTCGTGCAGCGGATCCTCGCGCCGCGTGGTGCGCGAGCGCAGCATGTCCAGACACACCCGGCCGACCACGGTGGTCAGCCAGCCGCCCAGGTTCTCCACCGCGGACGCGTCGGAGCGGCTCAGCTTGAGCCAGGCCTCCTGTACGGCGTCCTCCGCCTCGCTGAGCGAGCCCAGCATCCGGTAGGCCACCGCCCGCAGGTGGGGACGGTGCTCCTCGAAGTGCTGCGCCAGAACGTCTTTCCCGCTCACCCGTCACATCCCCGTGTTCTGATCCGTCGGTTCAGAGACGGACGATAACCGACCAGTGCAACGAGCCTTGGAATCCAACGAGTTGGAGGATCGAATGGACACGCCACTTCCCGCAGGCACCGCCTGGGCCTGGACCTGCTTCCTGAGGTGCCGGTAGAGGCGGTTGCGGTCGGTGTGGAGAGCCTGGTTGCCCATCGGGACCACCACGCTGTTGACCTCCATGGTGGGCGTTCCCTCGACGGGCGCGCGGTCCAGCGCCTCCTCGGAGGCCTCGACGAAGTCCCGGTGGGGTCGGCGGGCCCGATACGCACCGGGATTTTTCACCCCGGGCACGGCGGACGGTATTCAATGGTGGCCGCGCCGAACCGGCCCTTGTCGCACCATCGTTGAGCAGTCGACTGAACAGCGCTCCCCTTCGCCGACGTGTCACGGGTGGCGGCCCTGAGTACGACCGGCCCCGCCCGCGACGGAAACGAGGAGAACGATGTCCACCACGTGCACCACGCCCGTCCCGTCCGCCCTGTCCGTCCCGCCCGTCCCGCCCGTCCCGTCCGTCCCGTCCACTCCGTCCGTTCTGTCCGCCCCACCCGCAACGACATGACGGCGGGCGAAACGATCCGGCTGCTGGCGGCGCTCGCCGTGATCTGCGCCGCCGCCCACGGATGCGGCTTCCTCTTCGGCGCCGTGCGCCAACCACCGGTCATCGGCGAGGTGGTCGGCGGCATCCTGCTGGGCCCCTCGCTCCTCGGTCTCGTCGCCCCCGAGGCCAGGGCGGCCCTGTTCCCCGCCTCCGGCGCGGTGACCAGCGCCCTGGACGCGATCTATCAACTGGGCCAGCTGCTGCTGATGTTCCTGGCCGGAGCGGAGCTGCGCATCCGGGCGGGCGGCCGGGAACGCCGTACCGGGGCGATCGTGGCCGCGGCGGGACTCGTGGTGCCCTTCGCGGCCGGCGCGGGCATCGCGGTACTGGTCCCCGGCGCGTTCTCCGGTCCGGCGG
Organism: Streptomyces sp. NBC_01294; assembly: GCF_035917235.1. Taxonomy (NCBI): domain Bacteria; kingdom Bacillati; phylum Actinomycetota; class Actinomycetes; order Kitasatosporales; family Streptomycetaceae; genus Streptomyces; species Streptomyces sp. NBC_01294. Next base: position 8,035,988 of record NZ_CP108423.1, read on the forward strand.
GCTCCACGGTGACGACGGCCCTCGTCGTGGGACTCGCGATGGCGGTCGCGGCCATTCCGGTCATCTCCCGGATCATGATGGACCTGAAGATCATGGACACCGCCTTCGGCCGGATCGTCCTGATGGTCGCCGTGATCGAGGACGTCATCCTCTACGTCGTCCTCGCCGTGGTCGTCGGCCTCGCCCGCACCGGCACCAGCAGCCCGGTCGGCCTGTGGGACGTGATCGGCACCACCGCGGTCGTGCCGACGGCCGTCTACTTCACCGTCGTCAGCCTGCTGTTCTTCGCCGCGAGCCTGACCTGGGGCGCCCGGCTCTTCCACCGGCTGGCCGGCCACCGGGCCAACATCGTCGCCCGCCAGAGCCCGGTGGCCTTCCGGCTGATCTTCTTGTGCGCCATGGTGCTGCTGTGCCTGGGCCTCGGCATCAACGCGGTGTTCGGCGCGCTGATGGCGGGCGTCTGCGCCGCCCGCGGCGATCAGGCGGCCGAGAACGAGGCGTCCCGCGAGGCCGGACGGGAACCGGCGGTCTGGTCCGCCATCCGCCAGTTCTCGATGGCGTTCTTCATCCCCGTCTTCTTCGTCCTGGTCGGCATGCGCCTGGATCTGGTGCGCGCCTTCGACCCGCTGTTCTTCCTGTGGTTCCTGGCGCTCGCCTGCGGCGTCAAGATGGTCAGCATCTGGGCGGCGGCCCGCCTGGCCGGGGAGGACCGGGTGTTCTCCTCGTCCCTCGCGGTCGCGCTCAACGCCCGGGGCACGATCGGCATCGTCCTGGCCGGCGTCACCCGTCAGGCAGAGCTGATCAACGACCAGTTCTTCGTGGTCCTGGTGCTCGTCTCCCTCGCGACCTCACAGATCGCGGGGTTCCGGCTGTCGAAGGTGGCGGACCGACTCATGACGCCGACCGCGACCGGCCCGCCACGGCAGCGGCAGAGATCGGGGCAGGTCTGACCATCGAGGCCGCCCAGGCCTATCAGGCTTCCTCCGTGAGGAAGCCGCGCAGGTCGATGATCTCGTAGCCGTCGGCCTGCGCCGCGTCGATGATCAGCGGGAGGGCGTCGGCGTCGAGGACGACGCCGTCGCCGGAACTGCCGACGTGCATCTGGATGATCGCGCCGGGGGTGAAGGCGTCGACGGCCCGCTTGACCGCCTTCTCCACGCTCATGCCGCCCCGGGGGCCGAGGTAGCCGTTGGTGTCGGCGGTGAACTCGATCGCCGCGTAGCCCAGGTCGTTGACGTCGGCGACGGACTGCCGGGTGGTGGAGCTGTAGGGGAAACGGAAGAACGGCAGGGGCTCGGCCCCGGACGCCTTCCGGATCGCCGCGTCGGCGCGGCGCACTTCGTCCGCGCGCTCCGCGGTGCTGAGTTCGCCGAAGTGGGGATGGCTGTAGGAGTGGTTGCCGAGGCCGTGCGCCGCGCCGATGGCGCGCACCGCCGCCGGGTGGGCGTCGGCGAAGTCGCCGGTCGGGAAGAAGGTGGCGGGCAGCCTGCGCCGCCGCAGTTCGGTCAGCACGGTGTCGATCCCGGCCTCGTCCCAGGCGGCGTTGAAGGTGAGCGCCACGACCCTGCGGGACGTCGGCAGCCGGCGGATCTCGTTGCCGAGCAGCGAGGCCGGCGGGCGAGGCCCCGCGTGAGCGCCGCTGCCGGCGGACGCCCGTGCCGTGCGCCGCGGGGCGGCGGCCGCGCCGGAGCAGGGTACGAGCCCCGCGGCCAGCAGCGCCGCCAAGGCGGTACGTCGTCCCACCACCACAACCACCACTCCCTCCGCCGGCGCCGCCGTCGCGGGCCCGTCTCGACTATGCGATGACGGCGCCCTGGCACCCGCAGCCGTGCCGGGCACCTGGGTGATCCCGGCCGATGAGGACGCGTACGACGACCACCGCGGCCGGGGGAGCGCAGCCGAGGAGGGAAGCCACCGGGGCGGACGGGCGACGACGGTTCAGGGACGCAGACGCAGGTGCGTCGTGAGGTGGTGCTGCAGGGGCTGCCCCACCGCGGCCATGTCGTGAACGACCGTCATCTCCCCGTCCCGGACGGTGTAGCGACGCCGCGTGCCGGTGACCTCCTTGGCCAGCGGGGTCAGCGCCACGTCCTTGGTCTCGATCTCGATCTCCGCACCGGACGCGTGACCGACGTACGTCTCGACGATGCCGGTGGGGTGGGCCAGCACGACCTCCAGGGAGGCCTCGGGCGTCACCCGCCACCACCCGGCCTCGCGCCCCGCCGGCCGCACCGGGGTCCCGGAGTCGTCGATCAGCCACGCGCGCGCCTCGTACCGCAGGAAGGGGCGCCCGTCGTGGCTGAAGGTGATCTCCTGCTCGTACCGGAAGTCCTTCTCCAACGTCGGGTACTCGCCTTGCCCCCGCCCGTGCCAGCGCCCCAGCAGCGGCAGCACGGGCCCCAGCAGGGGGTGCGGTTCGGGGCCCTCACCGAGGACGTGGCTGTCAGGGTAGGGATTCTCCTGCACCGACTCGAACATGTTCACCTTGCCTGTCTGCGGATACCCCGGGATCCGCAGCCTAGCGCGACCGGCTGCGGACCAGCGGCGGGGCGGGCCCGCCCCGCCCCCGAAGTCGGGGACGGGGCAGGCCCGGTACGGCGCGGCGCGCGCCGCGGGGTCACCGGGCCGGCAGGGCACCCGCGACCGAGGCCGGTACCGGCGCCAGACCGGCCGGCCGGGTGGTGAACGTGCCCCGGCCCTGGGTCCGGCCGCGCAGCCGGGACGCGTAGCCGAACAGCTCGGCCAGCGGCACGACCGCCGTGATCACCGCGGTCCCGCCCTCGGACGTGGACCCGGAGACCCGGCCGCGACGGGCCGCGAGATCACCCAGGACGCCCCCGACGCCGTCCTCCGGGACGGTCACGGTGACCTCCACGACCGGCTCCAGGAGCTCGACGGCGCACTGGCGCAGGGCCTCGCGCAGCGCGAACCGGCCCGCCGCCCGGAACGCCATCTCCGAGGAGTCCTTGGAGTGGGTCGCCCCGTCGGTGAGCGTGACCCGCAGCCCCGTCACCGGGAACCCGCCGAGCGGTCCCTCGGCGAGGGCGTCCCGGCAGCCGGCCTCGACGGCGCGCGCGTACTCCTGCGGCACGCGGCCGCCGACGACCGTCGAGCGGAACGCGAAGGACGCCTCCTCCACCGGTTCGACGTCGAGGACGACGTGCGCGAACTGGCCCGCGCCACCGTCCTGTTTGACGTGCCGGTAGACCAGGCCGCTCACCCCGCGCACGACGGTCTCCCGGTAGGAGACCTGCGGCCGGCCGACGACGACCTCCACCCCGTGGCCGCTGCGGATCTTCTCCACCGCGACCTCCAGATGCAGTTCGCCCATCCCCGACAGCACGGTCTGGCCGGTTTCCGCGTCGGACCGCACCACCAGCGAGGGGTCCTCCTCCGCGAGCCGCGCCAGCGCCGACGAGAGCCGGCCGGTGTCGACGCTGCGACGGGCCTCGACCGCCACCGACACCACCGGTTCGGCCACCGAGGGCGGTTCGAGGACCAGCGGCGCCCCCGGCGCGCACAGGGTCGTGCCCGCCCGGGCCGCCTTCAGCCCGACCACGGCGACGATGTCACCGGCCACCGCCTCCTCCCGTTCCTCGTGCCGGTCGGCCTGGACCCGCAGGATCCGGCCGACCCGCTCCGTACGGCCCGTGGCCGCGTCCAGTACCGTCGCGCCCTTGCGCAGGGTGCCCGCGTAGACCCGCAGGTAGGTGAGCCGCCCGGTCGCCGTCGCCGTCACCTTGAAGGCGAGGGCCGCGAACGGCTCCGCCGGATCGGGAGCGCGCTCCTGCTCCGCGCCGTCGGCCATGCCCCGTACGGGCGGCATGTCGGCGGGCGACGGCAGGTACGCCAGGACCGCGTCCAGCAACGGCTCGATCCCGCGGTTGCGGTACGCCGAGCCGCAGAGCACCACGACGCCGTCCCCGCGCAGGGTCAGCTCCCGCAGGGCGCGGGTCAGGCTCTCCTCGGCCAGCGCCGACGTCGCGCAGAACTCCTCCAGGGCGTCGGCGTGCAGCTCCGCCACCGTCTCCTCCAGGAGCGGCGCCGACGCTGCGCCTCTTCGCGCAGCGGTTCGGGGACCGGCCCCTCCTCGTAGGTGCCGGTGTCGGCGTGCCAGTGCAGCGCGCGCATGCCAGCAGGTCGACGACGCCGGTGAGCGGGTCCTGCCCCGATAGGGCAGCTGAACCACCAGGGGAACGGCGCCCAGCCGCTCGCGGATCGACGCGACCGCCGTGTCGAGGTCGGCGCCCGCCCGGTCCAGCTTGTTGACGAACGCGATCCGCGGCACACCGTGCCGGTCGGCCTGCCGCCACACCGTCTCGCTCTGCGGTTCGACGCCGGCGACGGCGTCGAACACCGCGACCGCCCCGTCCAGCACCCGCAGGGAGCGCTCGACCTCGTCGGAGAAGTCGACGTGACCCGGGGTGTCGATCAGATTGACGCGGTGACCGCCCCACGTGCAGCTCACGGCCGCGGCGAAGATGGTGATGCCGCGGTCGCGTTCCTGGGCGTCGAAGTCGGTGACGGTCGTGCCGTTGTGCACCTCGCCCCGCTTGTGGATGGCGCCGGTCGCGAACAGGATGCGCTCGGTGATCGTGGTCTTGCCGGCGTCGACGTGGGCGAGGATGCCCAGATTGCGGACGGCGGAGGGGGAAGTGGTCGTGAAGGGTCGCCGGTTGGCGCGCATGGCCCGAGGCCTTTCGAGTGAGGAGAGAAAAGGGCAGCGCGATTCCAGGACGGCAGCTTCGGTCCCGCGGGCAGCCGCGGCGACACCGTCGCCGCCCTGCCCGGAAGAGGTCCGGGCAGGGGGCTACGGGGAGCAGCGGGAAGCGGACGGAACCTAAAGGTGCGTCACGGGCATACGGAGACGGCCGCGCAGCCGGCACCGCGCGCTGCGAGACACCGGGATCACGTCGTACCGGGACAGCCGGGGAGCGAAGGCGGCGGTGCAGTACGTGCACTGGCGCGGCTCGCCTCTCTCACTCGGCATGAGGTGCGCGGTGCCCTGTCGGCAGCGCGCACGGCGAGTCTAGAGAAGCGGGTTGGCCGCCGTCACCGGATTTTCCGGGGCCGAGCCACGGGGCCGAGCCACGGGCTCGCGCCACCGCGAACCGTCGGCCGCCGCTCCCGTCACCGTCTGCGTCCAGCGTTCGCCCACGAACCCACCCCGACATGTACCCTGAGTGACGAACTGCTACGCAAAGTGATCGCCCTCGACGTTCGCGGGAGCCGCCATGTCCATGTTGCTGATCAGAGGGTCGTTCCGGGTGAACGGCGGTGCCAAGCCGGACGGCGACACCATCCCGTTCATCCCCGACGACGTGGAGGACTGGAAGCTCGTGCCGGGGCGCAGCCAGATCGTGCCCAAGGCGGACGGTCGTGCGAGCGTGCGCCTGGAGGGCATCGACGCGCTGGAGACCCACTACAGCAACGGCAGTTACGGACCGGTGCGGCACCAACCGCTGAAGTTCGCGCACAGGGCCGCCGACGCGATGCTGACCTGGCTCGGTTTCACCAGCATCGACCGGCACCCGGACGAGTGCGTCACCACCATGCCCGACAGCGTTCCCGGCTTCCTCCTCACCCGTGGCGCCGACGCCTACGGCCGCTGCGTGGCCCTGGTCGGCCGCCGCACCCCGCCCGCATACGGCGGCTACGAGATCGACGTCGACGAGGAGATGCTGAAGCGGACCGTCAACCACCACCTGGTCTCGATCGGGCTGGCCTACCCGGCCTTCTACACGGGTCTGCCCGCCCACCTGCGCGAAGTCCTCAAGGCCGCTGCCCTGGCGGCGCGGGGGGCCACACCTCCCAAGGGGCTGTGGTCCGACGACGTGACCGTCAAGGGTGCGAAGATCGAGGACATCTCCTCGATCACGGACGCGGACGGTGTGGTGATCCTACCCAAGCTGTTCCGCCGGCTGAAGGACTATCTGGACTCCGCCCCCGCGAACGCGTCACTGGACTGCTTCCCCGCCTTCCTGGCAGGGGCCGCGGACACGTTCCGCATCCTGCCGGACGGCGAGCTCATCACCGGCCTGCACAAGGTGGTCGAGATCACCAACAGCCGGACCCTGCGGATGACCCACCCAGCCGAGGACATCCTCTTCGACGAGAAGTGAAGATCGCCGCGGGGCCGAGCCGGCGCACGGCATGATGTGCCTGTGATCACCATTCATCTGAAGTACGAGATCGACCCCGACAGGCTCGAGGACTTCGAGGAGTACGGTCGGCTCTGGGTCAAGCTCGTCAACGGCTTCGGCGGGACCCATCACGGCTACTTCCTGCCGAGCGAGGGCGACAGCGACATCGCCTACGCCCTCTTCTCCTTCCCCAGCTTCGCCGCCTACGAGCAGTACCGCACGGACAGCATGTCCGATCCGGAATGCCAGGCCGCGTTCGAACTCGCCCGCCGCACCCGCTGCATCAAGCGATACGAGCGCCGCTTCCTCCGGCCGCTCGACACCAACCCCTAGGCAGGGCCGCCCCACCGCGGTCAGGGCCGATGCGTCGTCGGCAGTCGGAGCACCAGCCGGGCGCCCCGCGCGGAGTCCTCGGCCGTCAGCGTGCCGCCGTGGTGGGCGCTCAGGTCACGCGCGATGGCGAGGCCCAGCCCGGCTCCGCCGTGGTCACGGCTGCGCGAGTCGTCGAGGCGGGTGAAGCGCTCGAAGATCCGCTCCCGGTCGGCCGCGGGGACGCCGGGACCGTCGTCGACGACCTCCAGCACGGCGACCTGCGCCCGTGGACCGCTACCGCTACCGCTCCTGGTGCGCAGCGTGACGTCCACGCGCCGATCGGCGTAGCGCTGGGCGTTGTCGACGAGGTTGGTGACGACGCGGCCGAGCCACAGCGCGTTCGCGGTCACCTCCACACCCGGTTCGAGCCTCACCTCCACGGGGACCCGGTCGCCGAGGCGGCTGTCCACCACTTCGCGCACCAGGACGGTCAGGTCCAGCGGCTCGGCCCTCGCCGGCTGGGCCGCGTCGATGCGGGCGAGCAGCAGCAGGTCGGCGGCGAGGTGCTGAAGCCGTTCGATGTCCTCGAGGGCCCCGCCGATCAGCTCGGGCCACAGTTCGGGGTCCCGGACGGCCAGGGCGACCTCCAGCTGCGTGCGCAGGACGGTGATGGGGCTGCGCAGCTCGTGGAGGCGTCGGCGATGAACTGCCGCTGGCGGATGCCGGACGCCTCCAGCCGGTCCAGGGTGGCGTTCATGGTCTCGGCCAGGCGGGCGACCTCGTCGTGGGTGGCCGGCACCGGCACCCGGCGGTGCAGGTCGCGGTCGGAGATCGCGGCGACCTCGGCGCGGATCGCCTCCACCGGCCGCAGCGCGTGGCCGGTGACCCGCCAGGTCACCAGCGCGACGGTGGCCAGCAGCAGCCGGCATGCCGATGACGAGGGCGGCGGTGGTGGTGTCGTCGGCCGCGTCCACCTCCTGCAGCGAGGCACCGGCATAGACGGTGGCCAGGCCGTCCGGGGTGCTCGTGATGACCTGGACGACCCGCTGACGGTGCTCGCCGTCGAGCGGGCGGACGTTCCAGGTGTGGAAGCGGGTCCCCGGCCCGCCGGGGCCGGCCGGCGGAAGGGCCGGGCACTCCGGGCAGGTTCGGGCTGGCGAACAGGATGCGCCCGTCGGCGCTCACCACCTGGACGAACTCGACCCCGCGGGCCGGCAGACGGGCGCGTCCCAGCTTCCCGGTGGCGGCGAGCTGGGCCACGGTCTCGGCCTGCCGCCGGGCGTCGTTCTCCGCGTTGCGGAGCAGATTGGCCTCCAGCAGCCCGAGCAGGGCGAACGAGGCGACGGCGAGGGCCGCGGCCACCACCACGCTGGCGCCCACGGTGGCCCGCGCCCGCACGGTGGTGGGCCACATCCGGCGCAGCGCCGGCCACCGGTTCAGGGCCGCGCCGCCGAGCACGCCCAGGGCGGCGCCGACGCGGCGGTGGAGGCGGGTGCGCTCAGCCACCGTCGGCCGCCAGCCGGTACCCGGCGCCGCGTACGGTCTCCAGCGCGGCGCGGCCGAACGGTGCGTCGATCTTGCGGCGCACGGCGCTGACGTGGACCTCGACGACGTTGGGATCGCCGTCGAAGGCGCTGTCCCACACCTGCTCCAGGATGTCCCGCTTGGGCACCACCTCGCCGGAGCGCCGGGCCAGATACTCCAGGACCGCGAACTCCCGTGCCGTCAGCCGGATCTCCGTACCGCCCCGGGAGCAGGAGTGCCGGGCGGGGTCGAGCAGCAGGTCACCGAACTGCATCACCTGGGGGCGCCGACGGCCCGTACGCCGTCCGAGCGCGCGCAGCCGGGCGACCAGGACGAGGTAGGAGAACGGCTTGGACAGGAAGTCGTCGGCGCCGGTGTCCAGGGCCTCCGCCTCGTCGTACTCGCCGTCCTTCGCCGTGAGCATCAGGATCCCCGACTCGTTGCCGGCCGCGCGCAGCTTCGCGCAGACCCGGTAGCCGTTCAGGCCGGGCAGCATGATGTCGAGCACGATCAGGTCGTAGTCGTGCTCGGTGGCCATCCACAGGCCCTGGGGCCCGTCGAGGGCCACGTCCACCGAGAAGCCCTCCGACTGCAGCCCTCGCTGCAGGGCCACGGCCAGCCGCCGTTCGTCCTCCACCACCAGTACGCGCATGTCGAACAGGATCTCAGGACCGCTCCGCGGTCGGCTGAAGAGGTCTTCAGGTGGCTTCAGCGGGGCTTCAGGTTCCGGTCAGCATGCTCTGCAACGAGCCGGGTACAACGCCCGGTTGTCCTGAGGAGTGCCTGTATGTCTGATTCTGTCCCGCCGGCCGAGCAGCCCGAGTACGCCCCCGAGGCCGGAGCCCGCAAGCGCGCGGTCCTGGGCCGCCTGGTACCCCGCGGCAAGCGCGCCCGCTGGGTGGCGGCCGGCGCGGCCGTGGTGGTCGTGGGCGGCGGAGCGGTGGTGGTGGCCGTGGCGGACCATCACCACGACCACCACCAGCGTGCGGACCGGGGCCCGCACATCGTCTGGTCCGAGCCCGGCGGCAAGGGCGGGCTCAAGCGCGGTCCGCAGGCTGCCGAGCCGCCCCACGACCGCGAGGTGGAAGGCCGTCCCGGTCAGGTGGGCCCCAAGCTGCGCGAAAAGCTCGGCGGGCCTGCCGGACCCGCCGGGCCCGGCGGCCTCGGGGAACTGCGCAAGGCGGCGCCCGCGCCCCTTCCGTCCCTGGCCATCGGCGACGCCGCCGACAAGGCCGCCGCGGCGGTGACGGGCGGGAAGGTGGAGAGCCTGCGCGTGGTCGGGCAGGAAGGCGGCGGCAGCGCCTGGCTGGCCGTGGTCCTCGGACCGGACGGCGTCCGGCACGCGGTCACCGTGTCCGGCACGGACGGCACGGTCACCAGCAGCACCACCGTCGACCGGTAGCCGCGCCGCACCGCGAGGTGGCGCGCGCGCCAGGGCCGGGCCTACGGAGTCATGGCACGGCCCCCGATGCCCGGCGCCCCGGCGAGCTGCCCCCGCCACCACGCCTCCATCTCGCTGCCGTTCATGCCCGCCCAGGCCGGAGTCCGCTCGACCTGGGCGCGGCCCAGCCGGCGGGCCAGCGCGACCAGTTCCCGTCCGGCGGCGCCGCGGGTCTCCTCGTAGCCGCGCAGCAGCCCCTCGAAGTGACCCGGCGCGGCGCCACCCGTCGGCGAGGGCGGGGTGGCGTCCTGGAGGGCCTTCGCGGCGCCGCTCGTGTTGTGCGGGCGTACGACACTGGCCGCGTCTCCCGCCAGCAGCAGCCGGCCGGCGGCGGTGCGCGCGGCCTCCAGGTCGTAGATGGGCTGGACGAAGGTGTCCGCCGGGTCCGTCAGCGCGAGCGCCCGGCCCCAGTACGGCGGGAACTCCCGGTCGAGCAACGCGGCGAGGTGCCGCGCCAGCTCGGGCGTCAGACCGCCCGGCGGGAAGCTCGTGGGGTCGTCGAAGCGCAGCTGCCCGTCACGCGGCGGCGGGGCGTAGAGCACCCAGTTCACCCGGGGCCCGGTCGGCCCGGGGATCCGGTAGACGACGCAGGTGCCGCCCGGGAAGCAGACCGTGGTCACCGCCTCGGGCACCGAGTCCGCCGGGCCGCCGAGTTCCGCGAGGCGCGCCGCGTCGAGGTTCCCGCGCCAGCACACGTACCCCGCGTAGTGCGGCCGGGACTCCGGGCAGACCGCCGCGCGCACCACCGACCGGTACCCGTCGGCGCCGACGACCAGGTCGTACCGCTCGACGGAGCCGCCCGCGAGCCGCACCTCGGCGCCCGCGGTCCCGGTCCCTTCGACGCCGGTGACGGTCTCCCCCTGCCGGTAGACCACCGAGTCGGGCACGGACGCCCGGAGCCCGCGCCACAGCAGGCCCCAGTGGTAGGAGTGGAACGGGAACGGCTGCTCCCAGATCACCCGCCCGCCCGCGCTGCCGCCGGCACCACCGTTACCACCGGCTCCGCCGGCCCCGTCGGTGTCGTCCCGGACCACCCAGCGGCGCCGCCGGAGCGGGTGCGCGCGATCCCTCGGGCAGGCGCCCGCTCGCGCCGAGCTCCACGGCCCGTTCGTCGTGGATGCACAAGCCGACGCCCCGGTCCTCCAGCCGCCCGCGCGTGCGCTCCAGCACCACGACCTCACCGGCGCCCGCCCGCGCCGCCGCCGTGGCGATGGCGCAGCCCGCGATGCTCCCGCCGACCACCGCGACCGTTCCGCCCCGCATTGACCGCCTCCTGTCGAAACACCCTGCACGTGACCGACGTTCTGCGGCGGACAATGCTACTCATTCCGCCCCGGCGCCGGATCCGGACCCGGGGAAGCCGCCGGACCCGGCCGGGCCGGCGGGGTGGGCTGCGCGGAGCCCTGGAGGGCCAGCGCGGTGAGCACGACCAGCGAGTTCGTCCAGCCCAAGGGCGCCACCGCGGACGGATGACCGGCCCCGTTCACGGTTTCGGGGAGCTCGCCCAGGCCGTTGCGCTTGGACAGCACCCAGTCGAGCACCCTGCCCGCCTTCGCCTGCTCGCCCGTACCCGACCAGGCGAGGGCGAAGAAGGAGGTGCTGGCCGTCCAGGCGTACGACCCCCAGCTGAAATCGGGGTCGTTGCCGGGCGAGACGCCGCCGTTGGGCAGCAGCAGCGCCCGGTAGGTGGAGTCCAGCGCCTCGCCGAGACCGGGCGGCGCGGCGTTGAACGGAGGTGCCATGAACGCCACCGCGCTGTCCCGGCCGTGCTTGCCGTCGACGGTCCGCTGGTACCCCAGCGGCGCGAAGGCGGCGGCGATCCCGGCGGACAGCCGCCGCGCCGCGTCGGCCCAGCGCTCCGCGTCCCCGTCCATGCCCAGCCGGGCGGCCAGGTCGGCCGAGGCGTTGAGCCCGGCCAGCAGGGGAGCGGCGGTACCGATGTTCGTGGTCGTCGTGTCCAGCTCCCAGTAGTCCGGTGACGCCGGAGGCAGCCCGTCCGGCCCCAGGGAGCGCGCGGCGTGGTCGGCCGCCTTCCGCACCATCGGGTAGAGCTCGCGCAGCCGTTCGTCCCGCCCGTCGGGCGCTGCCGCCTGGTACCACTGCCAAGTGGCCCAGGGAACCCAGCCGTTGCCGTCCAGCTGCCACTTCCGCGCGTCGGGCGGTCCGCTGCCGTCCAGCTTCGTACGGGCCTCCCAGGTCCCGTCCGACCGCTGGGTACGGGCGTCGAAGCCCAGGATCCGGTACGCCTCCTCGTCGTGCCCGGTGGCGGCGAACGCGGCCGCGGCGAACGCGCCGTCCCGGGGCCAGGAGTACTCCCACGGCGGCGACCACCCCGCGGCGAACGCCCCGTTGGGCTTCAGCAGCGCACGCATCGACAGCAGGGAACGCTGCGCCGCGGCCCGCTGCGCGGCGGTGGCGCCCGGCACCCGGCCCGCGGCCAGCCAGGCGCGGCTCTCCTCGGCCTGCGCCAGGGCGCCCGGGTCGTCCGCCGCGACCACGACCGACGCCGAGGCCCCGTCGGGCAGGTACCGCCACCTGCCGGAGGGCAGGCGCAGCACGTTGCTCCCGTCGACGTAGGAGGCGCCCACGGCGAAGGAGGGCAGCACCGCCTCGGTACCGCCCACCCGGTTGGCCAGCAGGCCCGACGTACGGGCCGCGAGCGCGGAGGAGGGTACGTAGCAGGGTTCGGTCTCCCCGCAGCGCTCACTGCCGGTGGGATCGACGTGGAAGGCCAGCCGGGAGGCATCGGCGTGCCAGCCGCCCCAGTACGCCCGGTCGTAGTTCCAACTGGTCTGCGAACCGGGCACGGACCGGCGCGTGCCGTACCAGGCGACCGGCTTGTTCTCCGCGGTGGTCGCCTGGACGAACAGGTAGTACGTGGCGCCCGCGGTGACGGAGGCGCTGACCGGGAACTCGACCCAGCCGGCCCCGGCGCCGCCCAGGGCGGCGAGGTCCACGGTCTTCGAGGCGATCACCGAACCCGCGTCCGCGCGCACCCGGCGGATCTGGGCGGTCACGGTGCCCGTCGCCGCCCCGCTGCCCAGCCAGACGCTCACCCGGGAGAGCCGGGTGCCGTCCACCGTGAACGCCTGGGCCGCCGCGTTGTTGGTGGACTTCACGCTGAACAGCGCGGTCTCGTGGAGGACCTGACCCTCGTACAGCGCGGCGGCCGCGGCGTCCGGGAGCGCGGCGGGAACAGCGGCCAGAGTCAGGGAGATCAGGGCGGGCAGCAGGGTCCTCGCGAACGCCATTCGGATACAGGCCCTTCCATGAGACGGGCGCGCGGGGCGGGAGGTGCCGGGGCGCCGAAGCTGGACCCACCATGCAGGCATCCGGTCCTGAGGGCGGGGGAGTCGGGCCGTGTCCCACCGGATGGGGCCGCATCGACATCCGATCGTGTGAAAGAAGCAGCGGCGCCGACCGGGGGCGGGCGGGGGCGGCCGGGGGCGTGCGCGGGCGGACTGGGGCGCGCAGCGAAGCGGATGCGCTTGCTTTCGAAGATTTTCGGAGACCGGCCTGCACGATCGGGTTCGTTTTCCGATGGGGTGGTGATTGGGAGCGCCTGGAGCTCCGCGGCTGCTGGTCCGGGGGCAGGCATGCCGGTTACACCTAGTCCACTTGGAAGGTTTCGCGACGACGTGAATGTTGCCGAGATGGTCCCCCTCGCGCTGTTAGTCGCCACCGCGGTCCGTTTTCTCGAAATCCGTGTCCGTGACGTCCCCGCCGCCGCACCGGTGAGCGGCGGCGAACAGCTGTGGGGGAGCGTATGAGCGAGGGCGAATTCGATCCATCGGGGGACCAGGCGGTCTCCAGCGAGCTGGCCGGTGTGCTGCCGGTGGAGTTCACCGCTTTCCACTCCCAGCAGCACCGCGCCTACCTGCGCTATGCCCACCTGCAGCTCGGCAACCCCAAGGACGCCGAAGAGGTCGTCGACGACGTCTTCACCTTCCTGCTGAAGGTGTGGCGCCAGGCGCTCAAGGAGGCGAGCCTCCACGGCTTCGCGTGGGCGGTGCTGCGCGAGCACGTCGAGAGACGGCTGGCGGTCCTGGGCCGGCAGGTCGCGATGGTGGAGACCGCGTGGTTCGCCGCGCTGCGCCGTTCCTCCCGGGAACGGCTGGAGTTGCTGGAGTCGAAGCTCGGGCTGTACGCGGCCATCGCCGGCCTGACCGAGCGGCAGTACGACGTGGTGCTGCTCGCCTTCCTCCTGGGCAACGACTCCGACACGGTCGCCCGGATGATGGGGATCTCCCCCGCGACGGTCCGCTCGCACATCCGCGGCGCACGCCGAACCCTGTCCCGCAAGCTCGGGGTGGCCTGGATCCCCGGAGAGGAGAAGGACCAGTGAGCGACATGCCCTGCAACCGCGACATGCCGCTGTGTGAACTGGACGCGGCCCTGGAGGACGCGACGGTGCTCGCGGAGGAGTACGCCGGATACGACGAGGGCGCCGCCCGGCGCCGGATCGCCCGCCGGATCGTCGCCGACCGTGCCCGCTCGGCGCGGGGAACCACCTGCGGCCCAGGCGTACCGGCGCGGAGGCAGCCGGGCTGGTCCGCCGCCACCGCCACCGACGACCTGGTCCTGGACGCCGCCTGCCACGTACGGGCCGCCCGCGGCCTGGACGACCTCACCTGGTCCCTCGTGGAGAGCCGGTCCTTCGCCGAACTCGCCCTGGACGTCGACTCCTGGCCCCACGGCGTGGACTCGGCGCTGCTGTTCGGCTGCCTGCTCCACCTGGCCGACCGGATGGAGGGGGCGCAGTTCTGGTTCCAGTACGCGGCCGGCGCGGGCTCGCAGACCGCCGCGCGCTGCCTCTACCTCCAGCACCTCTCCCGTGCGGAGGTCGCGACCGCCCGCTACTGGATGCGCCAGGCCCAGACCCTGCCCCCCGACGATCACCTGCCGCCCCTGCCGCCGATCCCGGAACGCCTCGAAGAGGCCCTCGGGGCCTCGGTCATCTGGACGTCCCCGCCCATCACGACCCAGGACCTCACCGCCCTCACGGGCGGCCCGGGCGGGGCCGGGCGCCCACCGTTCCGACTCCCGACGCGACTGCGCCAAGCCCTGATGGCGCGGCCCCGCAAGGAACACCCCGACCTGGGGGAGGTCTTCACCCCCGGGCCGCAGGTCGCGGTCGCCGTCGCACAGAACGCACGGCTCAATCCCCTGCACCTGACGGACGAGGCGAAAGCGTGGGCCTTCGAAGCACTCAAGCAGCCCCACCTGACGCACGCCGCCCGCAAGTCCCCCGAAGGACGCCCGGCACCCGCCGCGCTGGAATCCGTCCACCAGGCACTGCGTGTCCTGGAGGTCATCAACCGCTACTCGGGCGGTGTGAACCTGACGCAGATCGCCCGCGAGACGGGGCTGCCGCAACTGGTCCTCGCCCGGGCCATGGAGCAGCTGATCCGTGCGAGCCTCGCCACCCCGATCGGACCGGACGCGTACGTCGCCGGCAACGCGCTCCTGCTGGCCGATTCGGCGAGCGGAGAGGGCCGCGGCACCTGCGCGAGACCCTCGCCTGGGTGAGGGACGCGGTCGGCGCCGCCGTCTACGTCGCCCGCTACACCGACGGCGAGGTCTCCATCACCCAGTACGCCGATGGACCGGCCACGCCCGTCGTCGACGAATGGGTCGACTTCCGGGCCGCCGCCCACGCCTCCGCGGTGGGCAAGGCCCTGCTGACCCAGCTCGACTACGACGACCGGGAGGACCATCTGGCCCGCCACCGGCTCACCCGCTTCACCACCCACACCCTGACCAGCCAGCAGGCCCTCTTCCACCAGCTCGACACCCGCCCGCCCAACGCACCGCTGCTGGACCTGCAGGAGTACGCGCTCGGGACGGTGTGCGCGGCCGTGCCGATCACCGCGGGCCCGAACCCGGAGTGCGTGGCCCTGTCCATCCCGGTCCCCGACCCCGGCCGGCCGAAGCAGGCCGCCCGGATCCTGCAGAGCGAGGCGGCCGCGGTCTTACTCGCTCTGATCGTCGCCGGCAGCACCCGGCCCACGGCACGCACGCCGGAGAACACCATCCTGTCCACCACCGCCTAGACCGGCCGGCAGCCACTCGGCTGGTGCGGGCTCGGGGAATGTCGGTGAGGGGCGGCCGGATGTCACAGGACATCCGGCCCCTTCTCCGTGCTCTCACAGCTCCGGCAGCACGTCTTCGTCACCCGGATAACGGCCGTGCTCCAGCCGGAAGATGTACGCCCGCAGGTCGTCCGCCAACTCACCGGCCAGGTATGCCTCGTAGTCCCGCAAGCCCTCGGCCGCCTCGCGCTCGTCCTCCTGCTCGCTCCCCTCCCACTCCACGAGCATGGTCGCGATGTACTCCTCGACCTCTCTTCTGGCGTGCCACCACTCCCGCACGGCAGCGGGCGTCCATTGCAGGTCGCCGTCACAGGCCCACGCGGCCGGCAGGTCCTCGGCTGCGGCCAGCGCGAGAGCGCGTACCTCATCGGGGGTCTTCGGCTGCCGGTACACGAACTCGCCGTATCCCTCGAGCCGGTCGCCGTAGAGCACGTGCCGGGGTGCGTACCCGCGCCCGGTCCAGCCGCTGTCCGCGCCGGCCGTGTAGAACGGCCCGGGCACGTTCAGCCGCGAACGGTACTGCCACTGCCCGTGGAAACTCCGCTCGGGCTCACCGTCCGGGAGCGCCGCCACTGGCTCCCATTCTTGCGTCCCAGTCATTTGGTCGTTGGAGGGGTGGCGCTCTGCCGAATCCATCTCCCGCCCTTCTCTGCTCCGTACACGCGGTTCCGCACCCTGCCGTGCGCAGTGGCCCGGCATCACCTGCGTCCGGCCCAGGGTAATCGCGCACCGCTGAGGGCAGGCGCTCGACCAGCTGGAGCTGGTCGCCGAGACCCTGCGGGCGCCCGTCCGCGTCCGCTGCGTTCCGGCGGGCCTGGTCGTTCGCGCGCCTGCTCGGGAGGGGGACGCGCAGGTGCGTGCCTCCGCCCGCCGTGGGATAACGGCCCCATGGGAGAGTCCCCCGCGGCCGAGGCCGCAGAGATCAAGATCAGCTTCGCGGGTGCGGAGGCCGGGGCGGCATTCGAGGCGCTGGCGCTCGACCGTGACGAGGCGCGCCATCGCGTCATCCACTTCTGGGACCGGCCGGAGAGGTCGGCCGGCGACGGCGTCGCACTGCCCCTGCTGGACCGGGGAATCATCCTGCGCCTGCGCCGGGACAACGAGGAGCTCGAAACCAAGCGTGATGCGGACATGACCGTGAAGCTGCGGCCGTGTCCCGCGCTGCCGACCCCTTGGCGGGAGAGCCGCGAGGGAGAGGACTGGGAGTTCAGGATCGAGGAGGACCGGACCGGCCCCGCGTTCGAGGCCATGCTGTCGGCCTCGCTGGAGGCGGAGGGGAAGTTCGGGTCGGCGCTGGAAGCCGAGGCCGGCTCACCCGACCGGATGCTCATCGAGCCGCAGCTGGAACTACTGGGCCTGCTGGAGCAACTGGAGCTGCTGGACCTGTCGGACGCCGGCGGGCCGGGCGAGGACCGCTTCGACGGCCTGACGGCGCTCGGTCCCGTGCACGCGGCCAAATGGAAGGAGGAGTGGGACGGGCTGCCCGGCACCGTGGCGATCGAGGAATGGACCACCGGCCAGGGCCTGCGTTTCCTGGAGGTCTCGGTGCGCACGGCCATCGCCGAGGCGGCCGAGGTCCAGGAGCGGCTCGGCCGTGCTCTCCGTGAGCGAGACATCAGCCCGCCGGCCTTCGGTGAGACCAAGACCCGGGCCGTGATGACCGCGCTCGCCCGCACCGTACGGCTCTGACGACCGGGGGCGGCGGAACGGCCTCCGCCCCTGGGTGATCCGTGTCGGGGGTACCTCCACGGCCGTCACCCTGACGGCCGTGGACGAGTGCACTGCCCGGGGCGCCCCCAGGCGTCCCAGGCCTCGGGGATCAGGGGGCGATCGGCAGCTGTCGCTTGTGCTCGGTGAGCCGGTAGCGGCGGACGATGGCCGCGAGGGCGGCCTCCTCGACCGGCTTCCCCTCCAGGAAGTCGTCGATGTCGTCGTAGGCGACGCCGAGCGCGTCCTCGTCGGGCAGGCCCGGCTTCAGGGTCTCCAGATCCGCGGTCGGGGTCTTGAGGACCAGCGTGGACGGCGCACCCAGAGCCTGCGACAAGGCCCGTACGCGCCGCTTGGTGAGGCCCGTGAGCGGCACCACGTCGGCCGCGCCGTCGCCGAACTTGGTGAAGAAGCCGGAGACCGCCTCGGCGGCGTGGTCGGTGCCCACCACCAGACCCTCGTGCGCGCCCGCCACCGCGTACTGGGCGATCATGCGCTGCCGGGCCTTGATGTTGCCGTGCACGAAGTCCTGGTGGTGCGCGTCGCGGAAGACCGTTCCGCCGGCCAGCGCCGCGTCCAGCGCGGCGTCACTCGCGGACTTCACGTCGACGGTCAGGATCCGGTCGGGCCGGATGAACTCCAGCGCCAGCTGCGCGTCCTTCTCGTCGGCCTGGGCGCCGTACGGGAGCCGCATCGCGAAGAACGTCGCGTCCTGCCCGGCGGCCCGCACCCGCTCGACCGCGAGCTGGCACAGCCGCCCCGCCGTGGTGGAGTCCACGCCACCGCTGATGCCCAGGACCAGCGAGCGCAGGCCCGTGGAGGTCAGCTGGGCGGTGAGGAAGGCCACCCGGCGCTCGATCTCCTGCTCCACGTCGAAGGACGCGCTCACCTGGAGATCCCGGGCGATCTCCTGCCGCAGGGATATGGCGGACGCCAGGTCGGTCACGGTTGCTCCTCGGTCGGCGCGGTGGGATCGGCACGTGCCGCGGGGCCAGGCCACGGGCGCGTACGGGGACGGAAGCACTCTAGAGGAAGCCTCCGAAGCCCTGCTCAGGGCGTGTGCGCGAAGCGGTTCCCGCCGGCCCGCCAGCCCGTCCGTCCGCCTGCCCGCCCGACCTCCCTGGTGATCGGGCGGGGGAGCGGCTGGCCCGTGCCGTCCTGCCCGCTGTCACCCTCCGGCGATGAGACCGGGCAGGTCACGCATGTCCTGGAAGACGATGGTGTCGGCGCCTTCGAGCCGCTCGCCCGGGGTCAGCCCGCCCGCATAGCCGAACGCCCGCATGCCGGCGGCGCGGGCGGCCTGGACGCCCGGCCGGCTGTCCTCGACCACCACGCACGCCGCGGGGTCGACACCCATCTGCCGTGCGGCGTGCAGGAAGAGGTCCGGGGCCGGCTTGCCGTGGGTTACCTCGGAGGCGCTGTAGATGCGGCCCGCGAAGTGTGCGTAGAGACCGGTGCGGCCGAGCGTGTGCCGCATCTTCTCGTGGGAGCCGCTGGAGGCGACGCAGGTCGGCAGGGTGATCGCGTCGAGCGCCTCGGGCAGTCCGTCGACGGCGGACAACCCGGTGTCCACGGCCTCACGGTGGTGCTGCTCGAGCCGCTCCCACCAGAGGTCGGCCGTCCCCTCGCCGAGCCGGGCGGCGATCTGCTCGCGTATGGAGGATCTGGAGCGCCCGATGAACCGTTCGACGATCTCGTCCTCGGTGAGCGGCCACCCCAACTCCGCTCCCAGGGCGACCTGGATGCGGAGCGCGATGCGTTCGCTGTCGACCAGCACACCGTCGCAGTCGAATATCACGAGTTCAATAGGCTTGATCATTCCGGCAGCATAGACACCGGTCCGGGTCCCGGTCCCGGTCCCGGTCCGTCCCGGTCTTCCACCTCGCCCGGGCGGGGTCCTGCGGCATCATGGCCCGGTGGCGAAATGGAACACGGAGTCGACTCCCGCGTCGGTCAGCAGCACGACAGGGTTGTCCCCGTATCAGGAAGAGTTGCGGGACCGGCTGCTCGCCGCCCCCGTGGTCCCGGCCCCTGCTGCCTGGCGACCGGTGTTCGATCCCTGTGTCCCTGTCGGGGGCCTTCTCGGCATCGGTTTCGCCTCGCACGCCGACACCGGCCACGACCTGGTGATGGTCGTCTCGCGTGACGGCCACGGCCTCTTCGACACGGTCACGGGGGAGAAGATCGTGCGCGACCGGGACCCCGACCCCGAGTACAGCACCCCGGACGCGACGCCCGGCCTCGTCTGCCCCGGTCTGGGTCCGGTATCGGGCAGTTGGGTGCACATTGCGGGGCTCTACGGTGGCGGCCTGCACCATACGACCGCCGACGGCTGGACGTTGGAAGTCGTCAGCCCTGCCTGGCCGAATGACCGCGTACTGCTCTCCACCGATGGCGGACTGCCTCACTCCGGCCCGCACGGCGAGCGGTGGTGGCACATCTTCCACTCCTCCTACTCGGAACTGCGGGCAGTCGGCTTCTCCCCGTCGGGGCGGACGCTCGCGGTCGCCACGAGCAGTGACCTCACCCTGTGGACGCGCACCGGCTGAAACATCGCGCGTGTTCTCGTCGGAGGCCGGCTCGGTCGCCGCACCCGTCACTCGGCGAAGGCGGCCAGACGACGCCGGAGTTCCTCGTTCGAGACGTCCTCCATGTGGGTCAGGAAGACCCAGATGTGGCCCGAAGGGTCCTTGAGGATGACGGTGCGGTCGCCGTGGAACATGTCCGTCGGCGGCTGGAGGATCTCGGCGCCGGCGGCCTCCGCGCGCTTCGCCAGGCCGTCGACGTCCGGCACGAAGACGTGCAGCGTCACCGACGTGCCGCCGAGGGCAGCCGGCGCGGCGAAGGAGGCGGCCTCCGCCTCGTCCACGCCGGCGTCTCCCAGCATCAGGGCCGACCGTCCGATGCTGATCTCGGCGTGCAGGACGCCGCCTCCCGGGGCGTCGAGCCTGAACTCCTCACGGGCGCCGAAGGCCCGCTGGTAGAAGTCGATCGCCGCGGCTGCGTCGTCGACCATGATGTGAGGGACCACGGCGTAGCGGTAGCGGTCGGGGATCTCGACGGGGACGGTGTGCTCGGTCATGGCGAACCTCTTCGTAAAGTGCCGCCGGTGGGCTCCTGCGGCTCTGCAACGAAGCTAGGACCTCAGGTTTGGTTGAGGTCAAGGTGCAGACGTCGGCCCGGCCGGTGCCGCGCCGGGGCCGACGTGCCGAGAAGCGGCGCGCGGTAGCTGTCGCGCCGCAGTTCGCAGAAGCGTGAGACCCCACACCCCTCTACTTATCGGTAATTTGAGGTGGATCCAGAAGGGCAGAGGGAAGGAGCAGGGCGCATGGCAGACCACGACTTGACCGGCTTCACGAAGAGCACGTTCACCCACGACGGAGCCACCCGCCGGCTACTGCGCCGGGGCACCGGCCCCGCAGTGATCATCATGGCGGAGATCCCCGGCATCACCCCCAAGGTCCTCGGATTCGCCGAACGCGTGGCGGCGTCCGGCTGCACGGCCGTGCTGCCCGTGCTCTTCGGCGAGCCCGGCCGTGACACGGATCCCGCCGCCGTCGGCTGGCCGAGCGTCGGCCGCTCCCTGGCCTCGTCGCTGTGGCAGGTCTGCGTGAGCAGGGAGTTCACGCTGCTGGCCACGGGACGGAGCTCACGCGTCGTACGGTGGCTGCGCGCCCTGGCCGCCGCCGAACACGAGCGCTGCGGCGGCCCCGGAGTCGGCGCCGTGGGCATGTGCCTGACCGGCGGATTCGCCCTGGCCATGGCCACGGACGAACGCCTCGTCGCCGCCCGTGCTGTCCCCCCCCCCCAGCCGTCGCTTCCGCTGGCCTGTACCCGAAGCCGCGCGGGAGCCATCGACATCAGCCCCGGGGAACTCGCGGTCGTCCGCCGGCGCTGCGAGCGCGACGGGCTCCAGGTCCTGGGGCTGCGCTTCCGGGGCGACCGGCTCGTACCCGGCGACCGGTTCGCGTACCTGCGGCGCGAACTCGGCGATGCGTTCGTCGCTGTCGAGCTGGACGCCGAGGCCGCGAACCCGGCGAGCGCCCTCGCTCCGCACTCCGTCCTGACGGAGCACCTCATCGACGAACCCGGACAGCCCACGCGGCAGGCGCTCGACACGGTCCTCGACCTGTTCCGCATCCGGCTCCTCGGGGAGCAGCCGTCCCGGACCGCGTGACGCGACCAGCGGCGCGGCGCCCTCGGGCGACCGCGCGGACCGGTCCGGTCCGAAACCGGATCCGAGCGGCTCCGCCAACGGCCCGATCCGGTCCCACCCCGCATCAGGGATCCCCGACCGGGCGGCTGGAGCCGGCAGGCCGTCCGGTCGTCCGGTCGTCCGGTCGTCATGGAGGGTTGCGTTGCGCCTGTTGCGTAGCGAAGTCGTCAGCTGCGTGCCACAACGGCAGCCACAGCCGCGAAGGTCAGGCGCTGGAAACGGACGACATCGGCGTGTGAAAGGCTGATCCGCATGACCAGCGAAGCCGATGAACCAGCCGTCGAAACCCTGTCCCTGCGAGACGGCCTCGGAGGCGGACAGCAACGCGGTACGTGCTCACCGTGAGGCGGACGTCCGTGTCGCGAGCATCGAGACGGCTTACGTCGATGCCTACAGTGATATCGCCTGGCCACGGGAAGTGGCGCCCGCGTACGAGCAGGTGTTGTCAATGGCCTCCAACGAGGTGGCCGAGGGCGTCCGCTCTGCGAAAGGTGACCCTGGCATGGGGATCGACATCGATGTCCGCGACGACACGCAATTCGACGTGCTTCT
Source organism: Streptomyces sp. NBC_01294 (assembly GCF_035917235.1). NCBI lineage: Bacteria > Bacillati > Actinomycetota > Actinomycetes > Kitasatosporales > Streptomycetaceae > Streptomyces > Streptomyces sp. NBC_01294. The sequence continues at coordinate 8,057,975 of NZ_CP108423.1, forward strand.
GGCCAAGGCGGCTCCCTACACGATCTGGCGCCGAGGCGTGGCGACGGGGAAGTCGAGGAGAGTCTTTCAGCGCCAGCGACACGGGCACAGCCCTGTGGATCGCTGTCACATCAGAGCAAGAGGTTCAGCCTGGGCGTCACGGCTCGATGCGCTGGGTGTCCCGCAAGCGGCGTTCACGACTCAACCTCGCAGGCGGCGACGTCTGTTCGCTCTGTGGTCACGGCACCGGAAGTCGCGCGTAGCCGCCGAGGATGAGCGAACCTGGTGATGCAGTCCAGCCTGGCAGCGGGTGGCGAGCTTGTCGAACCGTGTGGCGACGGCCCGGAACTGTTTGAGGCGGTTTCGAAGCAGCGTTCCACGACGTTTCGGTGCTCGGCCCGTGTGCAACCGGCTTCCCAGGGGGCGGAGCGTTCGTAGGCGGTCTGCCACGGTCCGTACCGCTTGGGCGCAGTGAGGATCCTGCTGCTGCGGAGCACCGGTCCGCAGCCGCCACAGCACCCTGTTGATCAATCATCAGACACGGCCTAGCCGGTCGCGCTGGGCCGGGGACAGGCGGAGCTGCGCCGCGGCGAGGTTCTCTTCGAGGTGTTCCAGCCGCGCCGTGCCCGGGATCGGGAGGATGACCGGCGAGTGGTCGAGCAGCCACGCGAGCGAGACCTTCGCGCCGGGGTGGCGGACAGCCCGGCCGCCACGGCGGCGATCTCGACCGCGTCGCGCCGGACACCGGCTCCGGCGACGGGCCGCCACGGCAGGAACGCGATCCCCGCCGCCTCGCAGGCCTTGAGCACCGGCTCGTGTGCGCGGTCGACCAGGCTGTACCGGTTCTGCACGCTCGCCACCTCGATGATCTCGCGTGCCTGGCCGAGCTCGGCGACGGTCACCTCCGACAGGCCGATCCGGCCGACCTTGCCCTGGACCTGGAGCTCCCGCAACGCGCCGAGCTGGTCGGCGAGCGGTACCTCGGGATCGATGCGGTGCAGCTGGAGCAACTCGATCCGCTCCACGCGCAGCCGGCGGAGGCCCTGCTCGACCTGATCGCGCAGTTCGTCCGGCCGGCCGTCGAGATGCCCCTCGCCGGGCGCCGATCGGCGACGCCGACCTTGGTGGGTGATGAGCAGCCCCTCCGCGTAGGGGTGCAGGGCCTCGGCGAGGAAGCTCCTCGTTGGCTCCCCAGCCGTACAGGTGGGCCGTGTCGATCAGCGTGATGCCCAGCTCGACGACCCTCCGCGCCAGCGCGAGGGAGGCCTCACGGGCAGGGCCGGGCCCGGTCGGCAGGCGCATCGCTCCGAACCCGAGCCTGCCCACCTCCAGGTCCCCGCCGATCCGAAACGTGCTCCATGACATGTGACATCTCCCCTCGATCAAGAGGCAACGCCAACAGTGTGGTTGGCTGCCACCTCGGTGATTCCTCCTCCGGATCCGCGGCGCGGACGCGGCCCCTCAGCCCCCTCAGCCCCCTTCGGCTCCTCAGCGAATCAGCTCCGTTCCCGAGTGATCACCGCGTCGATCTCCACCTCGACGAGCCAGTCGGGGTCGATGAAACGGGAGACCTCCACGAACGTGCACGCGGGCCGGATGGAGCTGAACCGCTCGCCGTGCGCGCGTGCGGCCTCCTTCCACTGCGTCACGTCCGTGAGCATGATGCGGGTCCGTACGACGTCCTCGATCGATGCCCCGGCGTCCTGCAGTGCCTTCTCGGCGATGTCCAGGCACCGCACCGTCTGGGCGTGGACGTCGCCGGGGCCGACGGTCGAGCCGTCGTCCCCGATGGGAGCCGTCCCCGCAACGGCGACGTGGTCTCCTGCCCGCACCGCGCGTGAGAAGCCGATCTGCGGCTCCAGCGGTGACCCGGAACCGACGGTCTGACGCATGCTCTTCTTCATCTCTTCATAGTGTCAGAACGGCAACTGACGGTGAGTCGCGCCTTTGAGCCGCCGGCTCGCGCAGCACCGCGCCTGCCGGACCCCGGCCGGCGGGCGCGTTGCGTTGGCCCGCGGCGCACCGAGTGGCAATCTGGGACATATCGCCACACTCCACACATCCGCCGACTCTCTGCTGGGCCGTCCGGGTGAGTCGGCGGTCGGCCCGGCCCTGCACGAGAGCAAGGAAGCGCATGCCGCACACGGATCTCTCCGCAGTCGAAGCGGACGTCAGGACCTGGTTCGACCAGTACGTGGCCACCTTCATCGGCCTGGCTGCCGCCGGGCGTACCGACCCGGCGCCGCTGCTCGACTACTTCGATGCGCCGATCACCATGACCACGGACGCCGCCCATGTCCCGGTGCTCGCCTCCGATCGCCGCGCTCGCCGCGGGACCTCGCCGAGCGAGCAGACCCGGCGGGACGCCGGCTGGACGGAGGCAGCACGGCGCTCGATCCCGAAGTGCGCGCCCTGAACGAGCGGTCCGCGCTCATCGAGGTGACCTGGGCGCGACATGACAGCGGCGGCAGCGAGTTCCAGCGCGTACGCGTGCTGTACCTCGCGGCCAGAACGGTCGCCGGGTGGCGGACCACCGCCTCGGCGATCCTCTCCCCCTGAGTGGGGGCCCGGGTGCGCCCCCTCGCGTATGTGGGTCCGCGCCGCAGCGGTGCCCTGCGGGCGCATCGTTGCGCACCCGAGGGGGACCTCCGCTCGCAGTGTCACTCAGGTGGCCTGGGCGATGGCCGGTCTGGCGACGCATGGTGGAGACCTGAAGCGCCTTCCTCGGCCGTGCAGCCCGCACCTGCCTGCAGCCGGAGATTCGCCTTGCGACGGAGATGGAGCTGCCCTTGGCCACGAGGAGAACCTTCACCGCGGAACCGGGAGTCCCTCGTCCACAAAGGTCCGCTACGCCGCGAGCCGCCCGCACCGCATCGCCCCGTACCTGAAGCGGGCCGCCCGTGACCGGTGGACTGGCCGCCCGGCACCCCGACCACACGTGGAGCGGCCGGCCGGGCCGTGATGGCCTTCGGACGACGCCGCCAACCCCGAGGCGGCCGTCGGCAGCCAGACCCACGAGCGCTGGCTCGCGCTGGGGCGGATGCAGTTCGACTACCTCCTCGCGCACGGCCTGACGCCCGAGGCGCGCATGCTGGACATCGGCTGCGGAAACCTGCGCGCCGGCTGGCGCTTCATCGACTACCTCGAAGCCGGCCACTACTACGGCATCGACATCTCGCCCGACATCCTCATCGCCGCGAAGCAGACCCTGACCGACCGGGGGCTGCAGGCCAAGGTCCCGCACCTCACCATCACCAAAAACCTGAAGCTGGACTTCCTCCCCGACGACTACTTCGACGTCGTCCACGCGCACAAGCGTGTTCTCGCACTCGCCGATCGACGTCATCGACGAGTGCTTCGCCGACGTGGGCCGCGTGCTGGCGCCCGGGGGCTACTTCGACTTCACCTTCGACCGGCAGCACCACCGGCGCCGAACACCAGGTGCTGCGCGAGGACTTCTACTACCGCACCCAGACCCTCGTCGACCTCGCCGCGAAGCACGGGCTGGCCGCCCGCTTCATGGACGACTGGGAGGAACTCGGCCACGGCCAGTCCAAGATCCGCGTCGGTGCCGGCGGGTACCACGCCTGACCGCCCCGGGCAGCGGACCGCGCACCGGACCCGGCCCGCGACGGCTGCGCGCGGTCCCGAGCAGTCGCGTGGTTCAGGCGTGTCCGGCCGCAGTCGGAGCTCCTGCGGCGCCACAGGCGCACGGCCAGGGCCGTGCACGCGAGCAGCGCGAGGCACGGGAGCGCGGTGTCCTCGCCCACCGCCCCCGGCGAAGTAGCCGGTGACGAGGAACGGTGTGGCGGCCAGGGCGAATTGGCCTGCGGTGCGGACACCGGACAGGGCGGGCCGCCCCGCCAGGACCAGTGCGGCGGCCACCGCCACGGTGAAGCGCCACAGCACGATCATGCCGAGCCCGCCCGCATCGAGCAGGGCGAGGATCACCACGGACAGCGGAGCCCAGAGCAGGAGCGCCACGAGACCCGCGGCGCTCCTGATCCGGCCCGGTGGGCGCAGGTCCGGAGGGCAGACCAGCGGGATGGCGGCGACCAGCAGCGGCGGCGCGAGGTAGGCCGCGTGTTCCAGCGGCATGTCGAGGGCGCCCGGCAGCACCGCGACGAGCAGGCAGGCCGCGGTTCCGGCCGCTCCGGCGAAGGCGCACCGTGCGCCGACGGCGAAGCGTCCGCTCAGTGCCACGACCGCGCCGATGAGGGTGAGCAGGAAGCTCCCGTTGATCGCGTAGCCGAGGGGATCCGCGAAGTCGGGTTGTCCGCTCACGTACGCGAGGTTGACGGTCGAAGCGAGCCGGAAGGCGGCGTGCGCGCCCGTCGCGGCCAGCGCGAAGGGCGCCGCGGCCGCGAAGAGGCGTCCGCCGCGGTGCGCGGACCCCACCCCCAGGCGAAGGCGCAGCGCGTGCGCCACGATGTCTCCGGCTTCCCGCAGGCGGGTGACCGGGCCGGCATCCTCGGTCGCCTCCCGGTAGGCCTCGGCTATCTCGTCGCCGAAGGCGCGGCGGAAACCGGCGGGGTACAGGCGCAGCAGACGAGGGTTCACGCCGTGGCCGTCTTTCCGGGACGCCCAGGCGGCGAGCGGCCTCGCGTGCGGTGGCGGCGATCCTCTCCGCCTCTGCGGCCAGGCTCTGGCGGCCGGTGGTGGTGAGGCTGTAGGTGCGCCGCAGCCGGCTGTCCACGATCTGCTCCTCGTGGACTTCGATCAGTCCCTGACCCAGGAGGCGTTCCAGGGCTCCGTACAGGGTGCCCGTACGCATCTTGACGCGTCCGCCCGAGATCAGTTCCACCTCGCGTGCGATCGCGTACCCGTGGCGGGGCTCGTCCGCCAAGGCGGTCAGGAGGAGGAGGGTCGGTTCCTGCATCGCACGATCACTCATGCCTGGATGGTAAGTCACTCACCGGCATATGTCGTCGCCGGTCCGTAGATCCCCGCCGGCCGGTTCTGTTACGCGGCCATGACATTCCCATCCTTTTGAACACGCTCAACAGTCGGTAGATTCTTGAACATGATCAAAACTGGGTACGAGGCGTGGGTGGGCGAGTTCGAGGCCGAGCGGGAGCGCCGGGCGGCTCTGGGCGACCCCGACTGGGGGAAGGGTGCGCAGCTGCCGGCCGAGATCGTCCGCAGCATCCAGAAGTTCCAGGTCGGCGAGGACGGCGACGGCTCCGCGCTCTCCGGCAAGGCCGACCTCGCGGGCGATCCGGTCTACTTCGAGGCCGTCCGGCTCTTCATCGCCGATGAGCAGAACCAGCGCGCATGCTGAAGCTGCTGTTGGCGGCCGGCGGAGCCGGCACCCTCGACGGGCACTGGAGCGACGCGGTATTCGTCCGCGTGCGGCGGCTGCTCGGACTGCGGGTGGAGCTGCTGGTGCTGATGATCGCCGAGGTGGTGGCTCTGGGGTACTACCGGGCCCTGCGCGACGGCGCCGCCGACCCGCTGACCTCCGAGGTCGCGGGCCGGATCCTGGCGGACGAGGGGCGGCACGTCCTGTTCCACTGCCTGCGCTTGCGGGAGGGCCTCGCCGGGCTGCCCCCGCCTGCCCGCCGGGCGGTGACGGCCGGGTGGCGCGGACTGCTGGGGCGCCGCCGCCCTGGTCGCGGTGGACCACGGCCCGGCCCTGCGGACCTCGGGTGGGCCGCGGCGCCTTCGTCGTGCAGACCCTGCGCTCCTCCGTGGATGGCCCGCGCGATGTCGGGCGGCCCGGTTGCCGTACTGGCGGGGGTGGGGGCGAGCGCGGGGACGGGTGCGAGTGCGGGCGCGGGCTCGGACTCGGGCGTGTGACCTCGGGTCGGCGTGCCGGGCCGCGTTGGTCACTCGGAGCCTGCCCGCGGCCCCGGCTGACCGGCAACACCTCACCCCGTGGAGCCCGGTGACCACCCGCCGCGACAGCCGACCCGCAGTCCGTCCGCCACCGGTCCGTCCGCCACCGGTCCGTCCGCCACCGGTCCGTCCACCACCGGTCCGTCCACCACCGGTCCGTCCACCACCGGTCCGTCCACCACCGGTCCGGTCGGCCGGATCAGGCCGCCGGGAGAACTCACGACCCGTCACGAAAGTCCCGCGAACTCCAGACCCCCGGGGTGCAGCCACGGGGTACAGCCACAGCGCACCTCGGGGCTTGTCCCGGGTGCATCGTGTACCCCATCGGTCTAACGTGGGATGTAGGTGGCACGGGGTGGTCACTGCAACGAGCTGCCCAAGGGCGGGCACTTCGCCGCCTGGGAGCAGCCGGAACCCCTCGTGGATGAGTTGCGCACGGTCTTCCGTTCCCTCCGGTAGGCCCGTGCCTGACCGACCGATCACACATGCCCTCTTGTGTGGCGGGGCCTCGATACCAAGCCGCTCGGCCGCCCAGAGCTGCGTGGCCACGTCCTCATGGATTTCTGGGCAATCGGGCGCAGGGAAAACGATTATGAGCACTCAAGAGCAGAGCGGTGCACAGGGCGGCGTCAAAGAGGCGACCGTGGACATGAAGCTCGAGGTCCACCTCATCCCGGTCGCCGACGTCGATCGTGCCCTGAGCTTCTACCAGGGCATGGGATGGCGGCTCGATGCGGACTTCGAGGCCGGCCCGGAATTCCGGATTGCCCAGCTGACGCCGCCCGGGTCGGAATGCTCGATCATCTTCGGCCGCGGGGTCGTCTCCGCGCCCCCTGGATCGGCCGATGGCTACCTCGTGGTCTACGACCTCGACAAAGCCCGCGCCGACCTCGTCAGTCACGGTGTCGAGGTAAGCGAAATCTTCCACAAGGTCTACGACACCGGCGCTGAAGTGCAGGTCGACGGCCGCGATCCGGACGGCCGAAGCTACGCCTCCTACGCCTCGTTCAGCGACCCGGACGGAAACGGGTGGTTGATGCAAGAGGTGCAGGAGCGACTGCCTGGACGATGACAAGTCAGGAGGCCATAGCCGTGGACGTAGCCGCGTTGGCAACACTTCTGCACGAAACCTCGGAGCGCCATGGCCCGTACGAGGCATCGGCCCCAGAGCACCACTGGTGGGACTGGTATGCCGCGTATATGGTCGCCTGTGAGAACAGCCGGACTCCCGATGAGGCGTCCGCCGACGCCGCGCACCACATGGAATCACTGCTGAAATAGCGGCCGACCACGAGGGCGCGAGGGTGTCTCTCAGCAAGGGCATCGGCCCGCGCATGGGCCTGGCGGTCACGACGTTTGGGACGTGAGGCTTTCATGACCACGCCGCGGGATCTGTTGATCGTCGCCATGGACATTGCGGGCAGCCGCCCCATCGGACCGGGTGACCTTTCGCTCGCGCTCGCCGGAGCCGAGCTGATCGACCTGCTGGAGAGCCCGACCATCCGATTGGACGGCGGCCGCATCGTGCCGGGCCACCTGCCGCTCCCGGCGGATCGCCTCCTGGTGGAGGCCGCCGCCTCGCTCATGATGGAAGAGCCGTACGAGTCGGTCGGCGATTGGCTGTGGCGCAGGGGTGACTCCCTGGCCGGGACCTATATGGCCGCCCTCGAGGCGGAAGGGGTGGTCGCGCGGCAAGGGGGTCGTACCTTCCGAGACGGGCAGAGAGTCCTCGTCGCCTCGCCCTCCCGCCATCAGGCAGTGGAGCGCTGGGAATCCGCCGAGCCGGTCCTTGTCGGCCTGGCGGAAGGCCTGGGGATCCGTGGCGGGACCGGAGAGCCACCAGAGGTTGCGGACTATGCGGTGGCGACGGTGCTTGCCGCCGTGAACGACGCACTGCTGGAACTGGAGGCCGAACGACAGAAGCGGGGCATCGAGCAGGCTGCCTTCGACAACATCTGGCGCGGCCTCTGACAACCCGTGCGCCGTCCGAGGGCCCGGGTCAGCGCACGGGTCGGGTCGGCGTCTGCTGTGTATCAGCCCTCCCTGCCTTGACGGTCGAGATGGGCCGATTTGCATAGAATGCGCAATGTGTGGAGGTCGAGGAGGTGTGGCGCTCATGTCAGTGCCTACTGGCATCGGCGTCAGCCATGACAGGGAATGGGTCATCCAGAACGCGAAGGGGAGAAAGCTCGTCTGTGACTCGGCGGCGGAGGCGTTCGAAGAGCTGCCTGAGTACGGCGAAGGAGCGGTCGTGCTCACCCGGCGCGTGGTACGGGGGATGTTCGTGACGAAGGTCGTCGAGGACTGGAAGCAGGTCACACCCCCCACCAGCTGGATGCTGCCCCCCCGCCAGATCGTGCGGGTCATCTCCGGGACGGCTTCTCACCAAGCCGTACGGCACGGAAACTCGCCCCATGACCACTGACTTCACCGTGCGCCCGGCCCGACCCGCCGATGCGCGCCGCCTGGCAGAACTGCGCTGGACGTTCAAGCAAGAGGACCACGAAGGGCGGCCGCCGGCTCCGGCGCGGCCCCTCGAAGAGGCAGAACACTGGATCCGCGACCGGCTCAGGGATGGCCACTGGTTGGCCTGGGTCGCGGAGACCGAAGGCGAAGTCTGCGGTCACGCCTTCCTCTGCCTGGTGGAGCGGATGCCGGAGCCCTACCTGGACAACAACCCGTACGGCTACGTCACGAACTTCTTCGTCCTGCCGTCGCAACGGAACAAGGGAGCCGGCTCGGCGCTCCTCGAGGCGCTGAAGCAGCATGCGTGCAGCGCCGGCCTCGAGGGCTTGATCGTCTGGCCGTCAGAGCGCAGCACTCCGCTCTATCAGGGCTTCGGTTTCCAGCCCCCAGAGGGGCTGTTGGAACTTCCACTCGACACCTGATGAGATCCATTTCCGGCGCGGGACCCCGTTGGCGGCGCCAGGCCGGCGCGGGTGCCGTCACTTCCGCGACCGGTTCTCCTCATCCAGCGACCACCTGCGTGACGAGCGCCCGCCGTGCATGCCCGTGCGGCGGACCGGCGCCGGCGAGGTTGCTCCGTCCGCCGCGCCTGCCTGGGCCGACGGAAGGAGACGCGCCGGCAGCGGCCGTGGTCCGCGGCGTGGCGTGGGACATCCCCGGAGATGCCCCGCTCGCCGAAGGAGGAGACCCCGTGCCCCCATGCGCACATCACCGCCCACCAGGTCCCGAAGGAGATGGCGCGGGCGACTCGCCGTGGCCGGGGTCCTGGCCGTTGCCGCGCTCCTGTCCGCGACGCTCCCCGCGGCCGCCAACAACGGCACGATCTGGACCACGCTGCCGTCGATGCCCGCGGCGCGTTCGGACGTGGCCTCGGCCGCCGCGACCTGCCCGCCCGGTCAGGGCGGCACCTGCGTCTACGCACTCGGTGGCCTGGCGGCAGTCGGAACGTCGGGCCACGTCTACTCGTACAACCCTGCCTCCAACATCTGGACGGCCCTGCCCTCGATGCCCACGCCCCGGGCCGGCTTCGGCGCCGCGAGCATGCGCTGCCCGCCCGGGATCGACGGCACCTGCGTCTATGCCTCCGGCGGATACGCAGACACCGGCGTTTCAGCCACGCTCGAAGCCCTCGACCCTCCGATCCCCTCCCAGGGTTGACACGCGAGCGCCGCCGGAGTCCCCGTACGGCGGGCCCCGGCGGCGCAGTGGTGGACGGGCCGGCCCTTGCCGACCGCCGTCAGGAGTGCCGGATCACTTCTCCGTGCGGCTCATGGAGGTGACGGTCAACGGCCCCAGCGGGGTTTCGTGCAGCGTGGTGAAGCCGAAGTGGCGGTAGAGGGGGACGTTCGCCGGGTCCGCCGTGGTCAGGTAGAGGCCGTGCGGGGCGGGTGTGGTCGCCAGGACGTGGTTCAGGAGGAGGCGGCCGGCGCCGCGTCCGGTCAGGTCGGGACGGACGCCGACGAACTCCAGGGTCCAGGCCCCCGGGGGTGCGCCCCCGTCGGTGGCGTTCAGGTAGCGCAGGGTCCGGCCGAGGGCGCGCGGCCCGCAGCGCAGCCCGGTGCGGGCCGCCCAGAGGACGCGCGCGCCCGCGGCCGGGATCGCGCCCGGCGGGGTGAGGACCGCCGCCGCGAGGAGCCGCCGTCCGCGCCCACGAGCGCGGTACGGCGGGCCCCGTCGAGGCGGGCGTGGGTGCGCAGGGTGGCCCGGAACCAGTGGGTCCGTGCGCGGGCCGAGCCGCCGCAGATCCAGGAGACGGCGGGCTCCCGGGCGAACGCGGCGGCCAGCAGGTCGGCGCAGGCGACCGGGTCGGGGTCGGTGTCGATCCGCCAGGAACGCTCCGCCCCGGCCTCAGACATCCCGCCTCCGCTCCAGCGGCGCCTCGGGCACGAGGTGGCAGGACGAGCAGCTTGAGGAAGAACAGCGGCGCGAACCAGGCGAGCGCGGCGGGCACCGGCAGCCAGAACAGGTTGACCAGGACGGCCGGCCATCAACAGGGCCATCGCCACCGGCCGTTTGAGGTGCACGGGCGCGAATTCCACGACCACCGCCCCGCCGAGCAGCAGCGCGGCGTTGGCCAGCGTCCACTTGAGGTCACCGGACAGGACGACGAGCCCCATCGCGGCGAGGTGGATCAGGTGTGCGGAGACGAACAGCAGCCGGGCGCGCCTGGCCGCGGGGTCGGCCCGGTGGTACCAACGCTTCGCGGCATTGGTGGCGTTGGTCAACACCCCGCCGATGAGGTCGAGCCCGGCCAGGGCGACCACGACGAGTTGCGCGGTGGACAGGTCGCGCGCGACCCCCGAGGTCCACAGGCCGGCGGCCAGGAGCAGGGCGCAGCCGAGGAGGCCCAGGGTCTCCACCACGGACTCGGAACGGGACTTGCCGGGGCCCATGAACCGCTCCAGGCGTCCCGCGAGGCCGGGCGGGGTGGCCGGTATCTCCCAGGAGATCTGCACGTCACCGCGCATCGGTCCGGTCCTCTCCGGCAGTTGTGGCGGCCGCGGTGACTGCCCCGCCCCACAGGCCGTACAACAGGCACCACAGCTGTGCCGGGGCCTCGCCGTCCTCCGGGAAGTCCGCGGCTTCGGGGAGGACGCGCTCGGTCGTCATACGGGCCAAGGCCCAGGCGTCGGCGGCCCGGATGACGGCCGCGGTCGCCGACACCAGCAGCCCGTGGTCCACATCGGTCCGGATCATCCCGAGCCGCTGTCCGTCCGTGACCAGGTCTCCGAACCATGCGAGCCACGGGCCGGCGTGGGTGCGCCCGATGGCGGCGTCGGCGAGGGCCAGGTCCTCGGGGTGGTCCCGCAGGTGGGCGGCGAGGGCGGCGGAGCCGCCGGCGAACCGGGCCCGGAAGTCGGCCTCGTCGCGGGCCGGGACCCAGGGGCCGAGGGCGTCGAGCAGTCGCTCGAACACCCCGTCGAGGACCGCGGTGAGCAGGTCCTCGCGGCCGTCGAAATAGTGGTAGGCGGCGGTCTTGGAGACCCCCGCGGCTTCGATGATCTTGTTGTAGGAGGCGCCTTCGGTGCCGTGCTCGGCGAAGTGCCGGCGCGCCACGCCCAGGATGAGCTCCCGGCGCTCTGCGGGCAGGCGATCGAAACGGGGAAGAGGCATGACCGCACCGTACCACCGGGGTGTACTGGTGGTACACCCCGGTGGTCCACCCGACTGTGCCCAGTAGTGCCCTGCCGATTCCGGCCGTCCGGCGGGGCCGTGCGGCGGGGCCCTGCGGCTGGTTGTGGTGGGACACAGTCGCCGAGGGCTTGGCGGCAGCACGAGCGGTAGATTTCGTCCGGGAGTGCCACGGACGGCGGCCCGGCGGTAGGTCGACGTGGAGGGGCGTCATGGACTTCTTGCGCGAGGACGGCCACCGGCTGCTGCTCGGTGGTGTCGGGCTCCTCGCCCTATCGGTCTCCTTCGCACTCGCGGTGCGGACCTGCAGTCGATGGCTGTTCATCCGCAAGATGTTCAACGAAGGGCTATTTGCCGAGGGCAGAGTGCTGGATGCCTACGTGCTCCCGGGAGACCAGGGCCGGGCGGGTCTGCAGCACGCCATCGTGGGCTTCCGCGCGGTCGACGGGCGCGAGTACCGGCTCGACCTCGACACCGAACGGCGGCGGCCCCTGGGTGCGCCGATGCGACTGTGCTATCTCCCGTCGAGCCCGGAGCGAGCGGTCCTCGTCGAAGCGGGCCGGGGCGCCGTGCGCACGGTGCTGACCCTCCTGATTCTGGCGGGTCTCGGGCTGTTCGGCGTCCTCCTCGCGGTGCTGAGCCTGCTCTGAATCGAGGCCGGCGTTTCCGGCCATTTCCGAGATCCTGCTCGCCATGAAACTGGGTACTGTGTACTCTATTGAGAGTACGGTGTACTCAGTTTTCGTCCAGAGGAACAGGGTGATCGCATGACGACGACGGACAGCTCGGGCAGCGGCGACATTTCACGCAGCCTGGAACTGCTGTGGGGTGCCGGACAGCGGCCCAGCCGCGGCCCCAAACCCGGCCTGACACTGGAGAAGATCATCGACAAGGCGGTCGCGACCGCCGACACCGAAGGCCTCGAAGCGGTCTCGATGCGCCGCCTGTCGACCGAACTCGGCGTCGGCACCATGTCGCTGTACCGCTACCTGCCCGGCAAGGCCGAACTCCTGGACCTGATGCTCGACCGCGTGCAGAAGGAAGCGCACGCCGCCCTCGAAGGGGCCCGCGGCTGGCGCGTTCGCGGCGCTGGAGGCCACGGCGCGCGCGGCACTGGCCCTCTACCACCGCCACCCGTGGCTGCTCCACGTCAACCAGGCACGCCCGGTGCTCGGGCCCAACGCCGTACGCCATCTGGAGCGGACTCTGGCGCGCATCAACACCATGAACGGCCTGACCGACCAGGAACTCATCTCCGTCATCGTCACCCTGGACGGATACGTCGCCGGAGTGGCCCGCACGCACGTCAACGCCGTCGAGGCCGAGCGGCACAGCGGAATCAGCGAAGAGCAGTTCTGGCAGGCCCAGACGCCCGTGCTCTCCCGAGCCATGGCCACAGGGGAGTTCCCCCTGATGGCGGCGCTCGACGACAACGCCTTCTCGGGCGACTTCGACCACTTCGCCTTCGGCCTGGAGCGGCTCCTCGACGGCTTCGAGTCGCTGGTGGCCGCCAGGACGGCAACGCGGCCGTCCTGAAGTCCGCCTGGACCGACAACCGTTCCAGAGGAATGCCGCGGAGCCCGGACGGCCCGACCCGCTCGGCTCAGCTCAGGAGATGGCGTACCACTGGCTGGCCCAGCCCGTGTTGATGGTGCTCTGGGACTGCTCGGTCAGGTTCACGTTGGCCGGCAGTGAGGTCTGGCCGGTCAGGAGGGTGCTGTACCTGAGCTGCGGCGGCGTCAGGCCGGCGTTGACCGAGATGCCGGCGCCCGTGGACTTGAGGGTGAGAAGGTTCGTGGTCCAGTTCCCGTTGAGCAGGAGGGCGATGAAGTAGGTGCCGGGGGCGGCGGTGAACGGCTTGTCGAGAGCCAGCGGCTTGGCGATCGCGTCGGTCATCAGCTGGGGCGAGATGTCCGGGGTGGTCGCGACCAGCTTGCCCTTGGCGTCGTACACGCCGAGGTAGCAGTTGGCGAGTTGGGCGTTCGGGTCGATGCCGGCCAGGCCCAGCCAGATGTTCGACCAGGTGATCTGCTCGCGCAGGACGATCCGTACCAAGGTGACCCGCCCGCCGACCCCGGCGGCCGACTGCGCGGTGACGTGCCCCGCGTCATTGGGGTCGCCGGTCCACGCCAACAGGTTCTGGTCCTGCGGCCGGGGTCCTTCGAACCCGGACCCACCGCTCTGCGCGGGCGCGGCGGCGGGGCCGGAGGCGGAAGCGGCAGCGCCGGAGGTCGCCGCCCCGGACCGGCTCTCGCCCGCGGTGCTGCAACCCGTCAGGACGAGCAGCGCTGCGAGCCCGACGGCGAGGCGGGTCGTGGCGGTGGTGGTGCGGGTGCGCATGGTCCCCCCATGAGGTGCGGATGTGCCGACGTCATGATCACACGGGCTGCCGGTGCGCACCCGACCCGGTCCGACCCGGCCCGACCGCCCTCCCGATTCACGTTGGGGTGATTGTCCCGGCTCGTCCCTGTGACGACCCTGCGGGCTTCCTTAAGGGACCTTGAAGAACGCCTCCAAAGCGATCTTTTCGCTGGTCACCGCCCTAGGCTCGGTCGGACCCCCTCGTTCCCTTCTCTGTGAGGTGCTACAGGCATGAGTCGCAGCCGAACTCCCGCAATGCCGTCCCGCGTCGAGGCGCGAAGGAAGAAGGCGGTGCGCACGCGCATCGTCCTGTCGCTCACCGCGGCCGCCGCTGCGGTGGCGGTCGGCGTGGCCGTGGCCGACTCCGACGGTGGTGCGCGCGTGGACCAGCGGGCCGACGGCGGCACCGGCCCGAAGTCCGGTACCGCGGCCTCCGGCGACGGGGCGGCGACGGCAACCCCCACCGAGGCCGTCCCCACGCTCACCGCTGACGCGGCCGCCGCGCCGGGCGCGATGCCGCCCGGAACGCCCACCGGCGGCGCCACCGGATCCGCCACCCCGCACGAAAGCCCGCGGCAGCGGAGAGCACCCCGGCCAAGCCGGCGTCGACCCAGCCGGCCAAGCCCGCACGGACGACTGCCGCGACCACCACCGGCGAAGCGGCTCCGGAGGCTCCTCCGGCGATGCGGGCTCCACGGAACGCCGAGGTCCGCGGTCCTCGCCCTGGTCAGCTTCAAGGAGCGTGCCGCGGCCCGGGTGCGGGTCCCTTGACCGCGAACGCCAAGCTGAACGCCGCGGCGCGGGCGTGCCGGCGAGCACCGCGGCCCCGCAGTGGCGTCATGTCCCACACCGGACCCGACGGGTCCACCATGACCAGCCGGGTGGAGGCCGCCGGATACGCGTGGTCGCGCCTGGGTGAGAACATCGCCCGGGGCCAGTCGGACGCCGACGCGGTCATGAAGGCCTGGATGAACAGCTCCGGCCACCGGGCCAACATCCTCAACTGCGCCTTCCGGGAGATCGGCATCGGCGTCCACAAGGGCGACGGCGGCCCGTGGTGGACGCAGAACTTCGGCGCGTCGAAGTAGGAAACCTCCCGACCGGCAACTCCATACGATCCTGGGGAACGTGCGTCTTCGTTTCGCCGGGATCGTCCGCCGGGAACCCCGCGCCGGCATCGGCCGCCCGGAAGGGCCGCCGAGCGGCGCACGTCCTCCGACCCGTACGCGGGCCAGGAGGACGTCGGCGTTCGGGGCCCGCCGCCAACCGCGTCGACCGTGCCGGGGATCGCCCCCCACCGCGCCGACCGCGCCCACCGATGGTCTGCCGCCCGCTGGTCTGACGCCCCCTGCCCCGGCGCCGCCCGGCGCCGCCCGGCGCCGCCCGGCGCCGCCACGCCCGCGCTGCCCTCCGTACCCGTCCCTGGACCGGTACGCGCGGCTGCGGAGGCGAGTTCCGGGGGAGGCGGTGACGGACGGCTTGACCCGTCGGCCACTATGGGGCGGTGCCTCGAATTCCGCGCTACCTGTTCATATGGCTGTCGTGCACGGCCACCAGCGTGACCGCCGTGCTCGCCACGGTCCAGTTCGTGGTCGGCTCGACCCGGCATACGCCTCCCGTCGCGCGGTCCGCCCCGATGGTCTTCGATTCGCCCCCTGCGTGGCTGGCGGGCCAGGGCGGGTCGCCGAGCCCGCCGTCCCCCTCCGCGTCCGCCGGCGGCTCGCCCACGCCCACGGATCGGCCGTCGCCCTCGGCTTCGACGCCCACGCCCTCGAAGGCCTCGTCGGGAAGCACGCGGACCCCCTCGCGCCGAAACCCTCCGTCGACTGTCAGGAAGGCGGCCCGGGCCTGCACACCGTCCCCTCGGCAGGGCGGCAAGGTCACGGTGCGGTACGGCGGCCGCGGCGTCTGCCTGATCTCCGCGATCCCCAGCCGCGGCTTCAAGGCCACCACGTCACAGACCGCGGACGACACCCTCACGGTCACCTTCGCCGGCGAGGACCACCGCTCCGTCATCACCGCGACGATCGTCCCGTCGGCGAAGGCCAGCGTCCGCGAGACCTCGTTCTGAGGGACCGGCAGATTCGGCCGGTCCGCACCACTCGGCCCTCCTGATCCCTTTTGTGGGATTCGCCTCCTTGCGTGCCCTCATCGCCCGAGTTCCGGTGAAGCGGAAGGTGAGCTCTTCCTTAGGGGAACCTCAAGATCACGCCCACACGGTCCGGGCGGCCCTGAGCGGTCCTATGCTCGCGTCAGCCGAGCGGCCCTCGGCGCCCGGGCCCGACGGCCCCGGCGAACTGTCGGGCCGTCGGCTTCACCGAACCGGGAGGCGTTTCGCCCTTCCCGTCGTCCTCACCGTGCCTTGGGGTGTCTTCACCATGACTTCTCGCATACTCCGACCCGTCCGCGCCGACCGCCGTGCGCAGCCCCGCTCCGCCGCGCCCCTCGGGGCGCGGCTGCCGCTGGTCGCCGCGGTCGTGGTCGCGGCCGGGCTGACGACCGCGTGCGGACCGTCCTCCCAGCCCGTCGGGTCCGCCGCGCAGTCCACAGCCGGACAGTCGTCGTCGGCCCTCCCCTCCGCGACGGCGTCCGCCTCCGCGTCCACGTCCGCCGAGGCGTCCCCGAGCGCGTCGGCCTCGCCGTCGGCGTCCGCCAGCGCCACCCCGTCCTCCTCGCCCACGCCCTCGCGCGCCAAGACCGGTTCGGCCGCCCCCAAGCCGTCCCGTACGTCCGCCGCGCCCGCGCCGGCACGGATACCCGGGCCCGGCTACGACAGTTCGGCCGACGCGCAGAAGCAGATCGACGCGGCGCTGGCGGCGGCCAAGGCCGACGGCAGGATGGTGCTGCTCGACTTCGGAGCCAACTGGTGCGGCAACTGCAAGGCGGCCGACAAGGTGTTCGCCCAGCCGCAGACGGCGGCGATCCTCGGAGCCTCGTACCACCTGGTCAAGATCGACATTGGCGGCAACAGCTCCGCCAACTCCGCGCTCCTGCGCAAGTACAGCCCCTCGGGCGGAAGCTACAAGATGCCCGTCCTGATCGTCGTCACGCCGTCCGGCACGGTCCGCACCGACACCCACGCCACGGGCAACCCCTCCCTGACCTCGGAGGGGATCAACTCCTTCCTGCGCCAGTGGGCGTCATGAGACGACCGGGCCAGGGAGGCCAGGAGGACCCGGGTGGCCAGGCAGACCCGGGAGACGGGGGACACCCGGGACACCCGGCGGCGGAATCCGCCGGGCCCCGCCCTGCCCGCGGGATGGCGCCGGATGCGGGTGCGCACCGCGGTCCTGGCGGCCTCGCGGCCGCGGCCGGCTGCGTCCTCGCCGCCGTCTGCACCGGCGCCGACGGCGGCAGTGGTGCCGAAGCCGGCAACAGTGCCGGGGCGCCGGCCGGGCAGGCGGGTGCGATCAGGGCCGCGGCGGCCGCCACGGTCGTGGACTCCGGCGCCAGGCCGGCCGCGCCCGCCCTGGCGGGCGACGACCTCGACGGGAAGCCGGTCAGCCTCGCCGAGTTCCGGGGCCACGTCGTCGTACTCAACGTCTGGGGATCCTGGTGCGCCCCCTGCCGGGCGGAGGCCGACGACCTGGAGCGGCTCAGCCTGCAGACCCGGGCCGACGGGGTCCGGTTCCTCGGGATCAACACCCGCGACCGGGACCGGGCGGCGGCGCAGTCCTTCGTACGCGCCCACGGCCTGGGCTTCCCCAGCCTGCACGATCCGAACGGGGAACTCCTGCTCCGCTTCCCGCCCGCGCTCCTGAACCCGCAGGCCATCCCCTCGACCCTCGTGATCGACCGGCGCGGACGCATCGCCGTCAGCATCGGGGGAGCCGTCACCGACGAAGAGCTGAGGCCCTTGCTCGCACGCGTGGTGGAGGAGGAGTCATGACGACGGTCACGGGCTGGACGCTCGCCGCCGCCGACGCCCCCTCCCTCCTCCAGGGGACGCTGGCCGTCGCCGCTCCCGTGGCGTTCGTCGCGGGACTCGTCTCGTTCCTCTCGCCGTGCGTACTGCCGCTCGTACCGGGCTACCTCAGCTACGTGACCAGCCTGTCGGTCTCCGACCTGGCGGACGCCCGCGGAGGGCGCCGCAGCCTCATGGCGGCCGGCGCGGCGCTGTTCGTCCTGGGCTTCACGGCCGTCCTCGTCTCCGGGGGCGCCCTGTTCGGGTACTTCGGCCGGTCCCTGCTGGCCCACCAGGAGGTGGTCACCCAGGTGCTCGGCGTCTTCACCGTGCTGATGGGGCTGTCCTTCATGGGCCTCCTGCCGGGCTTCACACAGCGGGAGTTCCGCAGCCACCGGCGCCCCGCGCTCGGACTGGCCGGCGCCCCCTTGCTGGGGGCGGTGTTCGCGGTCGGCTGGACCCCCTGCATCGGCCCGACACTGGCCGCCGTACAGGCGCTGGCCTGGGCGAGGCCAGTGCGGCCCGCGGAGCCCTGCTGATGGCGGCCTACTGCCTCGGGCTGGGCCTGCCGTTCATCCTGGCCGCGCTGGCCTTCCGCCGGGCCCTGGGCGCCTTCGGCCTGGTCAAACGCCACTACCAGTGGGTTCTGCGGATCGGCGGCGGCCTGCTCGTGCTCGTCGGCGTGCTGCTGGCCACGGGCGTCGTGAACGACTTGGTGTACCGGCTGCAGTTGTGGAGCGCGGACTTCACCACCGCCTTCTAGCTTCCAGGGCCGCTGTTCGCCCTGAAGACCAAGAACAGACCTGCTCGCTCCCCTGACACAGAGACACAGGAGCACAGAGACACAGATGAACGTGAACGCTTCCCTGCCCACACCGCGCATGGCGTCCCTCGGGCATTCCCGGAAGGCCCGCGTCGCGGCCGCCCTCCTCTCCTTCGCCGCGCTCACCGCATGCGGCGAGCAGCAGCAGCCCGCCAAGAGCGCCGCCGCGGACACCGCGGACACCGCGCCCACGACGCGCTTCAGCGAGAACGGGGTCACCGTCACGCTCTCGGTGTCCGACTGGCAGGCCTCGAAGGGCACCCTGACCGCGGTCTTCACCCCTGAGGAGAAGGGTTTCCACCTCTACAGCACCGATCTGCCGCCCACCGGAATCGAGGGCGTGGGCAGACCGACCACCGTGGACGTCACCGGAATCCTCAAGGCGGACGGGAAACTGACGGCCGCCGCAGGCGTACGGACGATCAGCGTGCCCGGCGTCGACGCCCCGGTCCCCGTCTATCCGGACGGCCCGGTCACCGCCACCCTGCCCATACACGCCGACGGCAACGGGGACGCGACGGTGCTGCTCGGCTACGCGAGCTGCAGCACGGAGCAGGGCTGCACGATTCCGGTCACGGACCGCCCCGTACACCTGCGCGTCACCGACGACGGCCCGACCTTCGGCGCCTCCTAGCATCGGCCGCCCCCGCGTCGGCCCCCGCGCCCGCCCCCCGCCCCCGTCCCTCGCGAGCCGGTCCTCCGTCACCTGTCCACGACCTCCCCGGACTGAGCCCCTAAGGTGTCCCCATGCCGAGCGTCCTGGTCGTGGAAGACGACCCCAGCATCCGCCAGTCACTCATCGAGGTCCTGGCGGAGCACGGGTATGCCGTACGCAGCGTGGGCGACGGGTTCGGCGCCCTGCGCGAGGTCACCCAGATGCCCGTCGACGCGGTGGTCCTCGACCTGGGGCTGCCTCGATCTGGACGGAGGCGACGCACTGCGCATGATCCGGGGCATCTCCTCCGTTCCCGTCCTGGTGGCCCACCGCCCGCGACGACGAGACGGAAATCATCAAGCTCCTCAACGCCGCGCCGACGACTACCTGGTCAAGCCCTTCTCCGGGGGACAGCTCATCGCACGTCTCTCCGCCGTCCTGCGGCGCACCAGCCACGCGCCCGCCGCCCACACCGCGCATGGCGCCCACACCGGGCAGGGCTCGGGGCCGGCGCCGGCGGCCGAGCCGCTGCGCCCCGCCACCGTGGGCGAGCTGGCGGTGGACCCGGGTGCGCGCACCGCGCACCTGGCCGGCCGTGAGCTCCACCTCACCCGCCGGGAGTTCGACCTCCTGGCCTTCCTCGCCCACCACACCGGCCAGGTCGTCTCCAAACGCCGGCTGCTGACCGAGGTCTGGCGCGAGCCGTACGTGGACGACCAGACCGTCGACGTCCACCTGTCGTCCCTGCGCCGCAAGCTCGGCGAACGCGCGGCGGCCCCGCGCTACCTGCTGACCGTCCGCGGTGTCGGCATCAAACTGGTGGCGCCGCGTTGAGACGTTCACTGGCCGGAGTGGCGCTCGCCGTCACGTCCATGGTCGCCCTCTCCTTCCTCATACCCCTGGCCGCGCTGGTGATGTCGCTGGTCAAGGAGCAGAGCGTCACCGCGGCCGAGCAGCGCGCCGCAGCCCTGGCGCCCGTCCTCACGCTGACCACGGACCCGTCCGCCCTCCGGGAATCCGCCGCCAGCCTGGACGCGACCGAGCACCTGGTCGTCCACCTGCCGGACGCCCAGCCCCTCGGCAACTCCCAGGCCCCCAAGGCGCTGCTCGAACGGGCACAGCAGGGGCGCGAGTCCATCTCCCGGCAGATTCCCAGCGGCTGGATCTGCCTGCAGCCGGTGGTGCTCCCCGGAGACCGGGTCGCCGTCATCGAGAACTTCGTCCCCGAGGAGGAGCTGACCCGCGGGGTCAAGGCCTCCTGGGCGGTCATGGTCCTCCTCGCCGTGGGTCTGATCGGCGGCTCGGTGCTGGTGGCCGACCGCCTCGGCTCGAAGGTCGTCAGGTCCTCGCAGCGGCTCGCGCAGGCTTCGCGCACGCTGGGGGAGGGCAACCTGGACACCCGAGTGGACCCCATGGGCCCCAAGGAACTGCGCGACGCGGGCGTCGCCTTCAACGCCATGGCCCACCGCATGACCGAGCTGCTCGCCATCGAACGCGAACTGGTCGCCGACCTGTCCCACCGGCTGCGCACCCCGCTGACCGCCCTGCACCTGGCGTCGGAGCGGATGGCCGGCACACCGGAGTCGGCCAGGGTCGAGGCGGCGGTGCACGCGCTGGAGACGGAACTCCAGGCCATCATCACCGCGGCACGGACCCCGCTCGCGGTCAGCCCCATGGGCCACGGCATGCGCAGCGGGGACACGACGACCACGGTCCAGCCCGCGCCCGGCGCGGGACCGTCCGGGCCCCGCTGCGAGGCCGCGGAGGTCGTCCGGCGCCGGACCTCCTTCTGGGCGGTCCTGGCCGAGCAGCAGGACCGGCCCTGTTCCCTGGACGTCACCCAGGAGCCCACGGCCGTCAGCCTCTCCGACGACGACATCGCCGCCGTCGTGGACGCGCTCATCGGCAACGTCTTCCGCCACACCGCGCCCGGAACCCCGTTCGGCGTCCGTGTCGTCCGCACCGCCCATGCCGTGGAGCTGATCGTGGAGGACGCGGGCCGGGCATCCCCGAACCGGAGCGGGCCCTCTCCCGCGGGAGCAGCACCGGTTCCTCGGGGCTCGGCCTCGACATCGCCCGACGGGCCGCGGCCGTCACGGGCGGCTCGATGCATATCGCACAGGCCCCCCGGGGAGGCGCCCACATCACCGTGGCCTTCGCGCTCGCCCCATCGCCGCTGTCCGAGCGCAGACCACGCATGTCCCGACGGCGGCCCACGTGGCCGCGTCGGCGGTCGTGACGGCGGTCGTGACGGGGCTCCCTCCGCGGGCTCCTTCCCGCTGCCGGCCGCCGGCGTTCATCCGGACGGCCGAGCAGCGCAAGCCACCGGCGCCCCGCCGGGTCAGGCTGTGGGCAAGGATCGTCACCACCGCACAGACGAGGACCGCGCCATGCCCCACAGCCGACGCATCCGACGCATCAGCATCATCGCGGGGGCCGCAGCAGTGCTGCTGAGCGCCACCGCCTGCTCGGGCCTGGGCCGGACCACCGTCGGCATGCTCAGCTTCCGCGGCCACGACTCGCCGATCGAGCTGAGCTACTCCAACACCCTGGTCAAGGGATGCCACAAGATCGCCATCCCGAAGGGAGCCACCCACGTCGAGAACAACACCCTCGTCGACATCGTCCTGTACCGGACGGAGAACTGCCGCGAGACCGAGCAGGCCGACAGCATCTACGTGGCCACGACCCTCTCGGACGTAACGGCCCCCGCCAGCCGGCCCTGGCGCAGTTTCACCGTCGTCCACTGACTCCAGGCCGACCGTCCCGTGACGAAGGGCGCGGCGGCCCTTGTACCGCTCAGGGTGAAGCGGCGGCGTCGAGTCCCGGGCCCGGGTGGCCCTCACCGGGGCGGACCCCTCGCGGGGAGCCTTGGCACGCCCCGCCCGCTTCGATTTTCCTCCCGGCGGGCTCAGGGCGCGCGCTGGTCGAGAGGCCCCGTCGGACGCCGAGGCGTGCGACCCCGTCCGGCCGGGTGACGGGGAGATGATGTCGGCATGACAGATGAATCCAAGCGTCCTCTCAGCGAGCTCCACCCGGGCGAACCCGTCCGAGCGACCATCACGAGCCACCAGCCATGGGGCATCACGGCGGAACTCCGAGACTACGAGCCGGTCGGCGCATCACTCGACACCATCCGCCGCAGCGGCGAGCCGGGCGTCAGACGACTGGCGCAGGACCTCCCGCCGGTGGGAACCACCGTCGAACTGGTCGTCGGCAGAGTGAGCTCCTGGGACTACGCACCGTGGATATGGGTGGACCTCACGAGCAACTGACAGCCCTGAGCGGGCCGTTGTCGTCTCCCGCTCGCCGCGGGCCGGAACCCCCGCGT
Source organism: Streptomyces sp. NBC_01294 (assembly GCF_035917235.1). Classification (NCBI taxonomy): domain Bacteria; kingdom Bacillati; phylum Actinomycetota; class Actinomycetes; order Kitasatosporales; family Streptomycetaceae; genus Streptomyces; species Streptomyces sp. NBC_01294. The sequence continues at coordinate 8,080,464 of NZ_CP108423.1, forward strand.
CCGGGGTGCGGGTCAGGGCTTGGTCGACGTGAGGACACCGATCTTGTCGAGGCGGTGTTCGGGATTGTTCTGCGCGTCCCGCCAGAAGTTGCCCGCCGCGTCGTCCTCGGGCGTCAGGCACGTGGTCACGGTGATCATCGCGCGGGTCGGGGTCGCGCCGGGCGAGCCGGGGACCGCCGCGCGCTGCGCGTCGATGGAGGCCTGAGACCGGAAGGACGTCGTCCGGGTCGTGGTGATCACGTACTGGTACGTCACGCCGCCGGCCGTCACGAACACGGACGCACCCGTCGGCAGCGACGGCAGGTTGCCCAGCGGCCCACCGGCCGAGATGCGGTGCCCGGTCACGATGTAGTTGCCCACGTCACCGGGTCCGACGCCGCCGCCGGGCCCGTACGGGCTGGCGGCAACGCCCCGGTCCTGGATACGGGTGCCCGGTGCGTCGTCGGGACTGCCCGGGTACGGGATCACGGGCAGCCCCGACACGCCGATTGCGGGAATCGACAACGTCGCCTGCTGGATGCCGGCGGCTGCCTGGACGCGGGCCGCGGGCGCGGCGGACGTAGCCGCGGGCGCGCCGGGAGCGGTCAGCAGGACGGCGAGCGCGGCGCAGGCGAGCGCCATCGGCGCGGTACGGGAGGCGGTGCGCGGGTGCTGGGTCATGGCGGAGTCCGTGGGTCGGCCGGGGCCGCGCGGGGTCAGGCCGGCCCTGTTGCCTCTTCCAGCGTCGCACAGGGGAGCGCATGCGGCAGGGGCACGCAGTCGGTGGCAGCCGAGGGTTCAGGGCAGGGCCAGGATCAGGGTCAGGGCTGCGCCAGGTACCCGAAGAGGGTGTCGCGGCTGTGCCGGAGGGTGCTGATGCGCTCGTCCATGGCCGTCAACTCCCGGTCGAGGAGGGACCGGAGCTCCGCGCACCAGTGGAACCGCGGCTCCTCGCCCCGGATGCAGGGCAGCACCGAACGGATCACCTCGGTGGTCAGCCCCGCGTCCAGCAGCGCCCGCACCTGCCGCACGGTGACCACCGAGTCCTCGGCGTAGTCGCGGTACCCGTTCGGGCCGCGCCTCGCGTCGAGCAGTCCCTGCGCCTCGTAGTACCGCAGCAGCCGGGAGCTGACCCCGGTGCGCCGGGACAATTCGCCGATCAGCATGTGACCTGCTCCCATCCGGACTTGACCTTCACATTGATGTGAAGCCCTAACGTCGCCGCGTGAGCAGGCATTCCGCGGCCGGGTCCGTCCACGCCGTCGCTCGCTCTGCCTCGCACCCCTACTCGATTTCGCGATGCTGGAGTGACATGTCTTCCTCTGATGTTCAGGACCACGGCTCGGCGGCGACTCCCCGTTCGTTCCTGTTCGTTCTCGGCAGTTCCCGCCCGGACGGCAACACCGAGATGCTCGCGCGGGCGGCCGCCGAACAGTTGCCCACCGGCGTCCCGCAGCGCTGGGTGGACCTGACCCGCCTGCCGCTGCCCGATTTCCAGGACGGGCGGCACGGAGACCGAGACCTGGCCGGTCGGGGAGAACGAGGAACTGCTCCGGCAGGCCACCCTGGAGGCGACCGACGTCGTCATCGTCTCGCCCTTGTACTGGTACACCCTGTCCGCGCACGCCAAGCGCTACCTCGACTACTGGTCGGGCTGGCTGACGGTGCCCGGTTCGGACTTCAAGGAGCGGATGGCGGGCCGGACCCTGTGGGGCGTGACCGTCATGTCGGACCACGACGAGGTCGTCGCCGACGGGCTGGTGACCAGCCTCAACCACTCGGCGGCCTACCTGCGGATGCGCTTCGGCGGGGTGCTGTTCGGCAACGGCTCGCGGCCCGGCCAGGTGCGGGGCGACGAGCGGCGGCCGTCCGCGCCAAGACCTTCTTCCAGCGGGAGGCCCCGCTCGCTCGGTTCCCCTACGAGGAGACGGACCGGCCGTAGCCGACCGCACGGGCCGCACCGGAAGCGACGCCGCCCGGGCGCGGGGGGACCGGGCGGCGCCGCTTCCCTACATGCCCCTCTTCAGGGCCGAGACGGTCACGTGGTCGATCCGCATCGGATGGCCCGGTTCGGTGGCGGGGCCCGCGGTCGCGCCGTCGGCGAGCGGCAGCTTCCCGCCGACGGCCACGTTGAGGATCAGGAACAGCCCGTGGTCCACCGCCCGGTTCCACGTCCCGGCGTCCATCCGGGCGGCCGCGACCCGGTGGTACACGCGGCCGTCCAGGTACCAGCGCACCTCCTCCGCACCCGGTGCGAGGTCGACCTCGACGGCGTACGAGTGGAAGGCCGTACGGCAGCCGGGGCACGGCTGCGGACCTGAGGTCAGGCCCACGGGCTCCTGGCACGGACCGCCTTCGAGGACCCCGCAGTGCAGGGGCCGAAGACGGTGTCCCGCCCGTTCACGGACTCCATGACGTCGATCTCCCCGATGCCCGGCCATCCCGTGCACCCGTCGCGCAACGGGGTCCCCAGGGTCCAGAACGCCGGCCAGTAGCCCGCCGCCTTCGCCCCGGTCACGTCGGGCAGGGCGATCGAGGCCTCGATCCGCAGGATGCCCCCGGGCGGCGGCGCGAAGTCGGAGCGCCGTGTCTCGATCCTCCCCGAACTCCACGCGCCTTCCTTGCGGGTGGGGACGATCTCCAGCGCGCCGTTCCCGTCGAGGCGGACGTTGTCGGTCGAGTCCGTCATGGTCTCGATCTCGCCGGTGCCCCACTGCGGCGCGGGGCAGCCCGGGTGCACGTACCGAGGTCGTGGAGCAGTTCGCGGCGGACGGCGGGCTGCCCGCCGGGCCGTCGAAGTCGTCGCGCAGCAGCTGAGTCCACCCGCCCGTACCGGGCACCGCAGCGGCTGCGGCCGGAGCGGGGCAGCGCCCCGGCCTCCGTGAGCAGCCGCTCCAGCCGGTTGGTCAGCACGACGGCCGCCACGTTGGTCAGGTGGGCGTCGTCCCGGTAGAGCAGGATCCGGTCGAGCACGGCCGGGCAGGTCGGTCGTCGCCGGGCACAGCACCGGGTTCACGCCGACGCTCCGTACGCCGGGCAGCTCGCCGGACGCGATCCGCCGTGCCAGCGCATCGGGCGGCAGGGCGTCCTCGCGGCCGAACGCGCAGTCGGCGGGGGAGTCCGGGCTGCCGGAGACGCACGCGGGGACGTCCGTACCGGGTACGGGGGTGTCCTCGACATAGACGATCGGCACGCCCAGTGCCCGCAGCTGCCGCAGCGTCTTCTCCCAGCCCTCGGCCAGGAGCGCCGCGTCGGCGGTGTAGCGGTTGAGCGAGGCGATGACGATGAGACGGGGCTTCGGCTGCTGCCTCAGCCGCTCCAGGGTGTTCGCCCGCCAGGCGTCGCACTCCCGGTAGGCGCGGCCCAGCTGGGGGCTGTTCACCGTCAGCTCCGGCAGCGGGCAGCCCTGCTTCACGAACTCCTGCAACGCCCAGCCCCGTCCGGCGGCCAGCGCCAGCATCGGGGAGAACCACTGCCCGGCGTGCGAGTCGCCGAGCAGCACGATCCGGTCCGGGCTGTCCACCGCGCCGAACAGGCAGTCCGGGCTGTGCGTCTCGGCCGGGGCGACCTCGCATGCCCCGTCCGGCGGGAAGTCCCCGCGGGCCTGGGCGGGGGTCGGCACCACCGGGCCGTCCACGAGCGGCGTGCCGGGGGTCCGGGCGAGCAGGGTGGGGCCGGAGGCGGCGCCCGGGGGCAGTCCCTTCGGGTCGACCGGGGCGGCCGGGCCCAGCAGGTTCAGGGTCGTCGTGCCCACCACCAGGGCGAGGACGACCGGGAGCACGACGGCCGTCACGCCCACGGACAGTCCGCGGCGGGGGAGTTCGGATACCGTGCGGCTGCGCCGCAGCGGTCGCTCGACCCAGCGCAGGGTGGCGAGGGCGGGCAGCACGGCCGCCAGCGTCAGCGCGGTCTTCGCGGGCCAGCCGAGCGCGCCGAGGCGGGCCTCGGCGAGGACGAGCACCGGCCAGTGCCACAGGTACAGGTTGTAGGAGAGCCGTCCGACCGCCCGGGGTGCCCGACCCGCGAGCAGCCGCCCGACTTCCCAGGCCCCCGGGGCGTTCCGCTCGCCCCGGCCGGGTATCCCGGCGAGGATCACGGCGGCGGCGGCCAGCGTCGGCACGAGCGCCGCGCAGCCGGGGTACGGGGTCGCGGCGTCGTACGCCACCACGCACCAGCCGATCGCCGCGGCCCCGGCCCAGCCGCACAGCAGCCGCAGCGGTCGCGGCCCGCGCATCAGGTGCCAGGGCAGCAGGGCGAGCAGCGCGCCGACGCCGAACTGCCAGACGCGCGAGGGTGTCCCGAGGTACGCGAGCGATGCGGAGTGCCGCGTCCAGTACAGGCCAGGCCGAACGAGGCGAGCGTCAGCGGCGCGGCGACCAGCACCACGACGCAGCGCACGGCGCGGCCCCGGCGGACCGCCCGGGCCGCGCAGGCGCGAGCACCGCCAGCAGCGGCGCCCAGAACAGGTAGAACTGCTCCTCGACGGCGAGGGACCAGAAGTGCAGCAGCGGGCTCTGGTCGTGCCCGGCGGCGAGGTAGTCGGTCCGCTGCGCCACGAACCGCCAGTTGGCGAGGGACAGGGCTGCCGCGACGACGTCGTACTCCACGTCGGTGCGGCGCAGCGGTACGGTCAGCCAGGCCCCGGCCACCGCCACCGCGCCGAGCACCACGGCGGCCGAGGGGCAGCAGCCGCCGGGCACGCCGGGAGAAGAAGTCCCCGAGCCGGATCCGACCGGTGGTGATCGCCTCGCGGACCAGCAGACCGGTGATCAGGTAGCCCGAGATGACGAAGAAGACATCCACGCCGACGAAACCGCCGACCGTCCCGGGAATCCCGGCGTGGAAGGCGAGGACCGCGAGGACGGCGACCGCGCGCAGCCCCTCGATGTCGGGCCGGAAGGCGGACCGGTGCGGGCTGGGCCCGGACTCGCTGCCGGAGCGGGACCCGGACGGCAGCCGTCCGGCGGACTGCGGGGCGGCGCGCCCACGAAGGCGGCGCCGGCCGGGTGTCACGAGGAAGGACATGGTGGCGGGGCCTTTCAACTCAGCCAGGGAAGCATCGGGTCGACCCACCCCGATGCCAGCAGGCCGGTGAGCAGGAGGACCGCGGAGGCGGCGACGGTCTCGGGCCAGCGGCGGGGCAGCATCCCGGTACGGGAGCGCAGGGAGGCCCGTACGCGGGCAGGCAGCGACCGGCGCTCCGCCCGCCCGGACACCGTCCGCGGCCGGAGCTCGGCCATCAGGTCCCGGATCAGCGGGCCGTTGATCTGGCACTGCACCAGGAGGTAGAGGAGCAGGCCCCAGTTAGGCTCCCAGCCGTTGCGGGCCACGGCCAGGGCGAGGCCCGCCGCGGCCGCGCCGTTGGAGACGACGAGCCAGACGAGCGAGACGGCCACCACCCGGCGGGACATCCCGCCCGCTGCCCCCGCGCGCCGCGCGCCGGTGGGCACCCAGGCGGCGCTGCGCCCCGCAGGGTGTGCAGGAACGCGGTCGCGGCGGCCACGCTCGTCAGCACGTTCGCCCGGATCACCTCGACCCGCCAGCGGGTCCGGCTCGATCCGCGGCAGCAGCACGTGCCAGAGCCACAGTGGGGCGAGCAGCGGCAGCACGTGCCAGGGCCCGGATGTGGTCCGGGTACCGAGAACATCATCACCAGCGGGGGCAGCGGCGCGGCGAAGGTGTTCACGGCCGTGGTCAGGTACCGGACGACGCCCTCGTAGAAGCACAGCCGCATCCGCCAGGCGCACGCATCCGTCCCAGCACGGGGGGCGCCGAGGAGGTGCAGGTTGCCCATCGCCCACCGGTACTGCTGGTTGACGAAGGAGGTGAGCCGGTCGGGCGAGGTGCCCTTGGCGACCAGTACCGGGACGTACTGGGTGCGGAAGCCCTGCTCGTGGAGGGCGAGGCCGGTGTACAGGTCCTCGCTGTGGTCGAGCCGGGCGAAGCCGCCGGCCAGGTCGATCGCGCTGCGCCGGTAGACGGCGTTGCTGCCGCAGCAGATGGCGGCGTCGCTCGCGTCCCGGGACGGCTGGATCCACCGGAAGAACCACTCCTGGGCGGAGCCGGCGGCCCGCTGGATCCAGTCCATGGTCGCGTCGGTGTCGAAGCACTGCGGGCTCTGCACGATGCCGACGGCGGGGTCGGCCAGGTACGGCACGAGGTGGTGCAGGAAGTCCGGCCGGGGCGCGAAGTCCGCGTCGAGGATCGCGATGAACTCCGCGCTGCTGAGGGTGAGCGCGTGGTTGAGGTTCCCGGCCTTCTTCAGGTGTCCCCGGTCGGGGCGTACGACGTACGCGTAGCCGTACGAGGCGCCCAGCGCGGCGACTTCGGGCCGGTCGGCGTCGTCCAGGATCCAGACGGTCAGCGCACCGGGCCAGTCGACGGCCGCGACCGCGCGGTAGGCGTTGGCCAGGACGGGGAGCGGTTCGCCGCAGGTCGGCAGGTATAAGTCGACGCCCGGCGGTGCGGCCGGCTGCCAGGCGTGGACGAGTATCTCGTGCGACCGCCGGGTGAGCCGGCGCGGGCGCAGGCTGTTGACGGAGGAGAGCGCGAGGGCCACGACGTTGAGCCCGAGGACGGCGAGGAAGGCCCACAGGGCCGGTGTCCGCAGGGCGAAGGTGAACATGGTCGCCGCCGTGAACACGAAGGCGAGCGAGCTGGTGACCAGGACCCAGCGGCGCTGGGGTCCGAAGTACCAGTAGAGCTCTTCGTCGGAAGGTGGTTGCGGAAGATGATGAAAGGTCATAAAGCCCCCCACGGCTGTGCATGTACCTGTTTCAGGTGACCCAGCCTAGTGTTAAAGGTATAGACCACTGTCACGCGGGGATGAACAGTCCTGAAACTCAAGGAGCTTGGCCGACATGCGCCGTCGTCCCCGGTGCGCGGACCGGAGACGACGGCGCATCACGGGTGACGGATCGCGCGACCGCCGAGGCCGTTTCCTTCGGATCGCCTCGCTGACCAGATGAAGATGGCGGCGATGTGGAGTCCGGTCCGGTAGCAGCGGCTCGATACGGGCCCACTGGGCGTCAGTCAACGACACGCGTCAACCCACGATCGGATGATCCGGAAGAGACGGCCCAAGCTCCGGTGCGGGCGACCTCGGTCACCGGCTTCCGGTAGTTGGGGCGGTACTGCGCCCAGTCCTGTTCCCCGTGGTCGTCGAGTCCCTCCCGGCCTCCGTGTGGGCCGGGCGGAAAGCTCGAAGTCCTCAGAGCCACGCCGTTCACCGGTTGAGCGGTCCGGCGCGGGTCTAGCGTGCACGGTGACCACTCGCCCATGATGGCGAGCCTTCTCAGGGGGTTCCTTTGCATCGACTGATCAACGCGGCCGCTCGTGTGACCACGGTCGCGGGCATTCTGGCCACCACCGTTCTGACGGGGACGAACGCGCAGGCGGCCAGCGGGGGCGGCTGCGCCGGGTACTCCTCCGGGGTGATCCGGGAGAGGTTCATCGAGATGAGGGTGTGCATCAGCGCCCCGAGCCACGGCGTCGGGCGCCCCGACGGATTCCTCACCCTGCGCTCCGGCCACCCGGCGTGCAAGGTCTTCATCCGCGCTGTCCGCACCGGCGGGTCGAGGGTGGTCTCGAACAAGGTCCACACGTGCCCCTCCGGTGCCTTCCGGACGAAGCGGTTCGCGGCGCCCGACTTCAACGACAGCCACCACGAGGAAGGCGAGGGGTACGCCACGTACATGCAGGTGCAGTGGAGTGACGGGTCGTGGGCGCCTCCGTACCCCTACCGCAGCCCCTGGCTGAAGCTTCCCTAGTCCGGCATCTGGGGATTGCGGCTCCGCGAGGCGGAGCCACAATCCCCTGGCCCGGGCAGGACCAAGCAGCCTGCCGCAAGTAGGCAGGTCGGGGAGACCTGGGTGCGAGGTGGGGAGATTCAAGGCTCTGACCGTGCTTCTGTGACGACTACGCCAGAGGACATGGATTGTCTCCCCCCATGAGAGGGAGACGCCTTCCACGCTCGGGGGATCCGCGGGCCCACCGCGTGCGGTTGTCTGAGGGCATGAAGAACACGACAGGACGCCTGCTCACTCTGTTCCTGATGACCGTGCTGACGGCCACCGGGCTGTCCGTACCGGCTCTGGCGCAGCCGCCGGACGGCGACATCCGGGCCCGGATCGAGGCCATCCCCGGAATGCGCGTGCTCGGCGAACGGCCTGCCACCCCAGGCCAGGTCGTCCTCGACCTCACCTACCGGCAGCCCACCGACCATCGGCACGCCGACCAAGGTTCCTTCGACCAGAGGCTGACTCTGGTACACAAGTCGACCCAGCGCCCCATGGTGCTCTACTCCAGCGGCTACGACCTCGGATCGTCGCCGAACCGGATGACCGAGCCGGCCCAGTTGCTGGACGCCAACCAGATCACCACGGAGCAACGCTTCTTCGGGACGTCCCGGCCTGAAGACCCGGACTGGTCCAAGCTCACCATCTGGCAGGCAGCAAGTGACCATCATCGCCTCATCACCGCACTCAAGACGATGTATCACGGCGCGTGGATCTCCACCGGCGGCAGCAAAGGCGGGATGACGGCCGTCTATCACCGCCGCTTCTATCCGGATGACGTGGCCGGTACGGTCGCCTACTCCGCCCCCAACAACACGGACGACCGGGACGACACCGCGTACGACGCCCGCCTCGAACAGGTCGGCACCACCGAGTGCCGCGCCGCAATCAAGTCCGCTCAGCGTGATGCGCTGATACGGCGCGAGGCGATGACGGAACGCTACGCCCGGTGGGCCGAAGGCGAGAAGAAGACCTTCGGGACCATCGGCAGCGTGGACCGTGCCTTCGAACTCGCCGTGGTGCGCCTGCCGATGATGTTCTGGATGCATCAGTCCACGGACGGTTGCGCATCCATACCCACCTCCACAGCGACCGATGATGCCCTCTACCTATGGGTCGCCAAGGTGACCCAGCTCCCCGTCTACACCGACCAGACCGTCGAATCCTTCACGCCGTACTTCTACCAACTGGGCACCCAGCTCGGTTACCCGCAGTTCGCCACCCCCTACCTGGACGGACTGCTGCGCTACCCGGGCATCCAGGAGATCCGTACTTATGTGCCACGGGACATCCCCCTGCGTTTCCAGCCCGCTGCAATGGCGGACATCGACCGCTGGGTACGCCGCCACGGCAGCTCACTCATGTTCGTCAACGGCGAGAACGACATCGCAGTCGCAGAACACTTCCGCCCAGGCAACGGCACCTACGACTCCTACCTCTTCAACGTGCCCGACGCCAACCACCACATCTCCATCACCGGCCTGCGTCCGAACGACGCCGAACAAGCCACCGCGGCACTGCGCCGGTGGGCCGGCCAGACGGAGACAGCGGCCCGTTGAAGTTGTGCGCCACCAGTTCCGATCGTGGCCGCGGCGAACTCCGTCCGGGCGGGGCCCATCCCCTGTCCGCGCGCGTCAACCGGGGCCCGCCGGCGCCCTCTTGTCCGGCGTGGGAGCCTGCGCGGTGGGATGGCTGCTTCTGGCTGCCCTGGCCGTGTGTTCAGGCGCCCAGGTGTGCCCCGTCACCGGTGCCGAGGAGGGGGACGGCGAGACGGCGTGCGACGGCGTTGGGCAGCGACCACAGCTCGGTACGCTGCTTCCGGTCCCGCGCACCCTGGCGGTCGGCGCGGCGGATCCCGGGCACGGCGAGGGCCAGAGCGGTCAGGGACGAGGCCAACCCGGCGCCGAGGAGTACTCCGGCGAGTACGGCCCCGCCCGCCAGGGCGAACGGAAGCGCGAACCCGAGGCAGAGCGTGCCGAGGCCGCCGAGGACGGCCAGCATCCACCACAGCGGGGTGAGCGGGTGCTCGTCGCTCAGGTGGTCGACCAGCTGCCGGTCGGTGGGCCGCCGCCGGCGGTGTTCGCCGGCGGCGGCGAACAGCTCGGCACGTCCGCGCAGCACCCAGACGGCGCGCACTCCCACCCATGCGACGGGGAGCACGAACAGCGTCACCAGCACCAGGCCCGCCTGGACGCCCCGTGGCACCGGCACCCAGCCGGAGGCGTCGGCCACCACGGATGCCACGGCGGCTCCCGCGAGTACGGCACCCGCCGTGCTCGCGGCCACAAACCATCGCCGGGCCCGGCGCACCCGAGCGCTGAGGAGGGAACTCGACCGCGTCCAATGTTTTCTCCGTCCGATGACCGCAGGTACTCTACGCAGCCTGCCGATGCGGCCGCGGTCGTACTCCAGGACCGCCCGGTCGTCCCCATGACCAGCTGGCTCTCCGAGGCGCTGCGGGCCACGGGGACCGGGCGATGACGCGGCGTAACGGAGCGCCCTGCGCCGCGTGGCCGAGATTGCCATCGCCGAAGGTCGAAGCGGACAGGGCCTGGGCGGGCTCTTCCCGCCCGACCTCGCCGGCTATCACGACGGGGCAGAGGTCTCCCTTCCGGTCGCTCTGGAGCTGGTCCGGGCCATGCTCCGCGACCAAGGTGCCTGGTGTCGCCTGGAGGCGGGGGACGTGTTCACCGTGCACGTCGGGTGGGACCAGTACGTGTACGTGGGCAGCGACCGGCTCTGCGCGGACGCCGTGGCCCGTACACGGGAACTCGGCCTCTTCCCGGAACCGATGACGACCTCCCCCTACGCGGCGGAGCTGGAGGAACCGGACGTGACGGAAGCCGCCGACGAGGGCTTCTGGGCGCGCGTGCGCACGGCGCTGGCCTCATGGCAGACAGTGCTCCTGGAGGAGGGCTTCGTCCGTAACACTGCACGCTTCCACCGCCCCACGCCGGAGAACCTCGACGTGGTGCGTACCGGTCTCAGCCCGCGCGCCCTGCTGGCCGTCTGGCCCGGCCTGAACCCCGATGTCGACGCGGTCCTCGCCGCGCTGCCAGAGGAGGGATCCGCGGAGTTCGTCTGGGAGGCACAGGACGGGACGATCAGACACGCGATCGTCGACGACACCGAGTACCAAGAGCTCGCCGCCCTGGTGGCAGGCGCCCGGGCGGCCTGCGCCCCTGCCCTGTACCTCGACGAACGCCACCCGCTTCTACGCGCCGCCCTGCCCGGCAGCGACGGCGTGCTGCGCGCCCAGTGGTGACGCGGCTCGCGCCGGGTGGCGCCGGCTCGTGCCGTGCAGCAGGGGCGGACGCAGCCCGAGGACGTCTTCCACACTCGCGACGGTGCCGCCAACCAGGTCTACAGCAACTACAGCGGGCCCGACCTCGTGCGCTGCAGCAACATTCCGAAGGCCGTCCTCGTCCCGATGCTCGGTGGCCCGCCCCCGTCGCTCTGGCCCCCTGAGGCTGAGGTTCCGCTCGGCATGTTCGGTGATCTGGTCGGGCGAGGGCGAGGGCGTGGGCCGCCGCGGCCGCTGCGAGGCTCGGCAGCTTTGACCGGCGCGCGAACGCCCCGTGACCTCGACGGACCGATGTCACAGGGCGTCCTCGGACCGGCTGTCCGGACGGGTTGCGGCTACCGGCTGAGAGACCTGAGCGCCGTCGCGTCGTACGGCTTCAGCTCGTCGAAGCGGTTGCCGAGGACTTTCGCCGCCCACTGCGGGTCCTGGAGCAGCGCCCGGCCGACGGCGACCATGTCGAACTCGTCGCGTTCCATGCGGTCCAAGAGGTTGTCGATGTCGCCGAGCGCCGCACCCTCGCCGACGAAGGCGCGGATGAAGTCGCCGTCGAGGCCGACCGAGCCGACGGTGATGGCCGGCCGGCCGGTGAGCTTCTTGGTCCAGCCCGCCAGGTTCAGGTCCGAACCCTCGAACTCCGGGAGCCAGTAGCGCCGGGTGGAGGCGTGGAACGCGTCGACGCCCGCCGCCGCCAGCGGGGCCAGGATCGCCTCCAGCTCCTCCGGGGTCTGCGCGAGCCGTGCGTCGTAGGCCTCCTGCTTCCACTGCGAGTAGCGGAAGATCACCGGGAAGTCGGCCGGGACGCGCTCGCGGACCGCGGCCACGATCTCCGCGACGAACTTCGTACGGGCCACCGCGCTGCCGCCGTAGGTGTCGGTGCGGCGGTTGGTCCGCTCCCACAGGAACTGGTCGAGCAGGTAGCCGTGAGCGCCGTGCAGTTCGACGCCGTCGAAGCCGATCCGCTCGGCCTCCGCGGCGGCGTCGGCGAACGCACCGATGACGTCGTCGAGGTCGGTGCGGGTCATCGCCTTGCCGGTCCCCTCGGTGCCGTCGACGCGGATGCCGGAGGGGCCGACGGCGGGGGCGTCGGCGTACGGCGCCTCGCCCTGCTTGCGCACCATGCCTATGTGCCACAGCTGCGGCACGATCGTGCCGCCCGCCTCGTGCACGGCCGCGGCGACCTTCGCCCACCCCGCCAGCTGGTCCTCGCCGTGGAACCGCGGCACCCGGTCGCTCTGCCCGGCGGAGTCGTGGCCGACGTAGGTGCCCTCGGTGACGATCAGGCCCACACCCGCGGCGGCACGGCTGGCGTAGTACGCCTGCACGTCCTCGCCGGGCACGCCGCCGGGGGAGAACATCCGCGTCATCGGCGCCATCGCGATGCGGTTGGGGACGGTCAGGCCGTTCAGCTTGACGGGCCGGGACAAGATCTCGGCCGCGCGGGAGGCGGTGGACGTGGTGACGGTCATGCGGGTCCTCCGGGTTGAGGCTGTGGCTCGTCGGGGTGGCAACGAGGAGTGCATACTACGCATGTTATGTATCATGCATATTGCCGTCGGTCCGTCGGTCAGCGCCGCCCGACGGACCGAGTCGTGAAGGGGCCGTGGAGGGGGCCGCCGGTCCCCGGGTTCACAGGTCCGCGATAATGGAGCGCCGGAAGGAGCGGGAGGCGTAGTGCTGGAGAAACTGGAGCGGGAGCTGATGCTGCTCTCGCGGCACCAGGTGCTGGCCCGGCGCGAGCGCGACCCCGAACGCCTGGAGCGGTCGGCGTATCTGCTGCTCAGCCGGATCGAAACACAAGGGCCCATGTCCATCGGACAGTTGGCGGAGGCCTTCGGGCTCGACACCTCGACCGTGAACCGCCAGACGGCCGCACTGCTGCGCTGCGGACTGGCCGAGCGCGTCGCGGACCCGGACGGTGGCATGGCCCGCAAGCTGTGCATCACCGTTGAAGGCGGGCGCCGGCTCGCCGAAGACCGTGAGGTCAACCGGTCCTGCCTGGCCCGGGTGGTCGCCGACTGGTCCCCTGAGGAAGTACGGGAGCTGGAGGACGCCCTGGTCCGGCTCAACCGCAGCGCCGAGGCCCTCGAAGGACGGTACTGGCCGCGCACGGAGGAAGACGACACCCGCGCCGCCTGCCACCCTCCGGTTCCGCACGAAACCCCGACTCCTGCTCCGCGGGCACCCGCGACTCCCGCCCCGTAGGACCGCCGGCGGCCCCCCGTGGGAACGCCGGTGCATCGGACGGCGCCCAGACCCGGCGAGCGGCCGGGGCCCGGTCGGCAGGGGCGGGTCGGGGTGGGATGGACGGTGGCGCATCCGGTGGCTGGGCCTTCGGGACATGGCGCGAGCCGACTTCCGCCTCGACCGCCACGGGGCCCTCCACCTCCTGGAGGTCAACGGCCTGCCCGGCCTTCCCCGCGACGGCGCCACCCACCAAGCGACCGTCCTGGCGGGCCTCGACCCGCACGACGGCATGGCCGCCGCCATCATCACCTCCGCCCTCAACCGCTCCACACCACTCGCCTGGCCGCATGCTCCAGTGCGTGCTGTGCGTACCGGCCAGCTTGTCGAGCACGGCCCCCGCCGCACCCGCAGCTGCACCGGACAGCGGTCCCAGAGGCCCCGGCAGTTCCGTTCGCGTATCCGTCAAAGTGACCGTTCAGCGAACGCCTTCGTCTTGCCCAGACGGCTACCTCGGAACGCTGACCTGCGGGTTCCGGGATGAGACATAGGTACTCAGGCCCAGGGTCCCCGCCTGGTGCGGGGACCCCAGCGCTGCCTTCGTTACTCGGCGCCATCTTCATCTAGGTCAGCACGATGAGCCGCAGGAAAACGGCCTAGCGGCGCGCGTCCACCACCGCGAGGAGCTTGCCGCTCGTCGGGCTGCGGTCCAGCGACGCGCGGTCGACCGCCTCGACCACCAGGTCCAGCAGCCCCTCCTCCGTCACCGCCGAGCGCAGCTCCGGATGGCTGGGCGAGGAACACCTCCCCAGCCGCTCCGGATCCGTCGCCGCGGCCCGCTCCACCCGTACGCGGTCAGCCGCTCACGCGCGTCCGTCCCGTCGAGCCGGACCTGCAACTCGCCGCGATGACCGCCCCGTTCCCCGGCCAGCTCCAGGAAGCGGCGGTGGTTGAGGAAGTACGTCGCCACCCGCATCACGTCGCCGGTGCGCCCCCGCAGCTCGAACCGGGGCGCGTGCCGGCCGCAGGGACAGCGGCCCGGGATCTCCCGGCCGAGGTCGCCTATCACGTACCGGCCCAGCTGCTGGCCGCGCCGGGCGTGGGTGGTGAACACCAGCCGGCCCGTCTCGCCCGGGGCCACCGGCCGGTCCTCGGCCGGGTCCAGGATCTCCATCGTGTGGAGGTCGGCGTGCAAGTGGTGGACACCGCCGGAGCTCTCGGTGCACTGGTAGCCCAGCGGACCCAGATCGGTGCTGCCGTAGGTGATCGAGCGGACGACCTCGATGCCGAAGTCGTCCCTCAGGGTGCGCTGCTGATCCTCGGTGAAGTGCTCGCCGCCGTAGAAGACCTTGCGCAGGCCCCCGTACGCCCGCAGCGCGTCCGCCTCCGCGTGCAGCAGCTGCCACAGGTACGAGGGCATGCCGAAGAGGGTGTCGGCCCCGAGGTCGATGACCGCCTGCGCCGTGGCGCGGTGGTCCGGCCCCGCGGACAGCGGCAGCTGCACCCCGCCGAGCCGTTCCAGCACGGAGAAGAAGCTGATGAAACTGCCGTACATGCCGCCGCAGTAGAAGAGGTTGGCGGTGCGGTCCCCGACCGGGTCGTAACCGGCGGCGAGCAGGCCGCGCGCGGCGGCGTGCATCTGCGTGTCGTAGTCGTCGTAGCTGAAGACCGACAGCGCGGGCGCGCCGGTGCTGCCGCCGCTGCGGAAGTACAGCTCGGCATCGGCCCGCGCCAGCTGCCGGCCCGGCTCCTGCACGTCCTCCTTGCCCAGCAGCGGGCCCGTCGGCCGCGGCAGGACCACGGGCCGGGCCAGGTCGTCCAGGCAGGCGGTGGTCGCGAAGCGGGCCGGATCGGCCTGGACCGCGACGCGGCGGCTGTAGCGCTGCAGGGCGTAGACGCCGTCGTGCGGCTCACCCGCGTAGCTCTCCAGCATGGCGCCGACCGGAGTGACACGGGTGACGCCCGCGGCCAGGGCGGTGCGGGACAGCTCGGCGATGTCGGTCGGGCTGCCCGCGAGACCCGCCGTCTGCAGGTAGCGGCGCATCGGGCGCAGGGTGGCGATCAGCCGCTTGCGGGGCAGCGGCTTGACCCACACGCTGCGGTGCAGCGGCGAGGCGGTCAGCGGCGACCGGGTGTCGGCCATGACCCGCCACGAGCCGTCCGGCGCGGTGAACACCCGGGTCAGGCCCAGGTGTTCCTCCAGCCGGGCCATCAGTTCGGTCGTCGTGAGCTCCGCGTCCTGCGCCGGATCCGGCGCGCCCGCCGCAGCGGCGGCCACGGCCGGCGGCCGGGTCGCGAGGACCGCGGCGAACCGCTCCGCGAAGGCGAACACCTCGTCCTCGTCCTCGGTGTCGAGGTAGACCACCTGGGGACTGGAACACGCCTGCTGCTCGTACAGACACACGTCGCCCGCCAGGGCGTCGAGCGTGCCGGCGTCCGACCAGGCGTCGACCGTCAGGTACGCGAAGGAGATCCGGTGCCCCCACTCCACCAGCCGACAGCCGGCCGGCACATGGGCCGCCACTCCTTCGACGGCGCCCTCGCCCCCCAGACGGCGACCGCGTCCGCGGGCGCGCACATCAGCCGCAGCCACTCCTGCCGGGAGGACGGGAAGCGCAGGACGACGATCCGCGCGGCCAGGGCGCCGCTGGGGTCCAGGGCCGCGAGCTCGGCCATCAGGTGCTGGGTCAGCAGCGTGTCGGCGCTGCTGGTCTTGAGGACGTTGACGTTTCCGGCGAGCAGGCCCTCGATGATGCTCAGCGGCGCGACCGTCGCGGCGTTGCCCGGCGCGATGTGGGCGACCAGGCCGACGGGCGCCCACGCTTCGTAGACCGTCTCGCGCGGATCGGCCCGGTTCAGCCGCCCGGGCGTCGCGCTGCCGAGTTCCCGGCGCAGCTTGCGGGTCAGCTCCCGACGGCCGAGGAGGCCGCCGAGCTCGGCCAGGACGGCCGAGGTCCTCGCCCTCGGGCAGGTGCGCGGCGAGCCTGGCGTGCACCGGGTGGGCCGGGTCGTGCAGGGCGGTGGCGAGGGCGTCGCAGGCGGCCAGGACGGTCTCGGTCTCCAGCACCGCGGCCAGCGCGTCCTCGACGGCGGCCGGCAGGTCGGCGAGGCGGCGCCCGGCCTCCTCGTCGCCGATGAACTCGCCCTGCCAGTAGTGGTGGTGCACGGTCATGGTCACGCCATTCCCTTCATCAGTTCCGCTGCGGCCACCGCGCAGCTGCGGTTGCGGCTCACCCCGGCACGGCCGTGGACGGTGAACCAGGGGGTCTGCAGCTCGCACCCGCAGGCGTCGCCCGGCTGGAGGGAGGCGAGGTCGCCCATGACCACGCTCTGCGCCGGCACCGAGGTGATGTACGGCGACACGAGGTGCAGGTAGCCCCGCTCCCCGTACGGCAGGGGTTCGAGCGTGCGCGTCGAGCGGATCGTCACCCGCGACCAGACGGGAGCGTGCAGCCGGTGGTGGTCGCACTCGATGTACGGGATGCGGTGCTCGACCGACCCGAAGGTGCCCGGATCCGCTCACCCCGAAGGGATGCCGAGCTGCTCGGTGACGCGCGCGTACAGCTCCTCGCTTGCCGATGCGTGGTCGGCGTGCCTTCCAGCCGCCGCCGAGGACATGAGGGCCACCTCCGGGCGAGCGCAGCGGCAGGCCCATGGCCCGCATCCGCTCCAGGGTGAAGAAGAGGAAGGCGGGGAAGCCCAGGATGCGGACCGGCGCGTCCTCCTGCTCGAAGCGGCGCAGCGCTGGCGATCAGCCGGAGGAGACGAACTCGTGCTCGCACCGGTGTTGCGCAGCGCGTACGCGACGCTGCGCCGGGGCGAGGAGATCGCGCGGTAGTTGTCGGTGGAGAACGGTGCCGAGGTTCAGGAAGGGGCGGCTCGCTTGGCGCCCAGAAGTGGTTGACCTCCTGGTCGGGGGTGATCCAGCCGTTGCGCTCGAAGATCCGGGCGACCATGCGCTGGGCGGACCGGATGGTCCAGTGGTCGAAGAACATCTGCGACTTCTGGCCGGTGGTGCCGGAGGAGGTCAGGTGCAGCTCGACGTCCTCGCGGGGGATGGAGAGGACCTCGTGCCGCTTGAAGAAGTTCGCGTGGACGAGCGGCGTGCGGTACGGCTCGGCCGGGGGAGTGGCCTCGTACAGGGAGCGGAAGAACGGGGAGCGCTCGGTGTGCCAGGCGTTGGTCTCCGCCATGGCCGCGGCGAACAGTTCGTCCTGCTCGGGCCCGGAGGCGTACGGGTCGGTCAGGTCGCACAGCTGTTGTACGTGCGGCAGCAGGGCCGGGTCGGGTACGGCGACCGGCGCGAGATGGGGGTTGACGGGGCTCATGAGGCAACCTCGGAAGATGTGGGCAGGTGTGCCGACGCCCAGGCCGACACGTAGCAGTCCAGATAGGGCTGGAGGGGCGGTTCGACGGCGACGCCGCGGAAGTCGATCCGCTCGCTGGAGCGGGACAGGACGGCGTAGTCGTGGAAGCCGTCGCCGTCCGCGCGCATCGCCGGGTAGAGGGCCCCGGCCACGAAACCCTGGGCGAGGAAGGCCGAAAGGGCCTCCTGGTGGGCGAGCGGCACCAGGGCCTCGACGTAGCCGGCGCCCGCGCGGGCCAGGGCCCGGGTGACGGGTTCGAGGTGGGTGGCCGCGGCGGCCGGGTCGGGGTGGGCGGTCAGCGAGGGCCGTACCCGCCAGCAGTTGAGGCGTAGGCGTAGACCTCGAAGCGGCCGTCCTCCGGGGTGAGCAGCACGTTCGGGGTGTGGAGCGGGTAGAACCAGCCCTCGGCGCCGGGGAACCGCTCGCGGAAGCGGCGGCGTACGAAGGCCGGCGCCTCGATCATCTCCAGCCGTTCGACGGCCCCGTGCGGAGGGGCCGGCGGGAGCAGGCGCCAGGCCGGCGGCGCGGACCCCAGGGCCAGCCGATGCCGAGCGCGGACTCGGCCGTGCGCAGCAGCAGCACCAGCAGGGCAGGCGCGGTGACGGGGATCCGGCGGTCGAGCACGCCGGTGGAGTGACGCGCGTAGAGCGCGAGGCTTTCGCGGGTGCTGAGATCCACCGCGTTGGGCAGGATGCCCAGCGGGCGGAAGCCGTTGCGGGCGACGACGCGCTGCGGACCGGCGCTGACGGTGCGCACGGTCGCGTACACCGAGTCCAGCCGTCCCGTGTCCAGCATCCCGGCGCACAGGGCCTCGGTCAGGGCGGCGGCCAGGCCCGCCGAGCGGTGCCCGGGGTGTACGGCGATGCCCTCCAGGCGTCCGATGCGGCTGCCCGCCTCGCCGTGGATGGCGGCGGACGCGGTCAGGGCCCCGGTGCCGGCGCAGCGGGCGACAGTAGCCTGAAGTGCAGGTCCCTCGATAAGGGCAGGCCATCTCGGCGGGGTCGGTGCCGAGGGCCACGGGGTAGTGGGGCCCGTAGACGGCGTAGTAGAGCTGGCGCAGTTCGGCGATGTCGGCGCAGGTGGCCGGGGTGATGACGGGGTTCACCGGTCGCCTCCGGCGTTCCGCGCGCACTCGGCGGTAGGCCGGTTTCCGTTTCCGTTTCCGGATCCCGCGGCGGGCGGTGCCGGAGCAGGACCAGCAGGCCGATGCGCAGGCGGCGGGGAGCAGGCCGACGCCCTGCACCAGGCACAGCGTCTGGGGCGACAGGAAGTCGCCGGCGGAGCCGAACACCAGGGACGCCACCGGCAGCACGGGCACCCAGGACGGCCTGCATCACGGCGAAGAAGCCGGGCTTGTCCGCCGGCACCAGCCGCTGGAAGAGCGCCACGAAGCGGACGCTGACGGCCCCGGCGCACCAGCCGGCCACGGCCAGGCAGCCCGCGACGGCCGGACGGTGCGCGACCAGTCCGGGCAGCGCCAGGGCGAGGGCCATCACACCGAGGCAGTAGGCACCGGCGACCGTGGGGCGCCCCGGCAGACGGGTGCCGGTGAAGGCCCCGATGAGCGCGCCGAGGCCCAGGAGGCGCTGGCGCGGTGCCACGGTGCCGCCACCGCCCCGGAGGACCGAGCGCGTGTAGAGGGGGATGACGACGAACACGGCGGTCGTGAAGAGGTTCGCCGCGGTGAAACAGATCAGGATCCGCCGTACGTAGGGCAGTTCGGCGAGGATGCGGCGGAGCGGGCGCCGCTGGGGCGTGGCCGTGGCCGGGTCGGACGCAGCGGTCCCGGTCGTCGCGGTCGTCGTGGTCGCCGTGGTTGCGGCGGTTCCGGGAGCTCCCGCGGTGCCGACGTGCGCTCGCGACGAGGAGGGCGGCCCCGAGGTGACGGCGCGCAGCCGGCGGCCAGCCCGGCCACCCCCGCCCGGTCGACGGTCGGGCGCCGAGCGGCGCTCCTCCGAGGCCGGCCAGGGACTGGGTGGACAGCTCGAAGCCGGTGGCCGCCTCGATGTCGGCGTCGTCCGACGAAGTTCCGGGAAGTCGACGTGGTCAGGCAGGGTCGAAGAACGCCCTGGCAGGTGGCCAGGGCGAGGGCGGCGGCGTACACGGCGGTGAGCGGCAGGCCGCCGCCGTGGGCCCACAGCGCGAGCGCCCCCGATGCGGTCCCGGCCAGGCCGGCGGCGGTCCGCAGTACGGAACGGTGGGCGAACCGGGCGATGGCCCCGTTGCGACGAGGGCGCGACGCGCGGCGCGGCAGCGTGCAGACCGCCGCCGAACAGCCCGGAGGCCAGACCGGGGGCCTCGCGCACGGCGTGGGCGACGATCCACCAGGACACGCCGACCTGGAACATGCGGACGGCGCCCTGGGTCAGAACCTGGCCGAGCCATACGGCGGCGAAGGCGCGGTTGCGCAGGATCAGCGGAGCGCGCCGGCCGTCGGTCCCGCCGGCGGTTCCGGCAGCGGCCTCGGCAGCAGTCCCGGCAGCAGCCCCGACGTCGTTCCCACGCGTGGCCACGGGTGAGGGCGCGGGCGAGGGTGCGGGTGAGGAGTGCCGGTGCAGGCGGTCATGCGGTCGGCCTCCTCGTCGAGGACCCGGACGAGCTTGCCCGAGCGCGGGTTGACGGCGAGGTCGCGATGGCGTGCCCACTCCACGGACAGCGGGTGCACGAACCCGGCGCGCACGCTGTCCGGATGCAGCTGGCCGCACGGCCTCCAGCTCCACGCGCGACGACGGCTGCAGCCAGGCGCCTCCTGAACCCCTCGCGACCTCCACCGGACGCGTCGTCGCCGGGGGCGGTCGTCCAGCCGCAGGACGAGGCCCGTCGCGGCCGTCCCAGCGGCGGACGACGAGCTGCATGCCGACCACGTGACCCGCGGTGTCCGCCGCGGCCACGGCGTCCTGGGCGTCCCTGCGTGTAGAGGGAGACGGGACCCCGCCCGTACGCCCTCCTCGGCGCGGCCGAGGATCCGGAAGTGTCCGGGGCCCGGTGCGCGGTCCATTCGGCCCGGTCGCCGGCAGGCGGGGTAGCGGATGATCGGCATGAGGCGGCGGAAGAGGCTGGTGACGACGACCCGGCCCGGCCGCCCCGGTTCGGTGATGGGCTCGTCGGTGGAGTCGTCGAGGATCTCGACGACCGAGTACGGGGTGAGCGCCCGGATGCGCCCGGGCGGCCGGAGCCGGGCACGGGGCGGCCGAGCAGGCCGGCGTCGACGCTGGCGTACCCGACCGGAACGGGCCTCGGCGCGTGGGAACGCGGCGGCCAGCAGCCGCCGTTGGTCGTCGAAGAGGGCCTCGCCGCCGAAGAGCAGCAGCTCCACCGAGTCGAGCCGGGCACCGATCGAGACGACGTGTTCGGCGAGCCGGCACAGGGTGGTGGGCGTGCCGGCCAGTACCTGGGCGGCGAGATCGCGCAGCGTGGGGATCGTCGATTCCAGCGGCGCGCCGCCGCCGATGGGCAGGCGGACGTTGTCCACGGGTGCGTGGGCGAGCGAGTCGAGGACGAAGAGGAAGCTGGCGTACAGCTCCCCGGCGTAGAAGAGGTCGGCGACGCGGTGTCCCGGGCGCAGGCCCGCGTCCACGAGCCCCTGGCCGAAGGAGGTGACGAACGTGCGCCACTCGTCGCGGGTGTAGACGGAGAACTTGGCTGAACCGGTGGTTCCGCCGGTCTTGTAGACCGTGGCCTCGCTGAGCGGGCCGGTCAGCACGCGGTTGTCGTGCAGGGTGTTGGCCGCCCAGAACTCCTGCTGGTCGACCACCGGGAGGTCGGTGAGGCGGTCGGCGTGCGGCGGCAAGGACGCGTAAAGGTCCCGGTAGAAGGGTGAGTTGTGACGGGCGAAACGTATGAGGTCCGAGAGCTGCTGGGCGGACATGGGCCTTTGCCTGGTGACGGGAACGGGACGGAGCCCGGCAGGCGCGGCGGCGAGGGCGCTGCTGCGGGATCGAAGAGCGCGGTGTGCACGGGGGAGCCCCGGCGCCCCCGCCTCCCTCGACGCACGCCAAGAGCTGACGTGCAGTCATGATGATGAAACATCGGTGTACTTATCACCAAATTGGCCATGGATTTCCAGCCAATGCGGCCATATTCCCTGGTATTTCCTCCGTACGTCCCGCCGGGTAGCGGTCGGCGCCCCGTACGCTGATCGACCGGGTGCCCGCAGGAGCCTCACACGCTGCCCGGTCCGTGCTCCGGCCCGCTCTGCCCTCCCGTTGCCGGGATGCGGCCTGGGGCCGTCTGCCCTCGGCGGGCACCCGCCGTTGGAGGAGGAAGGCCTCGAGGCACCACGTAGCGTCACGATGGGCCATACCGGGAGGGCTTATGTCCGGACTATTCGCAAAAATCAAGCAGTTCAGCCGCAGCCCGCAGGGGCAGAGGGCGATCGCATCGGTGCGGCGTGCAGCTTCCGACCCGCGCAAGCGGGAACAGGCCGGCGGAATGCTCAGGCGCCTTCGAGGCAGGCGCGCAGCTTCGGCGCCGCGGGCCTGCCGGCCCTCGCCACGACTGGGCTGACAACGCCAACGTACCGAACGCGCTCGAAGCCCTCGTTGAGTCGAGGCCGGAAGGTGCCCTGTGCATGACTGGGCCGTCGAAGAGGAGGTCGAGAGTGCCGGCGACGCGCCAATGACACTGCGCGCCCGCGAAAGGCCCCGCCCTCGAGCGGGGCCTCCGCGTCGCCTGGCTCAGCTCGGCTGGCGCCGTCACTGCCGTCGCGCGGCCATTTCTCAATCAAGGCCGTGGCCAACCCGTTACCGCCGCGCCAGGGCACGGTCCGGCCCCGAAAGGCCGGACCTGTCCCGGAGATTGTCGGTCAGGCGGTGCAGCGGATCATGATCAGCGGCCGGTTCGTGGCGTAGTCCGCCCAGAATTCCTCGCCGAACTTCTCCACGCCGGCATCCGAGACGTCCAGCGGAACCCACTCGATCCCAGTGAATCCGGCCGCCGTCAGTGTCCTCTCGTACGTCTCCTTCGACGGCGTGGTGGCCTCGAACGAGACGGGAGGATCCAGCAGGGCCGTGATCCGCGTCCCCCGGCCGATCGCGTTGTCCTTGCCCGTCGCCTCGCACAGGAACCCGTACTTGGCCAGCGAGGGGCCGTCGAAGTCGAAGCCCGGGTTCTGCGCGAACAGGAAGTATGCACCGCCGGCAACGAGGCTGCGCCGGATGTTGCGCATCATCTGCTCGATCTCGGCGACGTCGGTCGCATAGTTGAATGCCTGCACGGCCACGGCGACGTCGAAGGGCTGATCGAAGGCCCGCAAGGTGGCCGTGTCCCCGACTTCGTATGCGATGCCGAGGGGTTCGGACTGCTCGCGGGCTTCGGCGGCGTCGATCATCGCGCTGGAGATGTCGAACCCGAACACACGGGAGGCACCACGGCGCTTGAGCTCGCGGCTGTAGAATCCCGTACCGCAGGCGATGTCGAGTACAGACTTGCCGGTGACGTCGCCGACCAGGGCGAGGAAGCCTGGTACCTCGGTGTAACGAATGATGGGCAGGGTCTTGAAGCCTTCGAATGCTTCGCCGATGCCGTCGTACAACTGACCACTCATCGTGGTGGTTCCCCCTCGATTTGTGGCGTCGGCTCTCAGGATGAGCCGCGGCCCTCGGCGGGAAGTCTCCCTGCCCGTGCTCACGGGAGTTCGTGACGGGTGGAAGGTACAAGCACGCGGGGGGAACCGCTGCGGTGAGTCCAGAAACAGGGTCCATGAGCAGAGGAAGGCGCTGCGCGGACCGCGGGCTGGAGGATCGGGGCATTGCGGCGCCGTCGATGTGCGATCTGGCCCTCAAGGGTTTCTCCACGCTCTTCAACTCGAAGGTGTGCCTGACAGCCGGCTTGCGCAGGTGTCATGCGTCGGCTCCCCTTCGGCGGCGCGGACCAGCGCCTCCGGCCGCCGCGCAGCTCCAGCCGTTCCCCGGGAACCGCTCGCGGAAGCCGCGGTCGTGGCGAGACCGCGACCACCGCTCCCGGGTACGCCGGGCGCGGCCTCCAGGTCCTCGACCAGGTCGAGCGCGATGTGGTTCGTCGGCTCGTCGAGTACGAGGAGGTCCGCGGGCCGGGTCACCAGGCTCGCGATCTGCAGCCGTCGCTGCTGTCCCGCGGACAGCGCCGCGACCGGCACGGGCAGGTCCTCCTCACGGAACAGGCCCAGCTCCAGCAGCTGTTCGGCGTACTCCTCCGGCAGCCCGGGCCGTCCGGCCGCGAAGGCCGCGAGCAGCGGGAGTCGCGTGGAGCGCGCGGGCAGCTCCTGCGCCAGGTACCCGATGCGGGCAGGGCGGCGCACCGCCCCCGCATCCGGCTCCAAGTCGCCCGCCAGGACACGCAGCAGCGTCGTCTTGCCGGCCCCGTTCTCGCCCGTGACCAGCAGCCGTTGCCCCGGAGCGACCGTCAGCAGCCCGTCCAGCCACAGCCGTTCGCCGACCGCCACGCCGTCGAGCTCGGCGAGCGGACGGTCGACGGGATGCCCGCCGCCTGCCGCCGACAGCGCCGCCGTGAACCGCAGCGGTTCCGGCGGCGCCGCCACCCTGTTGCGCTGCAGGTGGGCCAGCCGCTCCCGGACCGCCCGCACCTGGCCGCCGAGCTTCGCCTCGTGCGAGCGGCGGTGCTTGCCGAAACCCTGCCGCGGGTCCTTGCCGGTGGTCGCCAGCCGCTTCCCGGCGGCATCGAGCAGCTCCTCGGTACGGGCCACCTCCTCCAGCCAGTCCGCGTGCTCCCGCTCCGCGCGACGGCGGGCGGCGGCCCTCGCGGCTCGGTAGCCGAGCCACCCGTCGCCGTACCGGCGCACCGTGCGCGCATCCGCGTCGACCTCGAGGATCGTGGTGGCGATGCGCTCCAGGAAGCCGCGGTCGTGGGTCACCGCGACGACCGTGCCGCGGTGCGCGCGCAGGTGCTCCTCGAGCCAGCGCACGGCCACGGCGTCGAGGTGGTTCGTCGGCTCGTCGAGGAGCAGCAGTTCGGGGGAGGCGGCCAGCACGCAGGCGAGCGCGAGCCGCGACTGCTCGCCGCCGGAGAGCGAGCCGAGCAGGCGGTCGCGGGTGATCCCGGCGAGTCCGGGTCCGGGTCCGAGTCCGAGCTGCGCCTGGCGGCGTCGACGCGGGCGTCCGCGTCGTAGCCGCCGCGCTGCTCGTACGCGATCAGCAGCTCGCCGACGCGCGGCGAGTTCGTCCTCCGATGCCCCGCCGAGGTGCTCCTCAGCCGTGCGCAGTCGGCGTTCCATGTCGCGCAGTTCGGTGAGGGCGAGGTCGATCGCGTCCTGCACGGTCAGGTCGAGGTCGAGGGTCTGGGCGAGGTGGCCCGTCCCGCCGGGAAAGTGAACGGTGATCTCCCCGGAGTCCGGCACCTCGGCCGCGGCGAGCAGCCGCAGCAGGGTGGACTTGCCGGCCCCGTTCTCGCCGATGACGGCGGCCTTCTCACCCGGGCGGACGGTGAAGGAGACCTGGTCGAGGACGGTTCGGGTGCCGTACGACTTGGTGACGTCCTTGACGGACAGCTGCGGCACGGCAGCGGGCGCAGAGGTGTGGGCGCGTTCGCGCATGGGGCTTTCCCTGGGATGAGAAGTGTCTACGGGCAGCAGAGACGGCGGCGTCGGCCGTGCCCGGACTCAGAGAAAGCAGAAGAAGGCCATGCACTCACCATAACAAGACGATGCGTCTCGTCTCAACCTATTAAATCGACGGAACCACCACACCAGTGGCACACGAGCCTCCGCCACCCCGATCCCGCAGTGCGCGGGGAGGGTGGCGGAGGTCGCGAACGAACCACGTCGGAGCCGGGAGGGAGCTCGCGCTGGAGCGGCGCCGAGGGGCGCGGCCGCGTGGAACTCCCGGCGGAGCTCCTAGCTGACGGAGGCCCGACAGGCGGTCACCGCGGTCCCGTTGGTCACGCCGCCGCTGGTCAGGCCGGACACGCACTCCTCGTGGTTGCCGCTGTAGCCAACGCTGCACGCTGTCCGGACGGAGGCCGGGGCCTCGCCACCCTGGAGCTCTCGCTCGACCTGGTTGATGCAGGCCGAGACGTCCGCGTGGGCGGCCGGGGCAGTGAAGGCCACGCCACCGAGTGCGAGGGTCAGGCCGGTGAGGACACCTGCGATACGGGTCGACGTGCGCATGGGACGCACCTGCTCTTTCCGGGATCGTCGCACGGCCCGGACCTGGGGGTGCCGGATCCGTGTGTGGAACGGCGCCGAGCGCACGCGGCCGGCGTACAGCCGCCGGGTCCGGGCCCCCGCATCGGACCGGCTCGGCAGGGCCTCCCCTCCCTCCTTCGACGCTAGAGCAGCCCCCTGCCGCACGCACCCGCTGGGGCTTCGAGCGCCCGAGAGCCGGCCGGCCATCCGCTGCTCGGCGCACACCTCACCGCAGGCCACCGGCCGTCGGCGGGCCCTGTCCCTCCGGCCGGAAGCCGCTCCGGCCCACCGCTCGACCCGACCGCTGCCCAGCGCGCCGCAGGCTCCTGCCAGACGTCCAGGGCATGCGATTGTTCAAGCGAAGCGCCGAGCCGGAAGCCGTTGCCTCGACGGAGACCGATCAGTCGGACCTGGGGACGCTTCTCCTCCAGGGTGAAGACGTGATCGAACAGCTTGCCTTCGCGCACACCTCGTGGGGGCTCGGCTCGGCGGACCGTTGGGGACTCGACCAGCGCAGCGGAGTCATCACCTGGAGTCGGCCAGCCGTCCCGGTCTCACGCCGCGCGTCCACGAGGCGCCTGCGGGCCGCCCGGGGGAATCCGCAGGCCGCAGGGTGCTGGACTGCATACGATTCCCCCATGCCGAGCTCAGAGATACAGCGGATCAACGCCTGCTTCCGCCTTCGCCCGCCGTCAGGCCGCGCGCACCGTCGACGTCCCCGGCGGGTTCGCCGCGTACGACGAGGCACTCGCGCACTCCCACGCGAACAACCACCTCGTCATCGACACCGCCGTCGACCCCGAAGCCCTGCCGGCCATCGCGGAGGAAGCGCTGAAGCACCTTTCGCACCGCCTGATCTCCGTCCTCGACGACGAAATCGGAGCGGCGTGCGCGGAGCCGCTGATCCGGGCCGGATACAGCCATTCCACCTATCTGATCATGCTGCACACGGGCGTGGTGCGGGCCGGTGGGCCGGCGGAAGAGGTGGACCTGGAAGCACTGCGCATCCCGCTGACCCGGCGCTGGCAGGGCTTCCTTCCGGACGCCGGCGAAGAGGTCCTGCGGCAGCTCGTCGACCGGCGCGAGGCTCGCCGGCGCGGAGCCGACGTCGTGTACTTCATCGGTGCCCGCGCGGCGCAAGGTGACGTCGCCTCCTGGGCCGACCTCTACCTCGACCCGGCGACCGGTATCGCCCAGATCGAGGACCTGATCACCTCGAGGCCCACCTCAAGCATGGTTACGGGGACGCCGTTCTGAGCACCGCACTGGGCAGGGCCGTCGACCAGGGCTGCGACACCCGGTTCCTGATCGCCGACGCGAACGACTGGCCGCGCCACTGGTACGAGCGCCGCGGCTTCTCCGTCATCGGCCAGACGCACGGCTTCGAACGCAGCTGAAGCCGGGACCGCCGGGCACCATCGGGCCCTGTCCGTCAGGCGTCAGCCGTCAGTGTCCGTCAGCCGTCAGTACACCAGCTTGTAGGTGACGTCTTTCGGGACCGGGTCCGGCGCTGTGTCCGTGTACAGGAGTCGGATCATGGTGAAGCGCCGGACATCGGGGTGCTCCGGCCAGGTCTCCGGACTGCTGAGGGTCACCGTCACCGGGTAGGGCCGGAAGCGGCCCGCCGCGCAGTAGGGGTTGCAGTCGTTCACCATGTCGATGCCCGTGGCCGTCGCGGTCCGCGGCCCCCAGGTGTCCCAGCGGAGCTCGACGAGGCGGTTGTTGCCGTCGCCACAGGCCAGCAGGTACTCCTCGGGGCGCACCTGGGCCTTGGAGAAGCAGTCGACGACCACGACCGGCTCGGGCACCGGCCGGTGCGGCCCGGGTGTGAGCGGAGGCCGGGACGGTGGCCGCCACCAGGGCTGCCGCCGCGCACAGCAGAGTGGCTGTCCGCATTCTGGACCGGGGTGCACGAACGTGCCGTCCGTCGCCTGATGCGTCCACGACGCCCTCCTCGCCTGTCGGTCCCACCGTCGGCGCTGAGACCATGCCCAGCTTCCCCCATCCGGCCGAGACTCGCACCCGCAGGGGCGGTCGGCCGTCCGCGAAGAGGGCCTTGGCCTGCGCGAACAGCCACCGCGGAGCTCGATGGCGCGGGCCCGGGCGCCGCCGCGACCCGCCATGCCGGCCGGGCATTGTCAGACCCATGGGAGAGGATCATTCTCATGACGATCACCTCCGCCGATGAGGCACTGTCCGGCCTGCCCACCCTGTCCAGCCGTGCCGAATACGGCGCCGCGCTCCAGCAGTTGCGCGAGGCGTCGCAGGCGTACTACGGCGGCGAGAACAGCATGCTGGACGACGCCGGTTACGACCGGCTGCGGCTGTCCGTGCTCGCCTGGGAGGCGGCGCACCCCGACGAGGCCGCCCAGGACTCCCCGACCGGCCTGGTCGGGGACGGCGCCGCCCCGGTCGGCGACATAGCGCACACCACCCGCCTGCTCAGCCTCGACAACGTCTTCGACCCGGCCGGCCTCACCGCATGGGGAGCCTCCCTCGAGCGCCGCCTGGGCCACGTGCCCACGGGCGGCTTCACCGTCGAGCCGAAGATGGACGGAGCGGCCGTCGCCGCCCGCTACCGGGCCGGCCGGGCTGGAGCAGATCATCACCCGCGGCAACGGCACCCACGGCGAGGACGTCAGCCACGTCATCGGCACCATCGAGGGCCTGCCCGAGCAGCTGCCCGTGCCGGCCACGTTCGAGGTGCGCGGCGAGGTCCTGTTCACGCAAGCGCAGTTCGAGACCGCGAACGAGGTCCGCACCGCACACGGCGCGCAGGTCTTCGCGAACCCGCGCAACGGCACGGCCGGCACCTTGCGCGCGAAGGACCGTCCGTACCGGCTCGCGATGACGTTCTGGGCGTACGGAGCGGTCGAGCTCGACGGCGTCGCCTTCGCGCCCTCCGGGGCCACGCACGCCGAGGCCCTGGCCGCCGTGGCCGGGGCCGGGGTGCAGACCACGGCCGACACACCCGCGGGTCTGCACGTGGCCGCGACCCTCGCCGAGGCGCAGCAGAAGGTCGACGAGATCGCGGCGCTGCGCCCCGCCCTGCCGTTCGGCATCGACGGGGTCGTGATCAAGGCGAACGACGCGGCCGAGCAGGCGGCGGCCGGCTTCGGCAGCAGGTTCCCGTACTGGGCGATCGCCTTCAAGCTCCCGGCGGTCGAGCGGCAGACCGTGCTGAAGGATGTCGTCTGGGACGTGGGCCGTACCGGCGTCCTGGCCCCGACGGCCATCCTCGAGCCGGTCGACATCGACGGATCCACGGTCACCCGGGCCACCCTGCACAACCCCGCGGACATCCGCCGCCGCGACCTCCACCTCGGGGACACCGTGACGGTCTACAAGGCCGGCGACATCATCCCCCGCGTTCAGGCGGCCGTCGTGGAACGCCGCCCGGACGGCGCACCGGAGGTGCCGCTGCCCACGGCATGCCCCAACTGCGGTGGAGAGATCAACAAGGACCAGGAGCGCTGGCGCTGTGCGAAGGGGACGGCGTGCGCGCTGCCCGCGCTGATCGAGTACGCCGCCGGGCGCGACATGCTCGACATCGACGGGCTGGGCAAGACGTACGTCAAGGCGCTGATCGAGTCCGGTGACGTCACCGACGTCGCCGACCTGTTCACCCTCACCGAGGACCAGCTCACGACCGCCTCCGGCAGCGCGAAGCGCGGGGCGAAGCTGGCCGAGCAGATAGCGGCCGCCAAGTCCCGCCCGCTCAACCGCGTCTTCTGCGCCCTGGGCGTGCTCGGCACCGGGCGCAGCATGTCCCGCCGCATCGCCGCGCACTTCGGCACGATGGACGCGATCCGGCAGGCCGACGCCTCCGACATGCAGGAAGTCGACGGCATCGGCGGGGAGAAGGCTCCTGTCATCGTCGAACAGGTCGCCGCCCTGGCCCAGGTCATCGACAAGCTGGTCGCGGCCGGGGTCAACATGAAGGAGCCGCAGCAGCCTCAGGCGGCGGTCGAAGGCCCGCTGGCGGGCAACACCGTCGTCGTCACCGGCAAGATGAGCGGTCCGCTGGAGAACATGGGGCGCTCGGAGATGAACGCGCTGATCGAGAAGGCCGGCGGCCGGGCCGGCAGCAGCGTCAACTCCAAGACCACCTACTTGGTCTGCGCGCCGTCCGCGAGCGGGAAGCCGAGCTCCAAGGCCGTCAAGGCCACGGAACTGGGCGTCACGGTCCTCACCCCGGAGGCCTTCGCCGAACTCGTCACCGACTACCTGGGCTGACCTTTGTCCCGGCCGTCGTCCTGGCCGAGCCGCCGAGCCGCCGAGCCGCTACGGCGCGGCGGTCAGGCCGGCCGTGGTGAAGATCCGGTCGAGGTGGTGGTGGAGCACCGCGACGGCCGACTCCGGCCCCCGCTGGCCCACGAGGATGCTGGTGCCCATGGTCGCCGTCATGGCGAGCAGGCCGATCGCCTCGGTGCGCGCGTCGGCGTCGGGGTCGGCGAGTCCGGCCTCCTGCGCCTGCTCGATGAGGCCGGCCACGGCGTTCTCCGCGGCGTCCGGGTTGTCGATGAAGGGCTGCGCGGCCAGGGCCTCGTCGGTCACGGACAGGATGGAGTAGGAGCTGTAGAGGAGGTGGAAGGTCCGGCTCTCCTCGTCGGTGGGGAGAGAGGCCAGCAGCAGCGCCTCGATGGTCGCGCGCGGGCCGGGGTCGGGGCCTGCGGCGCGGAGGCGGGCGCCCACACGTGCGGTGAAGCGGTCGGTCAGGTGCTGGAGCCCGTAGAAGAGAAGTCTTTCCTTGGTCTGGAAGTAGTACTGCACGAGCCGGAGTGACACTCCGGCCTCGGCTGCCACGTCACGCATGCCGACCGCGTGCAGTCCGCGCCGTCCGGCGACCCGGATGAGCGCCTCGGCGATCTGCGTTCGCCGCTCCTCGTGGTCCACGCGCTTTGGCATGTGTCGTGTCTCCGCCCGTCGGTGGTGCGTTCGCGGTCCGGTCTCGCCGGACTCTTCATGATACCGCCGTACCATTTTTATGGTACGTTCGTATTACGAAGAACGGATCTTCCCGGAGGTGCCCCGTGCCCGAGAACACGACCCGAACCCGCGCGCGCCGCGACATCGGCCGCTACGTGAACGACACCTTGCGCGACCGGTACTTCGCCGCCTGCGACGCGCTCGACGCGCTGGGCGCGCCCGCCCGCTCCGAGACGGACGTCGAGACGAGCTTCGGCACCACGCACGTCTACCGGTACGGCCCCGCCGACCCGGCAGCCGAGTCACGCACGCCCGTGGTCCTGATACACGGTTCGGGAGGCTGCTCCGCCCAGTGGTACCCCAACACCCTTGCCCTCAGCGCCGAGCGCCCCGTCTACGCCCTCGACACCCCCGGCGACCCCGGCCGCAGCGTCCAGCGCGAACCGATGTGGCAGCCCGAGCGCGCGGCCCAGTGGATGGACGAGGCCCTCGACGCGCTGGGCCTCGACAATGTCCACCTCGTCGGCTCCTCGTACGGCGGCTGGCTGGTCATCAACCAGGCCCACCTTCGACCCGGGCGGCTCGCCTCGGTCACCGCCCTCGACCCGGGCGGTCTGGAGAAGGTCGGCCTGCGCTTCTTCGTATGGATCTTCGCCAGCCTCTTCGCCACCTACGCCCCCAAGGCGTGGCGCCCCCGCCTCGCCAAGTGGCTGGAGCAGCCGGTGATCGTCGTCCCCGAGCTCCGCGCGATGATCCAGGCCAGCGTGAAGGCCTTCCGGATCCGCCGCCCCGCCCCGCTGCCGCTCTCGGACGCGGAACTGGGCTCCATCCGAACGCCGTTCTACCTGATCATGGGCAAGCGCAGCCTGCTCGTCCACCCGCAGCGGCAGCTGGAACGCGTACCGCGCCTGATCCCGGGCGCCCGCGCCGAGATCGTCGCCGCGACCGGGCACGGACCGCAGATCGACCACCCCGACCTGGTCAACGCCCGGATGCTGAGCTTCATGGAGGACATCGACTCCCTCGACCCGGCCGCAGCCCGCGGGCCCGTCGACGCGTAATCCCCACGGCCCGCGGGAGGGCGGGTGCCTCTCGTGCTCCTGGCCGTCCTGGACCGACAGTTGCTCGCGGACTTCCGGGGTGTCCAGGTACATGCGCCACTGGACGACCGTGCCGATCCGGACGTGGGCGGTCCGGAGCGCAGGACCGGCGAGGCGTGGCTCCGCAGCTTCTGGTGCCGCCGCCGCAAGTGCTACAGAGTGGTCGTTCGCACCCCGTTCGTACCCCTGCGCATCCGGCAGCACCACTGGACCCATGGAGTTCCGCTGTGGCCACGACCTCTGAAACGCCCGGGACGACGCCCGTCGATCCGCCTGCCGTGCGGATCGAAGGAGACGGCCCCGTCCGTACGGTGATCCTGAGCCGCCCCGGGGTCCGCAACGCGGTCGATGGCCCGACGGCGGCCCAACTCGCCGATTCTTTCCGTGCGTTCGAGGAGGACGAGAGTGCGGCCGTCGCCGTGCTGTGGGGCGAGGGCGGTACGTTCTGCGCGGGCGCGGACCTCAAGGCCGTCGGTACCGACCGCGGCAACCAGGTGCTCGCCCAGGGCGACGGGCCGATGGGCCCCACGCGGATGAGCCTGACCAAACCGGTGATCGCCGCGGTCAGCGGCCACGCCGTGGGCGGGCGGACTCGAACTGGCCCTGTGGTGCGACCTGAGGGTGGCCGAGGAGGACGCGACCTTCGGCGTGTTCTGCCGCCGCTGGGGCGTGCCGCTGATCGACGGCGGTACGGTGCGGCTGCCGCGCCTGATCGGCGAGAGCCGCGCGATGGACCTGATCCTCACCGGCCGCCCGGTGGCCGCAACCGAGGCGTACGAGATCGGCCTCAGCCAACCGCCTCGTGCCGCCCGGGAAGCCCGCGGCGCGGCGGAGCGACTGGCCCACGAGATCGCCGGGTTCCCGCAGGTGTGCCTGCGGCACGACCGGCTCTCCGTACGGGAGCAGCACGGCCTGACCGAGCAGGAGGCCCTGGCCGTCGAGTACCGCCACGGCCTCGTTCCGCTCACGGCGGGGGAGACCCAGGCGGGCGCCGACCGATTCGCCGCCGGAGCCGGCGGCCACGGCTCCTTCAGCGGCTGATCAGCACAGCACCGCGGTCGCAGCTGACGCCTGGCCCGGCGCTCGTGGCCTGTCACACGCCTGTGATCAGTCGGCGGACACGCTCGCGAAGTCGCCCGGCCAAGCTCTTCATACAGGAACAAACCAGGGCATTAAGCCCTCTGCTTCCGAAGCCGTGAGCAGCGATGACCGAGCCGATCCGGCGGAGGAAATCCCATGAGCCTCACCCTCACGATGCCGCAGACCCAGACCCAGACGCAGGCCCCCGCAGTGGCACTGGCCCCGCGCGAGCAGGAGGCCCTGGGATACATCGCCGCAGGTCACACCTACCTGCAGACGGCCCGCCAGATGGGACTCTCCAAGCACACCGTCGACGCCTACCTCCGCCGCATCCGCGCCAAGCTGAACGTCCACACCACCGCCGAGCTCACCCGCCTGGCCATGAGCCTCGGCCTGTGACACCCAGCCGCCAGGCAGCTGACCAGCAGTTTTGGTGAAAACTCCTGGACCGGGACGCCCTAAACCCGGATCATGAACGGGTGACCCCCACCGAATCAGCGGCAAGCGCCCTGCAGGACCATGCCTCCCTCTGGCGCGTGGGCGAAGGCTGTGCGACCGATGTCGTCAGCGCCGCCTGCGATGCGCTCGTCGCCGGACTCGACAGCCCCGCTCTTCGCATCCTGGCCGCCTGCACGCGCGCCGAGGCGGACTATGACGTGCACGATTTGCTTCCCCCCGCGCTCGACGAGCTCGGCCTCACCCTCCTTCCGGCCGGCAGCGAAGCCGCCGAGGAAGCTCGCCAGCGAGAAGCGCTCGCACGCCGCATGCTGGCCGGGCGAGCTGGAGCCCTGGGACCTCACGCACCGTATCCACCACCGGCAATGGACACGACCTGGCTCTGACTGCACGGCTCGTCGAACTCGACGACGAGTACGGCATGCTCGAAGCCGAATACGGCGACGGAGCCGTGGATGAGGTCAGTGCTGCGGTCACTGCCGAAGCCCGCCGCCTCGCGGGCCACCCTCACGTCGCGGCCGACTCCAGGACGTAACCGGCGTGGTGCCCGGTCGGGGGAGGGAGGTCACAGGGCGGGACCCTTATGGACCTCTTGCTCCGTATGTCACTCTGGCCGGTGAATCGGGTCACCCGCCTGCCACGCGACCCGGACGACCGACCGACACGGAAAACGCCCATGTCATTGCCGCTCCCGTCCCGTGCCCTGCCCGCCGTACTGGCCGGCGCCGTGACCGCCCTGCTGGTGGCGTGCGCGCCCTCGGCCGCCGCCGGTGCCGCGGCACGATCGCAGACGGCGGCGGTACCCGCCTCGTCTCCGGCCGCCCCGCCCGCGGCCTCCGCGGCGTCCACGCCTGCCCGGGCGCCCGCCTCCGCTCCCAGCACCACTCCCTCCGCCCCGGCGGCCGCGGACCCGGGCGTCGACCTCCGGACCCAGGCCTCGGTGCTGTCCATACCCTCTGCGGGCATCTCCGGACTGAGCGTGGAGCGCGTACGAGGGCACCACCGACGACGTCGCGGGAACCCGCATCCAGGACCGCGGCGTGGCGGCGAGCCCGTACGGGAAGCGGGGCGGAGCCGGACCCCGGTCAGGTGGGCAACTTCCTGGTCACCGCGCACTGCGCCTGTCGGCGGGCGGCTTCCGCCGCGCGACCTGCCCGCGGTGGACAAGGGCGACACGGTCCGCGTGACCGCGGGTGCGGTGGAGTACACCTACGAGATCGTCGCGACCCGCAAGACGTCCTTCCGGTCGGAGCGCTCGCTGAGCGAACAGCGCGCGGCAGTGCCCGGGAAGCCCGGGGTGGCCCCCACCCAGGCCATGATCACGATCTCGACCTGCGCCACACCGGAGGACCAACGCCGAGGGCAACTCCTGGAGCGACGCCCAGGGCAACCCCGAGCACCGCATCGACAAGATAGGCGTCCTGCGCAAGACCTCCCCGGCCCCGGCCCCGGCCGCCGGCTGAGCGCGGCAAGAGGCGGATCGCGCCATTGCCCCGCTCCGCGAGGGAAGCCGACTCCTGGCTGGTCGGCTCCCCGCGCGGACTCGTACCGACCGGTAATTCCAGCCAATTCTCGGCACGCAGCTGACATGCTCCTGACACTTAGAGGTGGCTGTGGGACCCTCCCGGCACGCACTCCGCACCCTCTGAGAGGCCCAGCGCCTCGCCCACCCCCACCAGTACGTGGCATGGAGGAGCGAATCATGAAGCACATCGTGCACAGGAGCAGCAGGACCACCACCAGCCGCCGGACCCATGGCACCCGCGTCTCGCGCATCGCCGGCATCGCGACGCTGCTCGTCGCGGCGGCCTTCACCGGTACCGGCACCGCCCTCGCGCACAGCCCCGGCGCCGCGGCCGCCGACCAGAAGGTCGACGGCGTGATCGTGGTCGCCGGCAACAGCTGCAGCTGGACCAACGCGAGCACCAGCGCGGCCGCCCCCGCCCCCCTTACCGTCGACCGCACCACGATCAACGCTCCGGGAGGCAACCTGGCCTGTGGCGGCGGCATCGCCGCCTCCCTCAACAACAACCCCGCCTTCACCTTCGACGACGCGGCCGGCACGGCGCGGACCGACCTGATCGACATCACCGGCCGGCAGAGCTTCATCTCCTGTCGCTACAAGGCGACGAACATCGTGTGGGACCGCGACGGAGTGAGCCGGAAGTACGTCAACCGGGCCTTCACCGCCGCCAAGACCTCGGGCAGTTTCCTGTGCCCGGGCTCCGTCGCCACCCCGGCCGGGGACGCGTCCATGCTGTTCCGCTGAGCCTGCGGCACAGCGCAGGGCGGGGCGGGCTGGAGTTTCAGGGCCCGCCCCGGACCCTGCGAGGTCGTCCCCGGCCACCCCGGCTCACGGCCTCGGCCCCGGCACAGCCGCCCGGCCGGCGTGCAGGGGCATCATGGCCATGTGAACGCGTTCCCGACCGCCGGTGGCGGAGCCGGCGTCCCAGGGTTCCTCGAGGTGGCTCCCACACCTCGGACCGCCGTCGTGTGGCTGCCTCCGGCCGGACTGTGGCCCCCCATCCAGGACATCCGCGCCGAGCACGACCCCCAGATCCGACGCTGGCCTCCGCACGTGAACCTGATCTTCGGCTTCGTCCCGGAGGCCGACTTCGACGGGGCGGCCCCACTGCTGGCCGCCGCTGCCACCGACATCGAGCCCTTCTCCATCCGCCTCAGCGGAGTGCACGCGTTCCGGCACCGCAGCTACGCCACCGTGTGGCTGGACCCCGCCGCGGCCGGCCTGGCCCCGTGGACAGCCCTCCAGGGCGCCCTGGCGGAGCCCTTCCCCCGATGCCGCGGCCGGTTCCCGTCGTTCACGCCGCACTTGTCGCTGGGGCGCACCCACGATCCGCGTCGCCTGGCCACGGAGTGCGCCGCCCGCCTGGGCAGCCTGTCGGCGCAGGTGCAGGAGATCGTGGTGGTCTCACGCCGTGACGACGAGCCCATGCAACCCCGTCTCACGATCCGCCTGGGCACGGGCGAACTGCACTTGGCACCACGACTCCGACACCTCACCCCGGGCCCGGCGACGGCCGCCGTACGGAGTGAGCAGTGCGGGACCGGATGCGGCGCCGCCTCCGGGACAGGTGCCGCCGGCCGGTGGGATAGTCGAACCATGGTGTGGTCACCGGATCCCGACGCGTTGCGTGGTCATCGTTGCCGTCGTGGCGGGAGCGACCCGGGGTGCGGGGCGTGGCTTCGCCACCGCGCTGGGGGAGTCGGGGGCGACGGTGATCTGCACCGGGCGGAGCAGCGTGAGCGGCAGGACGGCGTCGGACTACGACCGTGCGGAGACGATCGAGGAGACCGCGGACCTGGTCACGCGGCTCGGCGGAACGGGGATCGCCGTCCAGGTCGACCATCTCGACCCCGAACAGGTCCGCCGTCTGGCTGCACGGATCCGCGACGAGCACGGCCGCATCGACGTCCTGGTCAACGACATCTGGGGGGCCGAACTCCTCAAGGGCGGCCCCGCACAGTGGAACACGCCGCTGTGGGAGCATCGATCTCGACGACGGCCTGGCGGATCGGCGACCTCGCCGTCGACACGCACCTGATCACCTCCCATCACCTGCTGCCCCTGCTGATCGAGGAGCCCGGCGGCCTGCTCGTCGAGGTGACGGACGGGACGACCGAGATCAACGCGTCGTGGTACCGGATCTCGGTCTTCTACGACCTGGCCAAAGCCGCCGTGAACCGGCTGGCCTTCTCCCAGGGGCACGAGCTGCACCCGCACGCGGAAGCCACCGCGGTCGCGATCACCCCGGGATGGCTCCGCTCGGAGATGATGCTCGACAACTTCGGCGTCACGGAGGCCAACTGGCGCGACGCGCTGTGCCCCGACAGGAGCGACGGCCACCCGACCGCACCGGAAGGCTTCGCGCAGTCGGAGTCACCGCGGTACGTGGGCCGCGCCGTCGCGGCCCTGGCCGCGGACCCGCATCGCGCCCGGTGGAACCAGCGGGTCGGTCACCGTCAGCGGAACTCGCGAGGGAATACGGGTTCACCGGACATCGACGGGACCCGGCCGGACAGCTGGGGGGCACCCTGAGCTCGTTCTTTGACTTCTGGCGCTTCTGAAGGGGTGCGGGCATGGTGGGCGGTATGCAGATGGTGACAGCTCCGACTCTGTTCTCCGCGAACGTACGGTGACCGCCAGGCGACAGAACACACCTGGGCATGATGGTGCCGGTCAGTCGACTTCGACCGTTGTACGTCGGCGGCAGGCGGCAGGCGGCAGGCGGCAGGCGGCTTGGCTGGCGGCAGCGTCCCGAGCCCTCGATGTCACGCGTATCACTCTCCGGGTGCCTTGGGTCGGGCATGCGCGATCATGACCGGAATGGACACTCGTTTCCTTGGCATCCCTGATCTGGTCGAAGTCCCGTCCGTGGCGGTCGTAGTCGACGTCATGCGTGCTTTCACCGTGGCTGCCTGGGCCTTTGCCCAGGGGGCGGAAAAGATCGTTCTCGCTGAGTCGCTGGACGAAGCCCTGGCGCTCAAGGCCCGCCACCCGGATTGGGTGGCGCTCAAGGACGGTCCGCCCGCGCCCGGGTTCGACACCGTCAACTCCCCGGGTCTGCTGCGGTCCATTGACCTTGGCGGACGGACCGTCGTGCAGAAAACCACGGCGGGGACGGTGGGCGCCCTTGCGGTGAAGGAGGCGTCGCTGGTGCTGTGCGCGAGTTTCGTGGTGGCGGGGGCAACGGCTGGGCTCTTGCGGACGCGCGAGAGTGACAGTGTCACGTTCGTGGTGACCGGCGAAAATGGGCAGGCCGATGAAGATCTGGCGTGTGCTCAGTACATCGCTCGGAGAGCGACCGAGGCCGGGACGGATGCTGCCGAGTACCTCCGCCGCGCTGCTGAGTCGCGCGCCGCCGCCGAACTGGCGGAGGGGGTGCGCCAAGGAGTCCATGCTGATGACGTTGCGCTCTGTCTTGAGGTCGACCGGTTCCCCTTCGCCATGGTGGCGACGTCGGAAGGCTCGCTCATGGTCCTGCGTCCACGCTCGATGCCTTCGCTGACTGACGAGGAACCGGTCTGATCGCTGGTGGGGCCTCACTTCATCATCGAGAGCGAGCACCCTGTCGGGGATGCAGTGTCAACTGCATCACCGATGGCGGTGGTCATGCGGATGCGTTCGCTGAACTCCCCGGCCAGGGGAAGGCCCCCCGCGAGCACGGAGCTGGGCAATCCGACTGAGCGCCACATCGCGTGAGACCCTCGTGCCGATGCGAGACGGGGACAGCTCGGCGAGTGCGTTCAGTCGACGACGGCACCGCCGGTGATATTGACCTCTGTGGCGGTCATGGTCGGCGCGCGGTCGGAGGTCAGGAAGGCTGCGGCGTAGGCGACGTCTTCGAGACGGGGCCGGCGATGGAGCAGAGTCGTGGTCGCCTCAGGGTCATCCTCGGGCGGGTTGGACGGATCGGGCGAGCCGGGAGGTCGGCCCGTCAGAAGGAGACGGCGTCGCGGACGAGCGTGAGCGGGCACGTCATGCAGTGTCCGCCACCGCGCCGCGCCCAAGAACTGCGCCGCGGGCATGGGCATGGCGTGCCGCGGCTGGTTAGCCGTGGCACGCCGTCCTCGGTGGCCGGCGGCTCACTGCCCCTGGGGGAGTGGCCGCCGGTCAGGATCAGCCGCGGTGCTGGTGTCCGCGGCGGTTCCAGGATTCGGTGTCGATGACCTTGCCGCGGTTGTCGCGGAGGGTGGCGCTGTCGCGCTCGTCCCACACCTGCTGGCGGCGGTCCTGGTAGACGTCGTGGCGGGAGCCGCGGCCCTCGCCGGTGGTGGACCCTGACGCTGGAACGGCCGTCCAGGCGGAAGTCGTTGCAGCGGTAGCGCGGTTGCCGTCACGGTCGGTGAGGGTGAAGCCGCGCAGGTTGACGGAGTGGCGGCCGGTGTTCTTCACCTCGACCCACTCCCCGTTCAGGGCGCGGTTGGAGCGGTCGTTGCTGCGGCCGGGGCCGTCGGACTGGACGCCGCCGATGACGATCGAGGAGTGAGGGCTGCGGTGGTCGCGCCGGTGGTCGTCGGCGGCGGCCGGCAGAGCGGCCGCGCCGATCAGGGTGCCGGCGGCCAGGAGTGCGGCGAAAGCACGGCGGGTGGCGAGAGAAGCAGACATGAACATGACCCCTTCAACTTCAACAGACGGCCCGGCCCGGCCTTCGTGCAAAGCCGGCAGGGCTCGGAACGACCTCGGCATCCTGCCGAGTAGGAGCCATACTTTGGCGCCCATTCGCCCCTGAATGCTGCCTGTTCGTCCCGTGCCAGGCGCAATCCGGATATGTGTCCGTAACTCTCCCTTGGTATCGGACAACCGTCAAAGCCGGGGTTGACGCCTCAGGGGCAGTAGTTCGACGCGAGCCCGTGGGGCGCCTGCGAGCAGGGGCATCCGGCACCGGAAGCCCGGCCTCGACCGCCCGATTCGTCCCTGCGCCGAACGAGTGCAGGAATCTGTAACAGCCGGCCTCGCCGTTCCTTCGCATGCGCTTGCGGAAACGATTCCGGCGTGCGAATACTTCTCCGCCATCGACGACTTCGGTGCGTCACTCGCCCGCTTCGCGCACCCGGATGAGGACGCCCCGGCTGTCGCGCTCGTATGCGCGCGCCTGATTCTTGTTGATCTTCTGCTCGACCTTCGGCGGCCAGGTCGACGCGATCCATCTCGGCGAGGGCGGCGACGTAGAGCACGACATCGGCGAGTTCTTCGCCGAAGTCCGGCAGGCGCTTGCGCCAGGCGGTGAAGGCCTCGCCCACTTCGGCGGTCAGCAGGCCGAACTCCAGGGGCACGTCGGTGGTGTTGAACCCCTTCTCGAGCTTGTTGGCCCAGGCGAGCTTCTGCGCTTCTCGGATCTCCACGGCTTCCTCCGGCACGGGGTGCAGATGATGCCGGAGGAGCCTAGCGAGGGGCGGGGCCCTGCCGTGATGCGGAGGGTTCCGGTTCAGCCGGCTGGGGCTTCCGCTCCGGTCCGGTGGTCAGCCGACTGGTAGGGGCTGTGCATGGTGAGGAAGTGAATGGCGAAGTCGGTCTTCAGGTAGTCCATGCGCCGCTCCCAGAAGGCTCGCATGTGGGGGAGGGCAAGGTGGGCGTCGAGATCGGCCTGGGAGCGCCAGGCCTCGTAGAAGACGAACACGCCGGGCTCATTGCGGTCTTCGTGGAAGTGGTACGCGAGGCAGCCGGCCTCCTGTCGGGTCGGTTCGACGAACGAGAGCAGAAGCCGCTTCAGCTCCTCGGCGCGTTCGGGCTTGGGGTGAGCGGTGCCGACGAGTGCGAATGGCTGAGACATGCAGGGTTCCCTCCCCAGTAGGTACGACCAATTTCGTACCTACTGGACGGTACCGAACGCGCAGGTACGATGCAATCCGTACCTGAAGGAAGGTGTCCCGCATGCCCGATGGTGAAGGCCACCCGAGCGTCGAGGAGATCGAGCTCGGCCCCGTACTCTCCGCGCTGGCCGATCCGCTGCGCCGCCGAGTGGTGCGCGAACTGGCAGCCGAACCCGACGGCGCCGCGCGGACCTGCAGCTCCTTCGGGCTGCCCTCGACCAAGGCGACCGTCACGCACCACTTCCGCGCCCTGCGCGAGGCCGGGCTGATCCGGCAGGTCGACCGGGGCAACAGCCGGATGGCGAGCCTGCGCCGGGCCGACATCGAGGAGAGGTTCCCCGGACTGCTGGGCATCGTGGCAGCCGAGTCGCAGGAGTGAGCCCGGCGCGGTCAGGCGGGGACAGGGCCGGTGAATCGGCCAATCCCCGGGTTCGCTCAACCCTCCGCTGATCATTTGCGGTCTTGTCGTGCGGAAAGCGGCCCTACTCGGCTCCACGGGAGCCGCACGAGTACGCCCGCCGCCGGACAGGGAGCACCAAGAACCGTAAGGAGCACAGGATGGCGTTACGGAAGACCGCACGGGTCGGCGCGGTGGGTCTCGCGGCGGCCGCGATGGCGGCGACCGCCTTCGCGGTACCCGCCCAGGCCTCCACGGACACCGCCCCCTCGACGCCCCCCTCGACGGCAGGGCACGAGGCGACCCGGCGCGCGATGGACGCGGAGGTGAAAGCCGGCATCCCCGGCATCACGGCCCAGGTGCGCGACGCCAACGGCGTCTGGAAGGCGACGTCGGGTGTCGGCAACCTGACGACCGGCGCGCCGCGCGGCACGAACGACCGGTTCCGCGTCGGCAGCATCACCAAGACGTTCGTGGCGACCGTCCTGCTCCAGATGGAGTCGGAGAAGAAGCTCAGCCTCGACGACACCGTGGAGCGCCATCTCCCCGGCCTGGTACGGGGCAACGGCAACGACGGCCGCAGGATCACCGTACGTCAGCTCCTCAACCACACCACCGGTCTCTTCGACTACCTGGCCGACGAGGAGTACCTCGACACGTACATACGGGGTGAGGGCTACCTCAAGCACCGCTACGACACCCTGCCGCCCAGGAAACACGTGAAGGTGGCTCTCTCCCACGCGCCGCTGTTCGAGCCCGGTGCCCGGTTCTCGTACTCCAACACCAACTACATCCTGGCCGGGCTGATCGTCGAGAAGGCGGGCGGGCGGACGTACGAGGCCGAGGTCCGCGACCGCATCATCAAGCCGCTGGGCCTGAGGTCCACCTCCAACCCCGGCAACAGCATCCACATGCCCCGGCCCAGCAGCCGCAGCTACTCCAAGCTGTTCGAGGAGACACCCGACCGGATCGACGACGTCACCGAGATGAACGGGTCGCAGGGCTGGGCGGACGGCGACATCATCTCCACCACCGGCGACCTGAACCGGTTCTACAGCGCCCTGCTGCGCGGCGAACTGCTCTCTCCGAA
The DNA here is from genome assembly GCF_035917235.1 of Streptomyces sp. NBC_01294. Taxonomy (NCBI): domain Bacteria; kingdom Bacillati; phylum Actinomycetota; class Actinomycetes; order Kitasatosporales; family Streptomycetaceae; genus Streptomyces; species Streptomyces sp. NBC_01294. The sequence continues at coordinate 8,122,594 of NZ_CP108423.1, forward strand.
ACAGCTCAAGGCCATGAAAACGACCGTCCCGCACCCCGAGCGCTCCGACATGTCCTACGGACTCGGCCTCACACAGCTCCGGACGAGCTGCGGCACAACGCTCTGGGGCCACGGCGGAGGCATGGTGGGGTCGACCTCCCTGGCCGTCACCACCGAGGACGGCCGCCACCAGCTCGCCTACAACCGCAACGGGGACTGGAGCGCGGAGCCCCGACCAGCATCATGGAGGCCGAGTACTGCCCCACGCCGCCCCCTCGGGCTGAGCCGTACGCATGCGTCCACGGCCTCGCCACCGGGCTGCGGCCGGCCGCCGCTCCACAATGGGACGAGGGCATGCATGCGGCCATCGGGGGTGTCCCGGCGGCGTCGGCTGAGAGGAACGCCCCTCAGTGCGCCGGGTCTCGGCGGCCGCGCGGAGGACGGGGGCCTTCGTCGCGGTCGCCGTCGCCCTGTTCTGCATCCAGCTCGACTTCTTCGCCCTCAACCTCGCCCTTCCCGGTATCGCGGCGGAGCTCGGCGTCACGGTCTCGGCCGCGCAGTGGACCCTGTCCGCGTACATGCTCGCCATCGGCTGCTTCTTCATCGTCGGCGGCCGGGTGGGGGACGTCTTCGGACGGCGGGGCACCCTCGTTGGCCGGGACCGCCTCTGTTCGCGGCCGGATAGGTGTCTGCGCGCTGGCTCCCGGCCTCGGTCTGCTGGTCGTGGCCCGGATCGCACAAGGGGTGGGCGCGGCGTTCGTCTTCCCGGTGTCCGTGGCCGTGATCACCAATACCTTTCCCGAGGAGACCCGTGCCAGGGCTCTGGGCGCCGTGTTCGGCGTCGCCAACATCGGGACCGCGCTCGGGCCCTTCGTGGGCGGAGGGTTCACCGAGGGGCCCGGCTGGCGCTGGATCTTCTGGCTGATGGTGCCGCTGAGCCTGGTCCCGCTGCTCGCCGCCCTGGTGTACGTACCGGACTCGCGCGATACGTCGGCGCCGCGCGAGCTCGACCTCGCGGGGTGCTTCCTGATCGTGTGCTCGCTGGCCGCCCTCACCCTGGCCGTGGAGCGCGGGGACGCCTGGGGCTGGACGAGCGCCCGTATCGCCTTCTTCGCGGTGGCGGTGGGCCGGCGGGCTGTTCCTGGTGCGGGAGCGGATGGCCCGGCACCCGCTGGTCGACCTGCGGCTGTTCCGCAACGTCCCGTACGTCCTGGTGACCGGGATGGGCTCGCCTCGAACATGGGCTACGGCGTCACCGTCTTCCTCGCCACCCTCTACCTCCAGGGCGTACGCGGCCTCTCACCGCTCCTGGCGGGCACGGTGTTCCTGGCCCCGGCCCTGCTGGTCGCGGTCAGCGGGCCGCTGGGGCGCGGCTGGCCCGGCACCTGCGGCCGACCGCGGTGATGGCCCTCGCCGGGGCCGTCGCGGGCACGGGGATGTACGCGCTGACCCAGGTCAGCGCCTGGTGGCTGTACGTGCCGGTGTTCGCGTGGTGCGGCCTGGGCCTGGGGCTGGGCTGGACCTTCTCCAGCGTGGCGACCCAGCAGGTCGTCGCACCGGCCAGGGCGGGGGAGGCGTCGGGCGTGCTGCTGACGTTCCTGGTCACGCTGGGCGCGATCGCCCTGGCCGGGACGGCGGCGGCGATCTCGGCGATGACGCCGGAGCGGCCGCCGGAGGAGGCCTACGATGCGATCCTGCGCCTGGGCGGGGTGGTCATCCTCGCGACGGCGGTGGTCGTCATGGCCGTACGCCACCGGCTCGTGGTGCTCGGCAGGATCCCGCCGCTGTCGATGCGTACGGGCGATGACGCCGGGCGGAAGCCGGGCCCCCGGCCCTGACGGACCGTCCGGCGCATCATGCTTCGGGGTCGGGGTCGGGGTCGGGGGTCTGGAGGTCGTAGAGGTAGGACCGGTCGCCCTTGAAGCTGCGCCAGACGGTGGCCGGGGGTGCGGGTTCGTCGGCGTGGCTGGTGAGGGGATGGGCCGTGACGAGGCCGCCGGCGATCTCGCAGTGCCAGCCGTCGGCCGGCGACCAGACACACCAGACGTTTCCGTCCGCTCGGCGGTAGGCGGGGCGGCCATGGCGCTCCCCGTCGCGTTCGAAGTGGTGGCGGAGCCCGTCGACGTGGCGCACGAAGGTGAAAGACGCAAGTGCCGTCATGATGCGGCCGTGGGCCTGCACAGCGTGCGCCGGTAACGGACTTCGGATACGGGCACTCCGTCGTAGTCGTCGGCCTGGACAGCGCCGTCGGCGACATAGCCGGCGCGCTCGTAGAAGCGATGCCGTCACGTTGGCGGTGAGGACCCACAAGAGCAGCAGGTCGAGGCCATGGGCATGAGCGCGGGCGTGCACGGCTTCGAGGAGCGTGCGGCCGATTCCGGACCCGATGAGTGAGGGCTGAACGTACAGGGCGTAGAGCTCACCCGTGGTCGTACTCGTTCCGGTGTCGTGCGCGGGCCCGAGGCAGGCCCAACCCGCGACGTGCCCATGGGCGTCGACCGCTACCAGGTTGGTCGTGGTCGTGCCCTCCTTCGACCTCGCGAAGTGCTGCCGGCGGCTGCTGAGCATCTGCCTCGACCGTCATGGCATCGAGGAAGGTCTGGGGCACGATCCCGGCATACGCGGCCTGCCAGCCGGTCACGCGTACCGCTGATACAGCCGGGACATCGGCTTCCGTCATGACGCGTACAGTCAACATCCCGGCACCGTACGAGACCGTCGCCACGACCGCCTGGGAATTACGCGCGCCGCTCGGCCCGGAATCGGTAGACCGCCCAGCCGGCACCGAGCGCGGCGCCCGTCCAGACGATGACCTCGGCCAGGATGATGCCCGGGGTCAGGGTCATGTGGGGCCGGGGCGGCATCAAGAGCATCTGCGCGGCAGCGCCCACCGGCACCGTCAGCGCGGCGAGCAGACCGGCTGTCCCCGGGCGCCTGATGGCTGCGCCCACCGCGCCCAGGGCCGTGCCGAACAGCACGCTCGCCGCCCACCACAAGGTCAGTTCCGACTCGTACCAGGCCAGCGGTTCGCCTCGGATCGAGGAGTCCATCACGTAGTACGCCGCCGTGGCCGCTATCAGCGCCAGGGCGCCGGTCAGCGCGCCCCTTGCCCATGTCCTGGCCAGCCAGCCCGTCGCCACCGCGAGCGCGGCCCACGCCCAGCCGGAGTCCATCAACAGGCTGAGCACCTTGGCGGCGCCGGCCAAGACGGTGCCCGTGATGGACGCTCCGAGCGGCAAGTACGGAGAGGAGAGCGTGTTGACGAGCGAGGTCGCCACCCCGAAGAGTGCCCCGATCGCGACGCCGATGATGATCTTCATACCGGGAGAATATCCATCACCCCGGGAGCAGCGAGAGCGGTGGGGCTGTCGCCGCCCGGAGCGGGCGGTTGCGGACGGAGCCGACCGGATTTGAACCGGCGTCCTCGCGGATTTGGAGTCCGCGCGCGTCGACCTCTGCGCTACGGCTCCGCCCACCCCGGCATCTTAAGTCGATCCGTTGCCCTTCCCACCACTCGTTTTCATTCCACCCCGAGGCCGGCGCGGTGCTCAGGGCGAGGTGTCCGGTGTCAGGGGAGGGCGGGGATCGCGTCGCGCGTCTCGTCGACCTCGATGCCGGCGGTGCGGCGGTCGAGCGCGCCCGGGGGTGCCTCGTCCGCACAGACGGTGCCCCGTGCGGGCAGCGCCAGGGTGGCGAGGTAGGCCGTGGCCAGGGCGCTGACGCACGCGCTCCGGTTGTAGGCGGTGTGTCCTTCGGCGTCGAAGGTCAGCAGCCGCCCGTTGTCCAGCGTCCCGGCGAGGGCCACGGCGTCCTGGTACGGGGTGTCCGGGTCCCCGGTCGTGCCGAGGATCAGGATCGGGGCGGAACCCGCCGCCCGGTAGGAGCCCTCGTACCGGCTCGGCCGCTCGGCAGTCCACTGGGCGCAGGTGGGCGCGTGGTTGTGGTCGTAGGTGGGCGGGCCGAGGCCGATGGCCGGTCCCAGCAGCGGCGCCGCGGCGACGTGGGCGCTGACCAGCGTGCCCAGGAGCAGGCGGCCGGCCGGGTAGGCGCGGTCGGCGCACTCGACGGCCATGTTGACGTTGAGGAAGTCGAAGGACGCGGGTGAGGGCGGTGACAACAGGAACGAACCCTGGCGGTTCTGGGCCGCCCGCAGGGCTTCGCCCAGATAGGGCCAGATCTCCTTGCCCGCGTTGATGTTGAACATCAGGCGGTAGGCGAGGGTGTAGCCGGTGGCCGGGCGTCCGCTCGCGGTGATGACCGGTTCGGCGTCCAGCGCCCGCTTGAGCTGTTCGAAGGCCTGCCGCGGCCGGCCTTCACCGAATCCGCAGGTGGTGGCGTTCTGCGCGCACCAGTCCAGGAACCGGCCGACCGCCGCGTCCAGGGCGACGAACTGCGGGCCGTCGTAGGCGTACGGCACGTCCGCGTAGCGCCGCGGATCATAGGCCCCGTCCAGGACCATGGCACGCACCCGCCGCGGGAACTGCGCGGCGTAGACGGTGCCGACGTGGCTGCCGAAGGAACGGCCGTAGAAGGACAGCGTCTCCTCGCCGAGGGCCTGGCGCAGCAGGTCGATGTCCTTGGCGTTCGAGCCGGTGCCGACGAACGGCACGAGGTCCCCGGACCGTTGCCGGCAGGCGGTGGCGAAGTCGGCGCCCTGCCGGATGGCGCCGTGCAGGGCGCCCGGGCCGGGCACGCCGCGTGCGGCGTCGACGGCGGCGGAGTACTCCTTGTCGTCCCAGCACTCCACCTGTCCGCTCCGCGCCACGCCGCGCATGTCGTACCCGACGACATCGAAGGCGTCACGGAGGGAGGCGGGGAGCGCGGCGTAGCTGTTGCGGGCGAAGTCCACGCCGGAGTTGCCGGGTCCGCCGGGGTGCAGCAGCAGGACGCCGGTGCGGTGGGCCTGGTCGGCGGCGAGCCGCCGGGTGACCGCGAGGGGGATCGTCCGCCCGGTGGGTTGGCGGTAGTCCAGCGGTACTCGGGCGGTCGCGCACTCGAAGCCGTCCCCGGGGGCGTCGGCGTTCGTGCCGCAGGGGCCCCAGGACAGGACGGGAACGGGTGGGGCGGCGACGGCGACGGGCGTCGCCGTGGCAACCCCGGGCGCGGCCCCGAGGAGCACGGTGACCGCGATCAGGACGAGGGTTAACCCCCACACCAGTCGTTTGCGGGGGTCATCAGCCAAGCGGGTCTGCATCCGGCGATCCTCCGTCATGAGTTGCGGAACGGCCGCCGACAACGTAGCCGCCGACCGCCGAGCGTGTCGTCCCACCGGGAGTTGATTTCCCGCTACCCCAGGAGGTGACCCCTCGTCCCACCCAGGGAAGCGTCCGGCCAGGACCCGGGTGGTACGTTCCCGGATCGCCGGGGCCGGGCTTGACCTGCGGCAGGCCGCTCACGCGTAGCTGAGGATCACCATGAGCGCCGTGCACTCCGCGAGGAGCTGGGCCGCCAGTGCGGCCTGCCGTACACGCAGCGCGGGCGCGGCCAAGGCGACGACGAACGCCACGACGGCGATGCCCGCGCTCCAGCCGAACAGCCAACCGGGCAGCCCCTGGGCGCACTGCTCCCCGTACGTGACGCAGCGCGCTGCCCGCTCGGACGACAGGGTCAGCACGCCCGCCGCCAAGGCGGCCGGGACGAAGAGCACGGCGGACAGGACGGCCAGGAAGCGGGAGCGGTCCCTTCCCCGCGGCCTGCGCCTGGGCCGGGGGAGTCACAGAGGGGGAGGTTTCGTTCATGCCCCGATCCAACACGGTCTGCAGAGCCGGCGAAGCCGCTCGGCTACTCACCTCCGGGTGCGCTCCGTACTCAGACGGCGCAAGGCCAGGGTCAGCAGCGGCGGGCCTTCCACGCCAAATGCCGGGAATGCACGTGGGTCCACAGGACGCTGCGCTCGGCGGCTGAGGTGTCGTCGAGGGTGAGCCGAACAGGTCGGTGAGTGCTCCGAACCAGTCGCCGGCGGTGTCCAGTTCCCGTTGGCTGCGGCCCGTCGCGTCCGTCCGGCCGAGGACGCAGCCCTCGAGTGCGTCCACGCCGTGGGGATCCCTGCGGATCGCGGAGAAGATGCGTACGAAGCCCGACTCCGGTGACGTGGACAGTTTCCGGTGCCATTCGGTGAAGTCGTCCGGACCTGCGGGGGCCAAGGAGAAGTCCATGCCGACGAACGTGCCGCGCGGGTCGTGGTCGAACCGCCAGCCGCCCGGCTCGACGCCCGAGCGGCTCAGCCGGTAGGTGAAAGGCCCCTGCCGGTACGTCGCCGCGCGCAGGGGAAGCGGTTCGTGCAGCGCATCACCGAGCCCGACGTCGACGAACCACGACCGGCCTTCGCACGCCACGACGAGCGTGAGATGGTCGCCGGTCACTCCCGGCGCAGGGCTCTCCGGCGCGCCGTGGACTCCGCCGCGATGCCAGGTGACCGTGTAACCGAGTGCGTGCAGCAGGGTGGCGAAGGCGCCGTTGAGGTGGAAGCAGTACCCGCCGCGCCCGCGCAGGATCCGGGCGACGGATTCCCGCGGATCGGTGGTTGTCGGCCGTCCCAGATGGATCTCCAACGTCTCGAAAGGCACTCGTTCCACGTGCGCCGCATGGAGCGCATGGAGGCCCGCCACCGAGGGCGGGACCGGATCCGGGATCCCCAGGCGTTGCAGGTAGCTCTGCACATCGGCTTTCCGCATGGCTGCGACGCTAGCCAATGGCAGGGAACCCGAGCCTCGGCTGCGCGTCGGGTATCCCCGTACTCCGTTGGTCGTAGGACCTGTGCCGGGATGCGGCAGTAACTCGGTTGCGGTGCCTCGAGCCCCTGGACGAAGATGCATGCATGAGCAGAGGGAACGACGAGGCCGACGAGGTTGATGCGGCCGATGAGGTCGACGAAGCGATCGCAGGTGAGTTGCGTCTGATGGACCCCGGCGTGCGCTCGTCGCGGACGTCGGCCCGGGAACTCCTTGACCCGCACTTCGTGGAAGTCGGTGCCTCGGGGCGGCGGTGGACGTACGAGGAAATCCTCGCCGCGCTGCCCGAGATGGACGGTGCGGCGGACGACGGCCCGCGCTACGAACCCTCGGAGATGACCGGCGTCGTGCTGGCGCCCGGGCTGGTGCACCTCACCTACGAGACCACGATCGGCGGAGACCGGGCACGACGCAGTTCGCTCTGGCGCAAGGGGAGCGCGGGCGCCACGTGGCAGATGTACTACCACCAGGCCACACCCGTTCCGCCCGAGGGCATGTGACGTGGCGATGCCCGGTCCGCTCCGCAACGGCGAATCGCTGTTCGTCGCGCCTGCGGGCGACACCGGAAGCGGGCTCGGTCAGGGCCGATCGGGGTGGCCACCGCCCGATCGGCCCCCGGGTTCGCCGATCGCTACACCTCGTCGCCCTCGACGTCGCCTTCGCGCAGCCGGTCCTCTTCACGGCGACGCCTGGCCTCGTCGTCCGGATGGCGGGAGACCTTCTCCGGCTGCTGGGGGCGCGTCGGGTTCTTGCCGGTGGGGTGCTTGGGGCCCGTCCCGATCTCGTCGGGTCCCTTGCCCGACTGTCCCGACTGTCCCGACGGGCCCGGCTGCCGTTTGTCCTGCGTACCGCCCATGACGGTGGCTCCTCGCGATAGGGAGGTCTCGGAAGTTCGACCAGTCACACGTTGACACGGGCAGTGACATTGCGCATGGCTTCGGTCACTCACTGCCGCAACGGCGGCTCCGAGCCCCGTCGCGGCTCCGTCCGGCAGGCGCCGCTCCGCAGACAGCGTGGCGTGCGCGTGCGGCCGGTGGCGGGGGACGATGAGATGGCCGGGAGCGCAGACGCCGGTACGTGATCACCGCCCGGCATAGGGCCGCAGCCTTCGGCGGCCGGAAGGAGAGCCCGGAGATGGGTGCAATCGAGCCCTCGCGGGACGGTCCCGAGGGGGCGGGGGCCGCCACGTCCGCGGGGGCCGCTACGTCCACCCCGGGGGCCGCTACGTCCACCCCGGGGGCTGCCACGTCCACCCCGGGGGCTGCCACGTCCGGGCCGGGCGGCCTGCTCGATGTGCTGAGCGTGGCCGCCATTCTCCTCGATGCCGAGGGCAAGATCGATCTGTGGAGCCCGCAGGCCGAGGACCTGTTCGGCTACACCGCCGAAGAGGCACTCGGAGCGTTCGCGGGCCACCTGCTGGTCCATGAAGACGACCTGCCGGACGTGCTGGGCATGTTCTCCCAGGTCATGGAGGGAGGGGGCAGCTGGGTCGGAGTCTTCCCCGTCCGGCACAAGGACGGAAGCACGCGCATGGTCGAGTTCCGCAACATGCGGCTGCTCGACTCCCAGCAGGAGTACTACGCCCTGGGCCTTGCCGCGGACCAGGCGACCGTACGGCAGGTGGAACGGGACCTGGCACTGTCCGCCCGGCTGGTGGCCCAGTCGCCGGTCGGACTGGGCGTGCTGGACACCGACCTGAGGTACGTCTCGGTCAATCCGGCGGAGGAACGCCTCAACGGCGTGCCGGCCGCCGAGCACATCGGCCGGCACGTCCACGAGGTGCTGCCGGCCGTGGGCGCGTCCTTCGAAGCGTCGATGCGCGAGGTCCTGGCCACCGGCATCCCCATCGTGGACCAGTACACCGTTGGCCGTACGCCGGCCGACCCGGATCACGATCATGCATGGTCGATCTCGTTCTACCGGCTCGAAGCCCCCAACGGGACCGTGCTGGGCGTGGCCACCTCCAGCGTGGACGTCACCGAACGGCACCGGGCCGTCGAGGAACAACGCCACACCGCCCTCACCCTCCAGCGCAGCCTGCTGCCCCACACGCCACCGCGGCGGCCGGGCCTGGAGGTCGCCACCCGCTACCGCCCCGCCCAGGCCACGATGGAGATCGGCGGCGACTGGTTCGACGTGATCCCCCTGAGCGGCGACAAGACCGCACTCGTCGTCGGCGACGTCATGGGCAGCGGAGTCGCAGCCGCGGCCACCATGGGCCAGCGTGCGCACCGCCACCCGGACGCTGGCCGATCTCGATCTCGACCCCGCCCAGGTCCTGCACCACCTCGATCACGTCACCGAGGGTCTCGACACGATCGCGACCTGCGTCTATGCCGTCTACGACCCCCACACGGCCCGGTGCCACCTCGCCCTCGCCGGGCACCTGCCGCCCGTCCTCCTCCACCAGGACGGGAAACGCGAGCTGCTCGACCTGCCCACCGGCGCGCCGCTGGGCGGCTGCGGTGTCGCCTTCCACACCGTCGGCCTCGCCCTTGAGGTGGGCGACCAACTCGTCCTCTACACCGACGGCCTGGTCGAGACCCGCGATGAGCCGATCGACACGCGTCTCGAAGTCCTCCTCGACGTCCTGGACGACCCGAGCCGCCTCGCTGGACGAGACCTGCGACCTGCTCCTGCACACCATGCGGCACCCGGGAGACCACGACGACGTGGCCCTGCTCATCGCCCGGGCCACGCCGACGACCGGGCAGGCCGACTGAAACGCGCCCGCGCCGATCGTCGGGTCCGCTGCTCACGGCAGCCGGGGCACGGCGCATACCGGCGCGCGGGACGCTTTTTTGTCCGTGGGACAGAAGCCTTCCCCAGAGCTGCGCCGTGCGGGGTAGCCTCCGAAAGGGGCCGCACTCCGGAAAAACTATTCCGAAAGCGCGTGTCCGGCGCGCGTTGCGTTCGGAATCGACCGGTACTCGCGGACCCGCGGACACGATGTACCTGTACCTGTACCTGTACCTGTACCTGTACCTGCACCTGCCGTCGTCTGCGCACCGCGCACTCCCTGGAAGGACACACGTGAAGGACTCGAAGGACAGGCTGGAAGCACTGCGGGCCGAGATCGAGCGCCGCAACCCCGCGCAGCCCGAGTTCCACCAGGCGGTACGGGAGGTCCTCGAGACCCTGGCCCCCGTCTTCACCGCCCGCCCCGAGTACGCCGACCCGGCCGTGGCCCTGGTGGAGCGGCTCACCGAGCCCGAGCGGCAGATCCTCTTCCGCGTGCCGTGGCAGGACGACCGGGGCCGGGTCCACGTCAACCGCGGCTACCGCGTCGAGTTCAACAGCGCGCTCGGCCCGTACAAGGGCGGCCTGCGCTTCCACCCGTCGGTGGACATCGGTGTGGCGAAGTTCCTCGGCTTCGAGCAGATCTTCAAGAACGCCCTGACCGGACTCGGGATCGGCGGCGGCAAGGGGGGCAGCGACTTCGACCCGCACGGCCGGTCGGACACCGAGGTCATGCGGTTCTGCCAGTCCTTCATGACCGAGCTGCACCGGCACATCGGAGAGCACACCGACGTGCCCGCCGGGGACATCGGTGTCGGCGGCCGCGAGATCGGCTACCTCTTCGGCCAGTACCGGCGCATCACCAACCGCTGGGAGGCCGGCGTCCTGACCGGCAAGGGGCAGGGCTGGGGCGGCTCCGCGATCCGGCCGCAGGCGACCGGCTACGGCAGTGTGCTGTTCGCCGCCGAGATGCTGAAGGTCCGGGGCGGGTCGCTGGACGGGCTGACCGCGGTGGTCTCCGGCTCCGGCAACGTCGCGCTGTACACGATCGAGAAGCTCCAGCAGCTCGGTGCGAACCCGCTGACCTGCTCGGACTCCCAGGGCTACGTCGTCGACGACAAGGGCATCGACCTCGCACTGCTCAAGCAGGTGAAGGAGGTCGAGCGCGGGCGCGTGAGCGAGTACGCGGCGCGGCGCGGATCCTCGGCGCGGTTCGTGCCGGGCGGTCGGGTCTGGGAGGTGTCGGCGGACATCGCGTTCCCCTCCGCCACGCAGAACGAACTGGACGCGCGGGACGCCCGTACGCTCGTCGAGGGCGGGGTCAAGGCGGTCGCCGAGGGCGCCAACATGCCGACCACTCCCGAGGCCGTACGGATCCTGCAGGATGCGGGGGTCGCGTTCGGGCCCGGCAAGGCCGCCAACGCGGGCGGGGTCGCGGTCAGCGCCCTCGAGATGAGCCAGAACGCCGGCCGGGTGGCCTGGAGCGCGCAGCGGGTGGAGGACGAGCTCGCCGGCATCATGCGCTCGATCCACGCCGTCGCGCACGAGACCGCCGAGCGGTACGGAGCCCCGGGCGACTACGTCACCGGCGCGAACATCGCCGGCTTCGAGCGGGTCGCGGACGCGATGCTGGCGCAGGGCGTCATCTGATCCGACGACCACGCCTGACCCAGGTAGGCCACCTGGGTCAGCAGCCGCCGGGGCGGGGCGGGGCGGGCCGGGCCGGGGCGGGCCAGGGCGGCGCGGCCGCCGCCGCCGGTCTCCTCGGCGGCGGCCCCGGCTGGTCGCGCGGTGACCCGAGGGCGAGGCAGCCGTGCGGCGCGGCCCCCGAGTACGGGACGCACCTCGCCCTGGCGGCGCCACCGGCGCTGCGCCAACCCGGCAACGTGTCGCAGACGTGCACCCGTGGACACCAGTGGAAGGGCCGAGTCCGCATACGGTCGAGCAACCGGCCGAGCCTTGCCGCAGCACCGCACACCTCTGGTGGGGGCCGGCCCTCCTCGACGCCATGACCGGAACGGGAGCAGCCGATGCTTCTCTACGCCCAGACCCCAGCACGGCGCACCTGCCAGATCCTCGCGGACCTGATCGCCGTGGTCCTGATCGCCGCCGCGGTGAAGTTCGCCCTGGCCGTCCACGACGCGATCATGCTGCTGGCCGAGCCGGGGCGCAGGGTGGAGAGCTCCGGCGAAAGCCTCGCCACCGCCCTCGACGACGCCGGCGACACAGTCTCGGACGTGCCGCTTGTCGGCGACCTCCTGAAGAAGCCGTTCCGGTCCGCAGCCGACGCCGGCACCGGGCTCGCCGACGCAGGACAGTCGTTGCAGGACACCATCAGCCAGTTGGCCACCCTGGCCGCGGTCGCCCTGATCGTCGTCCCCGTGGGCGCTCGTACTCCTGCTGTGGCTCCCCCTGCGCCTGCGCTGGATCCGGCGCAGCGCCACCATCCGACGCCTTCTCGACGCACCCGGAGGCGCCGACCTGCTCGCCCTGCGCGCCCTCACCGGACCGCCGGGCGACCTCTTCACGATCTCCGTCCCGCCGGCCGGCCTCGCAGACGCCTGGCGCCGCGGCGACCAGCAAGTCGTCGCCGCCCTGTCCGAGATCGCGCTCAGGCGAGCGGGCTTGCGGCCCTGACGGGCGGAGCGGGGAAACCGGATGGATTGCCTGCCAGCCCTTCGGCATGATCAGGTCATGGCCGGAATGAGGATCGTGGTGTGCCTGCCGGGTTCGGCAGCGGGGCGGGTGGACGAGGCGGTCGCGGAGGCGGTGGCTCCATTCGAACGGGAGAAGGGCCTCGGCGCGGAGTTCGACATCTGGGACCACTACCGAATCTGCGGCGGTGCCTCCGGTGCCGGCTTCGCCGTCCAGGCCGGCTTCGAGTCGGATCCACGGCTCGTGCACGACCGGCCGCGATACGACGGCACGAGCGAGCCCAGTCTGCCCGGCATGTGCGCGGGCGGCCCCCGCGGTCTGCTCGACCTCAGTGCGAACCACGCCGAGTCCGTCACCCTGGCCGGCCGAGCATGGGACCTGTGGGCGGACCTGTCCGGCCGCCATCCCGCTCCTCAGCCGTACGAGCCTTTCCTGGAACGCAGCAAGGCGGAGATGGGAGTATCGCCCTTCGCCCTGTCCCAAGTGGAGGGCGAGCCCGACCCCTGGACACCGGCTTACGAGCGCTACCAGGCTCAGCCCCTCATCGGCGCCTACCTGTCAGCGCTGGACGAGCTCAGGAGCGCTGCCCGCACCCACCGTTACGGCAGTGGTTTCCTCGACATCCGGGATCCCCTCAAGAACGTCGGCGGTCTCTCCCGCGAGGACTTCATCCGCGGCCGCTCGCAGTACGACGGGGCCAGGTTCCCCAATGTGCTCACCCTGGACGGCTGGTGGTACGGGGACGGCGAGGAAGGGATCCACAGGGCCTGCGGCGGCCGTGCCGTGTGCCCGCACGTACCGGACATCGCATCGGGAGCGCAGCAGGACGTACAACGCCATCTGGACGGCGTGCCGGACGACGCTCTCCTGGTCTTCCTGCACCTTCATGTCTGAGCGGGAACGGCCGGGCAGGCGCAAGCCCACCGGGGCGTGGCAGGGTCCGGCCGGCTCGCCGGAGGACAACTCGGTGCGGGTCCCCCAGACTCGTTTGTAAGGGAAGCCGCCCTACCTGCCGTCCCGCGGGGGCCCGCCGTGCACGATGTGCCCTACTGGCTGTGAATCGTCTTCGCCGCGACGGTCCTGCTGTCGCTGGCGATCGACCTGCTTGCCCACCGGGAGGCACACGTCATCGGCTTCACGCGAGGCAGCCGCCTGGAGCGGCGTGTGGGTCGAGCCTGGCCCTGGTCTTCGGCGCGGTCGTCTTCACTCGTCCTCGGCACCACGGCCGGCACCGAGTACACGACGGCCTGGCTGCTGGAGAAGAGCCTGTCGGTCGACAACCTGTTCGTCTTCGCCGTGATCTTCGGCTACTTCAAGGTCCCGCGCGCCTACCAGCACCGCGTGCTGTTCCTGGGGGTGCTGGGCGCCCTGGTGTTCCGTGGCCTGTTCCTCGCCGCCGGCGTCGCCGTCGTCAGCCGGTTCACAGCCGTCCTGTACGTCTTCGCGGCGATCCTCTTCTACAGCACCTACAAACTCCTCAAGGACGAGGAGGAGAGCTTCGACCCCGGCAAGAGCTTTGCCGTACGGATGCTCCGCAAGATCATCCCGGTCCGGGACGAGTACGCCGGGGCGAAGTTCTTCGTCAAGGAGGCGGGGAAGCGGGTCGCGACGCCGCTGCTCGCGGTGGTCGCCGCGATCGAGGCCGCCGACCTGGTCTTCGCCGTGGACAGCGTGCCCGGCCGTGCTCGCGGTGAGCAGCGACGCCTTCATCGTCTACACCAGCAACGCGTTCGCCATCCTCGGCCTCCGGGCCCTGTACTTCATGCTGGCCGGCATGCTGGAACGCTTCCATTACCTCGGCAAGGGGCTGGCGCTGATCCTCGCTTTCATCGGCGTGAAGCTGGTCCTGCAGGCCTCCCACAAGCTGATCAACCCGGCGATCCCGGAGATCCCCTCGCCGGTGAGCCTCGCCGTGATCGTCGTCGTACTCACCGTGTCCGTGGCGCTGAGCCTGCTAGGCCACCGCCGCCGACAGCGGCGAGCCCGCACAGGACAAATGACCGCCTACCCAAAAGAGCCCTTCAAATCCGGGCAAACTGGGATTAAAGTCGGTACATGTACGGAGAAAAGCACCATGCGGCGACCCGCCCCGGGCAACTGTGCCCGTCCTGCAAGCAGCCACTGCCGACCACGGTCCAGCGGTACAAGACGATGGGCGTCTACGTCCCGCTGTACGCCGAGGCCCCCTGCACGAATCCCTCCTGCACCGGAGCCGCGCAAGCGACCCGCCGGCCACCGCAAACCGACCGGCTCGGGGGAGCCGAGGACCAAGCCCCCTCCTGACCCATCGACGGCTCCCCGCTCTCCGTGTCGTCGAACACGGTTGCGGGAGCTGGGTGCGATCCTGCATGCATGAACCATCTCGGCGACGTGCACCTGCGCACCTGGACGCTGCGCTTCATGGCCCTCCTGGCAGCCGAGACCCAGGGTCAGCTTGTCTGGCTGGGCGAGCGTGAGCTGGAGACGAAGGACGTCGTCGAAGAGGTGGAGCTCCTCTGCCGTGTCTCCGAAGGACTCGCGGAGCGCGGAGTCTTCGAGCCCGAGGATCTGCGCACTCTTCGGGCCATCGGCCGCCGCCTCGGCGAGATCGATGCAACCTGCCGCGTCGGCCTCTGGGACAACGCCCTGACCGCCGATCCGGCGTGGGACGACATACGTTCTCTCGCCCGCCGGTTTCTCCTCACGAGCCTGGGCGACTGGCGTCAGCCACTGCCACGTCCCGCGCGCCCGCACACGGGCGCCCACTGAGCCCTCCAGGCCGCTCGTCCGACTCTGACACAGTCGGCGCCGCACACTGAATCGCGGGAACGTCGCGACTGCGTTCGGCCGCTCTCCCCGCGAGGGCTGGGGACTCGCCGCCGGCCGCGACAGCGGCGAAGCGGTCATCGACCACTACCCCGGCGCCGTTCCCCGGGTGTTCACCGGCGCGGCCCTTCACCGCGTCGCCGTCGACCAAGGGGTGCTCGGTGGTGGTGACGGGTGTCATGTGGCGGGAGGGCAGGGCGGGTTGAAGTCGACCGCCGTGAAGTGTTGCGCCCACTGGGCTCGGCTGATCCGGGGGTACGCGCTGTCGCAGATGCGGGCGGCGACCCTGTCCAGGCTGGTGTCCCACAGCCGGATCGTGAAGTCGTTGCCGCCGGTGGCCAGGGTATGGCCGTCCGGGCTGAATGCCACGGCTGGGACGGGGTTCGAATGGCCGGTGAGGACAGTGGGAGCGGCAGCCCCACCACTCAGGTCCCACAGCAAGGCCTTGCTGTCCCCGGCGCCCGCTGCCAGTCGGCGGCCGTCCGCGTCGAAGATCAGCTGTAGAGCCAGCCGCCGGACGCCGGTAGCCGCGTCGCCTTCGCCGCACGGCCGATGTCGCTGACGTCGATCAGCCAGACCGTCTTGTCCGTTCGGTGGAAGGCCGCCAGCCTCCGGTTGTCGGGGCTGAACACGCCGCCGGTCAGAGGGTCGGATCGGAGCGGGGACGGCAGTTCCCGGGGGCTGCGCGGATCGCTGATGTCCCAGAACCGCAGCGAACCGGACTCGCCGGTGCTCGTCACCAGCGTGCGGCCGTCCGGCCGGAAAGAGGCCATCGTGACGACCGGGCCGTCCTCGGCGATCCGGCTCAGCGGCCGGGGGTTGCCGGGATCGGTCAGGTCCCACAGTTCGGCCGTCTCTTGTGCCCGGACGGCCAGCAGGTGCCCGTCTGGGCCGAAGCCGGCCCCGCCGACCTCGCCGGCCCCGGGGGTGAGGACCGATGTCAGCCGCGGTCTCCGCGGATCGGTCACGTCCCAGACGCGGACGGTGCCGTCCTCGCTGGCGGTGACGAGGATGCGCCCGTCCGGGCTGAAAGCCACGGACCGGACGAACCTGGTGTGCCCGTGCAGGACCGACAGCGGCCACAGGGCCCGGCCGCCGCCGGTGACCTGCCACAGCCGTGCGGTGCCGTCCCAGCTGGCGCTGGCGAGCAGGCGGCCCCCGGGGTCGAACGCCAGGGACGTGACCACGTCGTCGTGGGTCGCGAGCGACAGATCCCGCAGGTCCAGGAGCCGGTCGGAGTTGGCGAGCGTACGGCCGTCCGGGCTGAACGCGGCCTGGTAGAACCCGCCCTGAACCGTTCCGGCCCGCTTCGGGTTCGCCGGGGCTGCGAGATCCCAGAACAGGGTGGACCCGCCCACCGAGACGAGCGTGCTGCCGTCCGGGCTGAAGGCCACCGACCAGACGATCGCGGGATGGCCGAGCAGGACGGCCGGAGGGGAGGACCGCTGCTTTCTGCGGGCCGCGGCGGCCGGCGATGTCCCAGACCCGCGCGGTGCGGTCCCAGCTCCCGGTCGCCACGGTCCGGCCGTCGGGGCTGAAAGCGGCCGAGGTCACGGTGTCGGTGTGTCCGCGCAGGACGTCGAGGAGGAGCGGATCCGCAGGGTCGGTGACATCCCACAGTCGGGTGGTGGTGTCGCCGGTGGTCGCCAGCGTGCGCCCGTCCGGGCTGAACGTCACCGACGTGACCGTACCGGTGTGGCCCGCCAAGGTGGTGGCCAACAGCCGCGGGTGGCGGGGATCGTTCACGTTCCACAGCCGCGCCGCGCCGTCGGTGTGGCCGGTGGCGATGACGCCGCCGGGCCGGTACGCCACCCACGTCGGCGCGGACCGCTGATCCGGCAGCGTGGTCAGCTCGGCGGGTACACGCGGGTTCGCCACGTCCCACAGCCGCACCGAGGCGTTCGCTCGCCGTGGCCAGGACACGGCCGCCCTCACCGAACGCCACCGCCATCAGCCGCTCCGGCTGGTCCACGACGGCCAGCTGTACGGGGTGGTGGGCGTCCCCGATGTCCCACAGCCGGACCGTGCGGTCCCAGCTCGCGGTGGCCAGGACCGTGCCCTTCGGGGCGACGGAGATCGAGACCACGTCGGAGGTGTGGCCGGTGAGCCGGCTCGTGCACGGCACCGCGAACGCGCTCATGAGCTGGTCGCGGACGTCGCCGGTGGCGGCCAGCCGGTACGCGGCCAGGTTCAGCTGCGCGGCGAGCG
Source organism: Streptomyces sp. NBC_01294 (assembly GCF_035917235.1). NCBI lineage: Bacteria > Bacillati > Actinomycetota > Actinomycetes > Kitasatosporales > Streptomycetaceae > Streptomyces > Streptomyces sp. NBC_01294. Next base: position 8,139,711 of record NZ_CP108423.1, read on the forward strand.
ACGGGTTCTGCTGCCGCACCTCGGCCGCGTCCGCGGCGGCCTTCCGCGCAATGGCCACGTTGCGCTGCCGGATGGCCGAGTCGCGGGAGTCGACGGCCAGCCCGCCCGCGGTCGCCGCGATGACCACCAGCACGGTGAGCAGCGTGACCAGCTGCCGCAGGCGGACCGTCCGTCGCCTGACCGCCACCATCTCGCCGGCCTCCGCTTCCCGGCTCGCGTCGAGGAAGCGCCTTTCCTTGGAGGTGAGCCGGCTGCCCTCCGCGGCGGCCAATTCCAGCGCCGCGGCCAGGCGGGCACCCCGGTACAAGGCGTGCGGGTCGCGCCCCTGCCGCTCCCAGCCGGAGGTCGCGTCGGTGAGCTGCCGGTGCAGGAGCAGTCGGTCCCGGTCCTCGGTCAGCCAGCCGCGCAACCTCGGCCAGCACCGGATGACCGCCTCGTGCGTGATCTCGACGCACCCCTCGTCCAGCGTCACCAGCCGTTGCCGGGCAAGGGACTCGAGCACACAGGCGGTGTCGGGGTTCGGGTCCAGCTCGTCCCTGGTGATCCGGCGCCTGGTGTCCTCGGTACCGTCGCCCAGCGCGGTCAGCCGGAGGAACAGCGATCGGGCGAGGTCCTGCTGCACCGGCGACAGCGCCCGGTAGGCGGCCTCCGCGGTGTGGGCGAGCGCGTGCTGGATCCCACCGGCCGCCAGATACCCGTCCAGGGTCAGGCGGTTGCCGCTTGCGCCGACGCCAGGTCTCGACCATCGCGTGCGAGACCAGGGGCAACGCACCCGGCTGACCGGTCGCATCCGCGACCACGGCCGCCAGCAGCGGGCCGGTCACCGTGCAGTCGGCGAGCATGGCCGGCCGGGTGATGGCCTCGCGCAGCTCCTGGATGCTCATCGGTCCGACCGCGATCTGCGCGTCGCGCATCGCCTCGACCAGCCGGGGGTCCTGGACGCAGTGGCCGTAGAAGTCGGCGCGCACACCGAGTACCACCCGGGTCCGGCTGGTCGCCGCCGTGGTGGCCGCGATCAGCATGCCGATGAGCGCGTCCCGTTCGTCCCCGTCCCCGTTTCCGTTCCCGGTCCCGTTCGCGTCCCCGCAGAGGGTGAAGGCCTCCTCGAACTGGTCGACCACGATCAGCGTGTCGACGTCCGGCGTACGGTCGATCATGGCCTGCCGGATCCGCAGGTGCAGCGCCGCGGGATCGTCCAGCAGCTCGGCCACCAGAGCGCCGGGAGCTTCTCCCGTCACCGAGGCCAGGTGGATGGCGCACTCCTCCAGGGGATGCGGGCCCGGCGTGAACAGCATCACCGGCCACCCCGATGCCTGCGCGTGGGCGACGAGCCCCGCCCGCAGCAGCGAGGATTTCCCCGATCCGGACGGCCCGAAGACCACCAGGAACCGGTGCTCACGCACCTTCGCGAGCACCTCGCCGGTCAGCCGCTCGCGCCCGAAGAAGCGGTCGGCGTCTTCCGGCTGGAACGCCGACAGCCCCGCGTACGGTGCGCTCCGCCGGCTGGTTTCTGTTTCCCCGGGCTCAGCAGCGTGTGCGCTCGCGGCCATCTCGGCGGCGACCGCATGCCATCGGGTTTCCCATGCGCGGCGGTCACCCTGGCACGCCTCGACGTACGCGAGCGTGACGGCAAGGCTCGGAAACGTGTTCCCGCCCGCGGCGTCCGACAGTGTCGTGGACGAATAGTGCGCCCGTTTGGCCAGTGCCCGATAGGGCGGCCGTCCCGCCGCCTCGCGCAGCTTCCGCAGGTCGGCCGCGAACCGTGTCAGGGGACCGGTGTCCGGGTCGAGCGGGCGTTCGGGGCGTGGCATGGCTTCCTTCCCGCGTCTTTCCGCAGCCGTGATGGGTGGTGTTTGTCCAGCTTTTGATGTCCGGAACCCACGTTCCGGCGCCGGACAACAACCGGCGGCTAGACATGGCCCAGCGCAACCGCGCCAAGGCGACACGAAGGAGAAACCATGAGGTACGTGCGACGACTGATGCTGCTGGCGGCGGCCACCGGACTGCTGGCCGGCGCCACCTTGACCGGCGCGCCCGCGTTCGCCGCGGCGCCGCTCCTCAAGTCCAACCTGAACGGAAGGTGCGCCGACATCTTCATGTTCCATCAGGAGAACGGCGCCTCCACCGTGACGTGGGACTGCCACGGCGGCACCAACCAGCAGTGGCGCTGGGACGGTGAGCAGATCCGCTCCAGCATGAACGGCAAGTGCCTGGAGATCTACGCTCCCCACCTGGGTGACCAGGGCTCGGTGGCCATGTGGGACTGCAACGGCGGTCTCCACCAGAAGTGGTTCCGGAACGGCAGCGAAATCCGCAACCGGATCAACGGAAAGTGCCTGGACATCCTGGCTGGCCGGCCCGAGAACGGCCAGCTCCTGGTGAGCTGGGCCTGCAACGGCGCGCGGAGCCAGAGCTGGGACTTCTGAACGCAGGCCCGGCCCGGCACATCGCGTGCCGGGCCGGGCGGGCGCCCCGGTCGTTCATGCAGCAGCGGCCCAACACGTTTCACCGGTCTCATGGATGATGACCTCGTGGACACACCTTCCGACAGATGTACGGGCCGCTCTCCGGCTCTTCGCGTTCTACCTGGGTAACGGCACGTTGGACGTCGACCTGCTGGAAGGGATTGACTATCGCGCCCACTTGCTCGAATTCGGTTCGGACCTCGAGATGGTTTTCGCGATTTTCGCCAACGTTCTCGAAGTCGATGATCACGGACAGACGCTCAACGACGGCGACGCCCAGTACCGTGCCGCCCAGTGGATCCGTGAACGCTGCGACCCCGGATACCAGGTGGAGCCTCCCTTCGAGGCGTGGGAGACCGAGCTCCACGGCCCATGACCGCCGCGCGACGGCGCGGACCCCGCGGCCGAGGACTTCGACAACCTCCACGTCCGGGCCGGACAAGAGCCACGGGACCATCGGCTACAGAGAGGTGTTCATGACGAAGCGTCACGCGGTGGTGGCCGGGGCAGGGATCGGAGGCCTCACGGCCGCCATCGCACTGCACCGACGCGGCTGGCACGTCACCGTCTGCGAACGTGCCCCCGAACCCCCCACCACCGGCGCCGGCATCGGCCTCGCCCCCAACGCCCTGCGCGCACTCGACGCCATCGGCGTTGACGCCGCCCGCGCCGCCGGCAGCGCCGTCCCCACGACGATGGGCCTGCGCCGCGCCCAGGGCCGGTGGCTCACCCGGGCCGGCACCGCGGACATGGCGGCCCGGTACGGGATGGCCCCCATCGCCGTGCCGCGCCCGGCCTTCACCGCAGCCCTGGCCGCCACCCTGCCGCCGGAGGCCATTCGCTACGGCACCGCTGTGACCGGCGTGGACGACGCGGCGGGCCGCCCCATCGTCCGTACGGGAGCCGGCCCGGACCTTCCCGCCGATCTCGTCGTCGCCGCCGACGGCATTCACAGCCCTCTGCGGCGCGCGTACTTCCCCACCCACCCCGGCCTGCACTACATCGGCGAGACCGCCTGGCGAACGATCGTGGACGCACCGGACCTCCGGATACCGGCCATGAGCGAGACGTGGGGGAGGGGCGAGAGGTTCGGCGTTACCCCGCTCTCCGACGGCAGGTTCTACCTCTACGCCACCGCCGTCGTGCCGGCCGGCACCCGGTCGGCCGACCCCCGTGCCGAACTCCGGCAGCGCTTCGGCTCGTGGCACGACCCGATTCCGGCCCTGCTGGACCGCATCAGCCGCCTCGACCCGGCCGACGTCCTCCAGAACGACCTCTACGACCTGGCCGCACCGCTGCCCGGACTGCACCACGGCCGGATCGCCTGGCTCGGCGACGCCGCCCACGCCATGGCCCCGAACCTCGGCCAAGGCGGCTGCCAGGCCATCGAGGACGCGGTGGTCCTCGCCCACCTGCTGCCCGCCGGAGACAGCAGTGACAGCAGTGACAGCGCGGACAGCTGGATGAGTAGAGGCAGGGGCGATGGCGCAGACGGCACCGACTCCGTCCCGGCCGCCCTCGCCGCGTACACCGCCGCACGCCGCGACCGCACCGACGCCGTGCGCGTCCGCGCCCGCCGGATCGGCCGCCTGGGCGCCCTCCGCAACCCGCTCGTGGTGGCCGCCCGAGACCTCGCGGTCCGTGCCACCCCCACCTGCCTGGCGCTGCGCGGCATGGACGACCTCTTCAACGGCTTCCGCCTGCCCAGGTGAGCAGGGACCCGCCGGTGTCGCCGGCCGCGGCGCCCGGCGCCCGTACGAGCGAACGCGCACGGCAAGCCCGGTGGTCAGCAGCGTCGGGTCTGGTACGGCACGGGAACCGGTCCCGGTCCGGACGGTGTCGGGCACCGTCTCACGGCGACGAGGAAGGTCAGCGCGATTCCGCCCGCCACGACGAAGAGCGCGGTACGGATCCCGTCGGCGGTGGCGATGCGAAGCTGTTCACCGGAGAGGCCGTCGAGGCCGGCAGTCGCGACGAGGACGAGGACGGCCAGGCCGACAGCCGCGCCCGCGCCCGAGCCGGTGGAGGCAATACCCGAGGCAATGCCTTGCTGTCGGTCGGGGACTCCCGTCGCGGCGGCGATGAACATGGCGGTGAACACCACCCCGTCGCCGATGCTGAGCACGACGAGGCCGGGGACGAGCTCGATGTACGTGCCGTCCGGCGAGATCGCGAAGCCGATTGCGACCGCGCCGAGCGCACCGACGGCGAGGGCCGCGGCCAGCGTCCGCCGGAGACCGAACCGCGTCACGAGCTGGCCCGCGACCGTCGAACCGGCCACCACCACCGCCGTGGGGACGAGGAAGGCGGCGCCGGTCTGCAACGCGTCGTACCCCAGCACCTCCTGGAAGTAGAGGGACAGGAAGTAGAGGACGGAGCCGAAGGTCGCCATGAACATGAAGGCGATGGCGACGCCGGTGATCAGGTTGGGGTTGGCGAGCAGCCCGGGCGGCATGAGCGGGTCCGAGCTGCGCCGCTCGATGACGACGAAGGCTCCGATCAGCAGGAGGCCCGCCGCTGCGCTCACCAGGATGCCCGGTGAGAGCCAGCCCATGCCGGGGCCCTGCACGAGGGCGAACACGACGAGGCGTGACACCGAGGGAGACGCCGAGCGCACCGGGCAGGTCGAACGTGCGGCCTTCTCGCGTTCACCGTCCCGGGGATCACCACGAAGGCGAGCACCAGCGCAGGGCCGGCCAGGGCGACGTTGACGAAGAAGACCGCTTCCCAGCCGAACGCCTGCGTCAGGATGCCGCCGAGCAGCACGCCGATGACGAGTCCTGCGGCGCCCGCCCCTCCCCAGATTCCCAAGGCACGGTTGCGGGCGCGGCCTTCTCCGAAGGTGGTGTTGATGAGTGCCAGGGTGGTGGGGAAGACGAGGGCTCCGCCGAGACCTTGGACGGCGCGGGCGACGAGGAGCATTCCGGGGCTGGTCGCGAGTCCTCCCGCGAAGGCCGCCCCGGAATAGAGTGCGAGGCCGGCGGCCAGGATCCGGCGGCGTCCGAGGAGGTCGGCGGCACGCCCGCCGAACAGGAGGAAGCCCGCCGAGGCCACCGCGTAGGCGCTGATGACCGCCTGGAGCGTCTGCGCGGAATAGCCGAGGTCGCGCGCGATGTCGGGAAGCGCCACGACCACGATGTACTGGTCGAGCGAAACGATCAGCATGGCGAACGACAGGAGCGCCAGCGTCGCCGTCTCGCGGTTCCACCCGAGGCCGCCGGGCTGAGGCGAAGTCTCAACAGGTCCCACGGCAGCACTCCTGATGATCGGGGCAGGGCAGGGCAGCCAGGCAGACACAGGCGGCAAAGGACGTTGCCAAGACCCTATACAGCGCGCCCTCACCGTTCCCGTCAGCGACCCACGCGGAGGGCCGCGCTCATGCGCCCTTGTACTCGGTGCGGCCACGCGGCCCGCCGGTATCCGGGCCGCCCGCCCAAGGGGTGGAGTATGTCCCGATGATCCGCAACTGCGCTCGCGGTGCGGCCGTTGATGAAACGATCAAGCTTGCCTTTCGTGCAAGTGATCTGGAAGCCTCCGTTTGACTCACCTGTCACATGAGCAACGGAGGCAACCCCCACATGCCGGCCTAGGCGAATACGTCGCGCTTGGCTCGTGGCAGCTGCCGCGGCCACGCTCGCGCTCACCGGCCTCGCGGCGCCGGCCCAGGCGGAGGACCTTCCGCCGGATGCGCCGGAGTCCTGGACCCAGGAGCCCCGCGCGACCGCGGGCACCCCCTCGCCCCACGGCACGCGCGCCTGGACCGCTCCCGGTGGCGCCGCCTCGCCCGGTGACTTCACGCTGTCGCCCGGCGAGTTGAACGCCGAGACCACCAAGCGGGTCGCCCGCCTCGATTCGGTGCTGCCCAAGTCGGGCGTGCAGAACCTGCTGGCCGGTGCGAACCGCACCGTCCAGCCGTGGTGCTCCCGCGACTCGTTCGGCACCGCCCCGGACCCCGACGTCAAGTACTGCCTGCAGAACGACGACTCCGTCTCGCAGGAATGGGTCCCCCAGGGCTTCACCGGCGTCTCCGACGCCAAGGACAACGAGCTGTGGGGCGACGCCGGCAACATCCAGCTGTTCGCTCCTACGACGGCTGGGACCCGGGCCGGGAGAACGACCCGCTCCCGACGGCCGGCGACTGCACTCCTGCCGAGCTGGAGGACAACGACGCCTGCAACCAGAAGGGCGTCCGGATCACCTTCGTGCAGAGCCGGACCAACCCGGCCACCGGCAGTCCGGAGGTCAAGTACCGGCACGTCCTGCTGGGCTGGACCTACGTGAACTCCGCCGACCACGTTTCCTTCGACGGGCTGCACGCCGCCGAGTACCCGGATCCAGAAGGGCGTCCACGCCGGCGGAATCGTCTGGTACGGCAACTACCTCTACGTCGCGGACACCCGCAACGGCATGCGCGTCTTCGACATGCGCTACATCATGGACCTGGACCCCGACGGCGACCCCGGCACGCACGACGAGATGGGGACCGACACCGACGGGGTGAAGACCACCTCCAACGTCGAGGTCAAGACGAAGGTCGGCCGGCACGACAACGTCTGGTACAGCTTCGGCTACCGCTACGTGATGCCGCAGGTCGCCGCGTGGAAGTTCAAGGCGACGCAGAGCAACCCCAGGGGTTCCTACGCCTGTGTCTCCACCGGCGCGCCGAAGGCCTCCTACATCTCGCTGGACCGCAGCACCGTCCCGGACCGCCTGATCATGGGCGAGTACTGCCGTCCGGAGAGCGGCTACCCCTCCACCGGACGCATCGCCTCGTACCCGGTCTCGGCCCTGGAGGGGCGCTCCGCCGACGTCACCGCGGAAGGCTGGGCCAACTACCTGCCGATGGCCAACGGAGGCGCCCAGGGCGCGGCCGCGTACAACGGCACGCTGTACGTGAACGAGTCCAAGGGCACGGACGAGCCGGGCAACCTGTGGCGCTTCCAGTGGAGCAACGGCCAACTGGTCCAGAACGGCCAGGCCGTCAAGACCGCCCGGGGCGCCGAGGACCTCTACGTCGAGCGCGGCACGGGGCGGTTGTGGTCCGTCTCCGAACACCGCCGCCGGGGGCGGCGTCCGACTGCACGGCGAACTGGGACCCTGCCGATCCGGCGGGGACGGACTACCGCCAGCGAGTGCTCTACGCCCACGAAGCTGAGCTGGCTCGACAGCCGTCCGTAGCCCACGGTTCCTCACATCGCCCTCCTCCGCCACGCCCGCCGGGAGCCGGGAGGAGGGCGTCCACGTCCCGGCCATCGGAGGACCAGACGGCAGTGCGCCTTGTCCAGCACATCGCCAGGGGGCAGCCGGTGATCGGGGGTACCGGCCGGGTGGACGCTCAACCCCGGGTCGGCGCCACCACGCACGTCGCGGTCCCAGGTCCGGACCGTGGCCGCCAGCCGCGCCGCGAGCCGCGCTCCCCGATCGCCGAAGGCGTCCACGCGCCACTCCCACTCCTGCTCGGCCGGGCTGTCTCCGTTCCGGGTCTGCACATGGACGAGGCAGGCCAGCGAACCGTCTCCGAGGATCGCCGGCGCGTCACTGCCCTTCGCGATCCGGGTGGCGCCGGTGCCCTTCTCCACGTGCGCGGCCAGCCGGCAGAAGCCGGGAAGGGTCGTGGCCGCGTACAACTGGAGCGAGCCGAAGGAGAAGCCGCCGCCCATGGTCACCCCGGTGGCGACCTCATGGCGCGGCCCGCGCAGAGCTTCCTCCAGCCCCTCGACGGCGCGGGGATCCCCGTCGTCGAAGCGGACCTGCAACTCACCGCCGAGCAGGTCGACGACCGGGGTGGTACGGGCGTGCTCGCCCTGCGCCGGGACGAACCCGCAGTGCGTGAACTTCCGCGCGTGCAGCACGTCACCGCGCCGCTCGAACGCGACGGCCCGGGTGTAGCCGCCGATCTCCAGCGGTAGGACTCAGACGCCCGCCCTCGGCGAGCTGCTCCCGCCAGGCCGGGGCGATGTCCCAGACGTTGTAGGTGATCACGCTCCCGTCGAACCCGCCCCGGGGCGTGCTGCACCAGGGCCCCCGAGGCAGCGTCCCCCTGGAAGGCGACCACGCGCCCGCTGCCGGCCTCCGTGGTCAGCCGGCGGGTGCGGCGCACGACGTACGGGTCGATGTCGCAGGTGACCACCCGGCCGGCCGGGCCGACGACGTGGGCGATCAGCTCGGCGTTGTAGCCGCCGGATCCCGCCTCGTACACGATCGCGCCCGGACCGAGGCAGAGGCTTTCGAGCATGTCGGCCTGGAGCCATGCCGCGGATACCGAGCTGGTCGCCCGCCCGGTCTCGTCGCGACGGGTGACGATGGCCAGGTCCGCGTCGTACGAGGTCCTCAGGTCCTTCTCCGGCGCGTACCGGTGCCGGGGTACCGTGCGCAGCGCATCCCGCACCGGCGGGGAGGAAGCCCAGCCGCCGCTGACGACCGCCTCGGCCATCTGCCGGCGGAACCGGACGGCTTCGGACGGTTCGCCGGGCACGGGCGGCGGCTCGACGGCGAGCGGGTGGGCGTGGACGGGCGGTAGGCCCGGGACGACCCCGGGCCAGATGGCGTCCAAGGCCTGCGCGGCCGGGGTGAACACCGGGCCGACGCACGCCAGGGCGTGCAGATCGTGGAAATCCCACCGCTCGAACAGCTTCTGCTCGCGGTTGGTGAGGGCGCCGGACCAGGCGACGACGCGGACGACCGCGGTGAGCCGGGGCACGCCGTGGCTGTCGTCGACGAGCACCGTCACCACGTACGCGTCGTCAGGCGCGGCCGTCAGGCCGGTCTCCTCCGCGAGCTCCCGCACCGCCGCCGCAGCGAAGTCCTCGGATCCGGACGTCTTGCCGCCGGGCAGCTCCCACATGCCCCGGGTGGACCGGCCGAGCAGGACCCGACCGGTGGGGTCGGTCACGACGGCGAGGGCTCCCGTCAAGGCGTGGCCGGTGGGCGGGCGTTTCTCGACCGCCGTGGTGTCGGAGTGACAGGGGCCGCGCAGGACCAGGACGGCGAGCCCGGCCGCGTCCAGCCGCTCGGCCTGTTCCCAGCAGGCGGTGAGCAGCCGGATCTCGTCCTCGTCGAGAGCGATGTCGCGCTGTTGCTCCGGGGTCTGCTCGGCGGTCGGCGTGATGATCACGAGCGCGCCGCCGGGCCGCAGCCGTTCGCCGAGCGAGTGCAGGACGCGGCTGCGGTCGCGCAGGAACGGGTACATCAGACGCAGGGTGATCACGTCGTAGCCGTCCCCGTTCAGTTCCACGGGGTCGTCGCGTTCGATGTCCAGCCGCAGCCAGCGCACATCCTCGGTGCCAGGGCGCTCCTTCCGGGCTCGGTCGATCGCGCTGTCGGCGAAGTCGCAGGCGTCCACGGCGTAGCCGAGCGACGCGAGGTAGGCGGCCAGTTCCCCGGTACCACACCCCACGTCCAGCGCTCCGCCCGCCGCAGTCCGGCGCGGGGACGTGCTCGGCGAGCAGCGACCGCTCGACATCCCCCAGTTGCCGGAAACCCCTTCCGTCGGCGTAACACTGCTGCCACCTCTCGCGGACGACATGTCCCACGCCGTTGCTCCTCGACTGGTCTTCCGGGCCGGTGGACGATGCGGTGTCCCGGCCGACGGGCTGTTCGGCGCACTCCCGCGGTCGGTACGTCAACTCCGCCCGCCCCGGGACGGACCGGGCGGGAGACGGGTGCGGTCGGGGGCGCCCGCGGTGTGGTGGATCCGGTCGCCGGGCTGCTGGAAGCGCACGGCGGCGGGCAGCCCGGCGCGGTAGGCGTCCAGGCCGGACCGGCAGTACGCCACCATCGGGTCCGGCAGCGCGTGCGGCGGGTACCAGCCCATGGCGTCGCATCGGTCCGGCTCCCTCACGTGGGGCTCGCCCGACCACCGCCGCACCTCGAAGAAGACGCCGATGCGCGAACCGGTGCCCACGGGAGGGCGGTGGTGGACGGTGACGGCCACGGTCACGTCCTCGCTGTCGATGAGGGCGCCGGTCTCCTCGCGGGCCTCCCGGATCACCGCCTCGACCATGTCCTCGCCCGCGTCGAGGTGCCCGGACGGCAGGTGCCACAGCCCGGACGCGTACACCGGCCCGGCACGGCGGGACAGCAGCACCTCGGGGCCGGACTCGCCGTCGCGGCGCAGGATGAGGTGGACGTCGACCGGCACGGAATGCCGGGCGCCGCCGCTCACCGCGCGGTCCCGGGACGGCGCGTGGGTTCGGCCACCCCGGCCGGAGTCGTGGCCGGGAACCCGACCACCTCGTCGGGCGGCCCGGGTCGGTGGCGGGTGTCGGAGACCTGGGCCGGCCAGGGGACGGCGCTGTCGCGGTGGCTCTGGTTGACGGGGACCAGGTCGGGCGGGTTCCCCAGCCCGGAGAGCGTGATCGCGACGCGGGTCGCCCCGTCGTCTAGGGCGCAGGTGTGCGGGTAGTCCGGTGGTCCGGTGACCGTGAAACGGATCGCGCCGCACAGGCAGCCTCCGGTGCGTGGTGCGGAGGCGGGGAGCGTGGTCATGTGGTCTTCTCCTGGGTCGCGTGATGGTCCGGGTCCGGGTCCGCGTCCGGGTCCGGGTACGGGTGCGGGTGCGGGTGCGAGTACGGGCTGTCGGCTTGTCGAGCCGGTACCGGATCGGGGGTGATCGTCAGGGGCCAGGACAGCTCCGCCGGTCCCGTCCCGGCGCTGACCCACTGGTCTTCGTCGGGTTCGAGGTGCAGACGGTAGGAGGCCGGGGATCCGGCGGCCTGCCAGCGGGCGGCGGTTTCCTGGATCTCCGTCCAGATCTCCCGCGGCCCGTGGGCGGTGACGGTCCACCCTCCGGCGCCGTCGGGGCCGGCGGTGACCCAGGACCCGCACGCGGGCGCACCGATGACCAGGCGGTCGGCACTCCAGTCCCGCACCAGCCCGGGATGGAGGTGGTCCAGCGCCAGCCACATCCACGCGCCCCGCTCGGGGGCGGGCCCGTGCGGGTCGTGTGCGTGCTCTCGCCGTCGACGGCACCGGCGTCGATCCGCTTCCGGAAGCGGGCGTTCAGGAAGATCTGCTTCCCGCCGTGTGCCGGACGGTGTCCGAGTTCCACCGCTTCCACGCGTGCCTCCAGCCGTCCGGCCCCGGTCCTGGCGATGACCGCGAGGCCCGGCCAGGACGGGGAGGAGGTCGACAGGGTGGCCAGGGCGAGCCCGCCCGGTGCCAACTGCTCCGGCCAGGCCAGGGGCACGCGGGTGACGGCGTAGGAGACGAAGGTCCGGTCGTAGGCGCGTTGCGCGGGCCATCCGTGCTGACCATCGCCCGTCGCGGCCGTCGGCCGGTAGCCGAGGGCGGCCAGCCGCTCGCGGGCGGCAGCGGTGACGTGCGGGTTCCGGTCCACGGTCACCACCCCGGCATCTCCGGCGACCGCGCACGCCACGGCCGCGGACACCCCGGCGCCGGTGCCGATGTCCAGGACGCGCTGCCCCGGCCTCAGGTCCAGCCGCTGGAGCAGCCCGGCGGTCATCCCCACCGTGCTGGACATCGCGGTCATCGATCCGCCCGAGCGCGGGCCCGGCACCCGGCCCAGGATCGGCTCGCCCTCGTGCTGGACCGACACGCTCTGCCCGCCGTACAGCAGCCCTAGCAGCTCCTCCCGGTCCGCCGCCACCGCCCAGTCGAGGAGGTCCCAGCGCAGCGGAGTCTCGTCCGGCTTGCTGCGCCGTACGTACGCCTGCGGCATCAACACCTCGCGGCGCAGCCCGAGTAAGGCGTCGCGGACAGGGCCGGGCCCCAGGGCCCCGTCGGCCTCCAGTCGGGCGACCAGCTCCGCGCGGGCCACGGCGGGGCCGTCCTCGGGTGTGGTTCTGGCGCGGGCGGGCGGCGGCGGCACGGTGGGATCGGCCACGTACGACTCCTTCACAGTGGAGATGGGGAGAGGGGAGATGGGGAGAGGGGGCGGGTGCCAGGGTCAGGTCCAGCCGAGTTCGGTGTACAGGCGGCCGGCCCGGATGCCCTCGACGGCGGCCCGCGGTGTAGGGGACGACGGGGTGGGGAGGGCGTCGGCGGGCCACCAGCCCCAGGACACGCAGCGGTCGGGCTCGCGTACCTCGGGCGTGCCCTGCCACCGCCGGGCGCGGAAGACCAGCCCCACCCGCGGCTGTCCGCCCGGCTCGTCCACGAGGTGGACGAGGTGGGCCAGTTCCACGTCGTCCGGGTCGATGATCAGGCCCGCCTCTTCCTCCGCTTCCCTCACCAGGCAGCTCACGGCCGATTCCTGCTCGCAGTGCCCGGCGAGGAAGTGGTGCGTGGAACCCGCGAACGCGGAGTCGGGGTGCCGCAGTCCGAGCAGCACCCGGCCGTCGCGCTCCAGGTAGAGGTGGACGCCGACGACGTGGGGAACGCTTCCGCTGCCGGCCTGTCGCCCGGGGCGCTGTTCCGGCACGGCCGTTGGTGACCGCCGCACCACCTCCGGCACGGGAAGCGGGCTTGGGCGGCGCAGCTGCCGCGTGCCGCCGCACCAGATCCAGGGTGGAGGGGCTCAGCCGCAGGCGGGGGCATCGTCGCCGGGTGGAACCAGGCCAGCATGACGCCTTCGGTGAGCGGGAGTTCGGCCGGTCGCCGTTCCACCGGCCCGCCAAGATCTGGACCGGTACGGCCATGCCGTCGGTGCCGGTGGCCAACTCCACGGCGAAGGGCTCCAGTACGGGCAGCGCGAGTCCGGCTTCCTCCCGCAGTTCCCGCCGCACCGTCGCCTCCAGCGAGGCGTCCTCCGGCTCGCGGCCACCGCCCAGCAGGGCCCAGGCCCCCGGCTCCCAGATCCCGGGCACGTCGTCCCGCAGATGGAGCAGGTAGCGGCCCTGATCGTCGTGGATCAACGCCGACGCGTTCACCGGTTCGACCCGGCCGTCGAGAGCGGATGCGAGGAGCTTGGCCCGCAGGGACGGCGACGCCACCTCCTCGAAGGGACGCCACTCCGCTCCCGACACCTCGTCGGGCTGCGGGGAGACCTCGGCGTCGGTGTCGGCGAGGCAGAACACGAACCGGAAGTCGTAGTGCTGGTGACCGGATTCGTCCTTGACGGGGTTGGCGTCGATGTCATGGACGTCGATGTCGAAGGGCGCCCTCCCGTACGCGACGGTGGTGCACAGGGCGCCGGGCGGGATACCGGCCTCCTCGTGGACCTCGCGCAGCGCCGCTTCCAGCAGCGTGCGGTCGCCCTCCTCGACGTGCCCTCCGGGCGCGAGGGACTTGCCGGTGGCCTTGTGATGGATGTGCAGGACGCGGCAGTCCCGGTCGATGACGACGGAGCTGCAGGTGACGTGGCCCGGCAGGGTGGAGCGGCTCGTGGGATCGGCGCCGCCGTCCTCCAGCGCGTGCAACAGCGGTGCCAGAGACTCTACTTCGGCGGGGTGGCGACCCAGGTAGGCGGTGACGAGGTCGCGGATGTGGGAGCGGGTGGGTGGCAAGGTTGCCTCGCAGTTCAGGGCGGAAGCGGATGACGGCAGGATGTTCGGAACGTTCGGGGCGGTGGGGGTGTCACGGGCCGGGCTTTCCGGGCCTGTCGGCGGGCGACCGGTTTCCCCCTACGACGCCACCGACGCCACCGACGTCACCGACGGCCGGGGCGGCGACGGGCATGGCGGCCATGCGCCGCACGGGCGAGCGCCACAGCACGGCCACCGGTACCAGGAGCAGCAGCGTCCCGGCGAGCAGGGCCGCGTGGACTCCGTACGCGGTGGCCAGCCCGCCGCCGGTCAGGGCGGCGAAGGGCTTGCTCCCGGATACCAGCCAGGTGGAGGTCTGCTGCGCCCGCGACTGCAGCTCCGGCGGGCAGATCTGCTGGCGCAGCGACCTCTGGGTCGTACCCGCCACGGCGGCGGCCGCCAACTGGCAGGCGCCGGCCAGGGCGAGAACGGCCAGCCAGCCGGCACCGGGGCGGGCGAGCAGCAGCGGCACACCCGTCACCGCGCACGTGGTGAACCCCGCGACCAGGGTCCGGCGGCAGGGAACAGCGGCAAGGCGGCGGGCAACAGCACCGCGTCGGCAGGGGTCATGCGCGGTCCTCGGCGGGCAGCGCGTCGTGGTCGCCGCCGGGCTGCGCCGGGAGCGGGGCGTCGAACGCGCGGCGGCCTGGACGAGGTAGGCGTCGCGGAAGTCCCCGGTGCCGGTCTTCTCGTCCATCAGCTCGGTGAAGGTCCCCGACTCCGCGACCCGGCCCTCCTTCAGGACGTGGATCATGGTCGGCGTGGCGTACGGAGTGCAGGCGGTGGGTGATCAGGACGATGGTCTGCCCGGTGCTCGCGGCCAGGGCCCGGATCTGGTCGAAGACCCGCTGCTCGGCGACGGCGTCCAGCGCGCTCGTGGGCTCGTCCACGATCAGGATCTCGGCCTTGCGGTACTTCGCGCGGGCGATCCCGACGCGCTGCCACTGGCCGCCGGAGATCTGGTGCCCGCCCCGGTAGCCGCGCGCCAAGAGCGTGCCGAGCCCGCGCGGCAGGCCGGCCAGGACCTCGTCGGCCCCGGAGTAGTCGGCCGCCTCCTCCACCGCGCGGTCGTCGATCGGCCGGTCGGCCTCGCCGATGGCCACGTTGACGCGGAAGGTGAACGGCCAGTGGAAGAAGTTCTGCGACATCAGCGCGACCCGGGAGAACACCTGCCTGCGGTCCGCCGTTCGGGCATCGACGTCGTCCCACCGGATCGTCCCGCCGCCCTCGTCCGGCAGGTACAGCCCGGCCAGCAGCTTGACCAGGGTGGACTTGCCCGAGCCGTTCTCACCGACCAGCGCGATGATCTTTCCCATGGGGAAGGACAGGCTGACCTCCCGCAGCGTCGGCTCCGGCTGCTCGCCGTCGCTGCCGGGGTAGGTGAAGGTGACCTTCTCGAAGTGGACCTCCCGCAGCCGCTCGGGCAGCGGCTCCCCGCCGGACGGAACGGCGCGCGCCTCGGCCTCCCGGCACAGCCGCTCGTAGTCGGCGACGAAGAGGCTCTCCTGGTGCAGGTCGGTGATGTGCAGCACCAGGGAGTCCAGGCTGGAGGCGCCCGTACGGATCGCCAGCACGGCCGTGCCCGCCACGGCCAGCTCCATGGCCCCGCCCCACAGCAGCAGCCCGAGCGCACCGTAGGTGAGCAGGGTGGCGACGCCGCCGGCGCCGTCGGCGACCAGCCCGATCCGCGCGGCCCGCCGGGCCAGCCGGGTCTGCTCGCGCTCGCTGGTCTCGGCCATGTTCCGGAAGTGCCCGAGGAGGAACGGGCCGACGTCGTGGACGCGGACCTCCGCCGCGGCCTCCTGCTGGGTCAGCAGCTGCCCCAGCAGATGCCCAGCCCGCGTGCTGGACGAAGGTGTGGAACGAGATGTACCGCTGCTTGGAGATGGTCAGCGGAACTCCACGCGCTCGGCAGGGTCATCAGCACCAGCAGCGGCAGCAGGACCGGGTGCAGGATGGTGAGGACACCGGCCGCGGCGATCAGGGAGATCGCGGAGTTCAGCGTGCTCGTGCAGTAGCGGATCATGCGCCGGGCGGAGTCGGCCCCGTAGCGGGCGGCGTCCAGCAGCCGGTGGAACTCGTCGTCCTCGACGGCCGCGAGCTCGACCCGGTGCACCAGCCCCAGGTAGCGCTCGGTCGCCACCCGCTGCACCTTGGGCTCCAGCGTGCCGGTGGCCGCCGTGGACGCGGACCGCAGGAGCGATCCGAGCAGCGCCGTCAGGGCCACGACGACGAGCGCGGGCACCGCCCCGGCCAGCCGCTCCTTGGTGGTGCCGTCCGTGAGGAGGTGCCCGAGTACGCCGTTGACCGCGACCAGGCCGACTGCCTGGGTGATCCCGCGGCTGATCTCGGAGCCGAGGACGACCCGCAGGGCGTGGGCGTCCGCGAGGTGCGCGAGCCGCACGCCCGTGCCGACGAGGCGGGGGAGACCCTTCGCCATCGTCCACAGGCCGAGCTTGAGCCAGGCGCCCTCGTGCCGGTCCCAGCCGATGTCGTACGCGAGCTCGCCGCCGAACAGGAGCCGCTCCGACTCCGATAACCGGGCGCCGCCGGAACCGGACGTGCTCTTCTCGCTCACGCCGCCCACCTCGTACTCGGTCGTGACCCACGGCGGCTGGCCGGCAGACCGCGTCAACGCGGCGCCGCGGTGCCGGCCGGGGGCAAGGGGAGAGTGGGCCGTGTTCGAAAAGCGAGGGGGTCACGCGGTGGGCGGGCACGGGATTCACGACATCCTCCGGATGGACGCAGGGTTGGTACTGGTGCTCTAAGAACGGCCCTGAATCGAGCCCGTCACGGCCCGTCCGGGGGCAATGTGGGAACGCATGTTCTGGCCCAGCCAGGGGCCTTGGCAGGTCCTGGGGCGACGGCGCTGAAACTCGCTCGAACAGGTCTGCTCACCCGTGCGGATTGTCTGCAGTGGCCCGCTCCCCGGGCTGTTGCCGGTCCCGGGCTGCCCCGGACCTACGCGTTACGCCTTGTACCCGGCCGTCTAGCGGGGCCGCCGTTGTCCGTCAAGCCACGTGATGGAGGGACGTGACCCGAGGTGAGCGCCGGGGCGTAATGGAACGGGAAACGCCTTCCCCTCTTTCAAGCCAAAGGAGAACGGTCTTGATCCGCATCTTTCGAACGCGACGTCTCGTCTTGCTTGCCGCCTCGACCGCGATCGCCGCGGGAGGCGTGCTGGTGCCCACGACGGCCTTCGCCGCTGCTCCGGCGTCGGCGCTCACGGTCGTGGCGGAGAGTGACCACCACGGGTCCGGTAAGGATCGTTCCGGCAAGTGGGGCAAGGACAAGCACGATAAGTGGGGTAAGGGTAAGCACGGCAAGGGGAAGGACCGTCCCGGCAAGGGCGACTCCCCTGCACCGCCGGAATGGCAGTGCGTCCGCGCCCCCTGTGGTCCCCCCAGTGGCACGCACACGGGCGAGTGACCGCGCCCGGCGCGCACACGGGCGCCACACGGGCGAGTGACCGCGCTCCGGGCACGTGCGCGCCACGGCCTTCGGCGTGACCGCCCGTGCGCTCACACGCCAGGAGGCCGATACCGGACCTGCTCGACCCTGCTCAGGGCCTCCAGCGTTTCGTCGACGGTCAGCAGGACGGTCGTCTCGAACGAACTGAGCGCGCCGCCTCCACTGATCGCCAGTGCGACCGCGGCCATGGACACGTTGTCCGGGGCTTCCCACAGGTTGTAGCCGTCGTGCGTGCCGAAGGCGTACCAGAATCCGTGGAGCTTTCCACCGACGGACTCGATGTACGACCGGGCGGCCTTCGCGCGGTCCTCGGGGTGGCCGATCAGCCTCGCCCACGTCTCCGGTGTGTAGCTGAACCTCGACAGGTAGAGCGGCATCGTGTCTCCCTTTCGTTTCGTGAAGGGATGCCCGCTCCGGGTGGCAGAAGCGCCGGGGCGGCCCGCAGGTCCCCCGAACAGCCGGGGTGATGGCCGCCGCGGGGTGCTTGACGGACACGCGGTGGGGAGCGAGCCTTGCCCGGAGTTACCGGACAGGTACGCGGAAGGGGTGGCCATGGACAGCGACGGCGCACGGGGCGGGGAACGCGACCGGGAGGACGCGGAGTTGATATTCCAGGGCGTCGAGCGGCAGGCCGAGCTGGTGCGCACCGGGAAGATCACCTCCCGCGCCCTCGTCGAGGCCGCGCTGCGCCGCATCACCCGGCTCGATCCCGCCCTCGGAGCCTTCCGCGTCGTCCTCGCCAAGCAGGCCCTCGCCGAGGCCGACGCCCGGGACGAGGGAAAGGCGGACGGCCCCCTCCACGGCGTGCCCATCGCCGTCAAGGACGAGCTGGACGTCGCCGGGCAGGTGACCGGCTTCGGCGGCGCAGCCAACCACACCCCCGTGACCGCAGATTCCGAGGCCGTACGCCGCCTGCGCGCCGCCGGGCCGTCATCATCGGCAGCGACGATGCCCGAGTTCGGCCAGTGGCCCTACACCGAATCCGAAGCCCACGGCCACACCCGCAACCCCTGGGACACCACCCGCACCCCCGGCGGCTCCAGCGGCGGCAGCGCCGCCGCCGTCGCGGCCGGACTCGTCGGGGCGGCGCTCGGCGGCGACGGCGGCGGGTCCATCCGCATCCCGGCCGCCTGCTGCGGGCTGTTCGGCCTCAAGCCCCAGCGCGGCCGGGTCTCCACCGCCCCCAACCCCCACCTCTGGTACGCCCTCGGCACCGTGGGGCCACTGACCCGCACCGTGCGCGATGCCGCCCTGCTCTATGACGTCCTCGCCGGCACCACCGCCACCGACCGCTGGAGCGCCCGCCCCACGACCGAGGGCTGGGTACGAGCCCTGGAAACCCCGCCCGGCCGGCTGCGCATCGGCTACTCCGCCAAGTCCGCCGTGCCCGGGGTGCGCCCGCATCCCGAACACGTCGGGGCCCTGCTGGAGACCGTACGGGCGCTGCGCGAACTGGGCCACGACGTACGGGAGGTCAACCCGCGCTACCCGGACGCGACGGTCCCGTTCGCCGCGCAGTTCTGCGGCGGAGTACGGGCGGAGGCCGACGCGGTAGAGCGCCCCGACCGGCTGGAACGGCGCACCCGCAGCACCCTCGCGCTCGCCCGGCTGGTCCCCGAATCCGCCGTGGAGCGCGGGATCCGGGCGGGGGAGCGGCTGGCGGAGCGCGTCGACCGGATGTTCACCACCATGGACCTCCTGCTCACCCCCGTCATCGCCGCGCGCCCACGCGCGGTGGGAGCGTTGGACGGCGCCGGACTGCTGACGGCGCTGGCGCGCTCGCGCCCGATGGTCGCCTACACCGCGCTGTGGAACGTCACCGGCCACCCGGCCGCCTCCGTCCCGGCCGGTCACGGCGCGGACGGGCTGCCGCTCGCCGTGCAGCTGGTGGGCCGCAGCGACGACGAGGTGACGGTGCTCCGGGTGGCAGCGCAACTGGAGGCGGCCCGGCCGTGGGCGGAGCGGCGCCCGCAGCTGTCGGCTTCCTGACCGGTTCTGTCCGCATGGGCGGCGCGGTCGGGCCCGTCCGCGCCCTCCGCATGCGGCCCGCTCGCGCAGGTCGCTGTCAGTGGTGGTCCATACAGTTGGTTATCGGTCACCGGTGAGCAGACGGGCGAGTGCGGGGCGGGAATGAGGCATGTCGAGGGGGAGTCCGAGACTCGTTCGGACCGGCGGGCGGGCGGACCTCCGGTGTCCTGTGGCGTGGACGGCGAACGGTGGCGCATCATGCACCGGGCCGTGCTCGATCACCTGCTCGGTCTCGTCGTCGGGTCCCCGTTGGGCGACGACCTCGTGCTGCGGGGGAGCATGGTGATGCCGGCGTGGGTGGGCGCCGACGCGCGGGAGCCGGCGGACCTCGACTGGATCGTTCCCCGGCTCCTGCTGGTCCCGGTCGATCCCGAGCACCCGTATCCGTACGTGGAGGAACCGTCGGACGTACAGCAGTGGCCGGAGGCGGCCGACGGCGCCGACCGGTACGAGATCTGGAAGTTCGAGGAGTTCGACACCAGGGGCCTTCGACCCGTGGTACCGCCCGAGGGGCTCCACTGGGTCGTCGAAACGGAGCCCGACCACTGCCCGCCGCACGAAGCGCTGCTCGACCTGGTGCGTGAGCGGCCGGTGGCCGCGCCGGGGGTGGTGCTCGAGGCGGACGCCGCCCGGGACGACGGCACCTGGACCTACTCGGAGTACGACACGCCGGGCATACGCCTGACCATCCCTGGAAGGCGGAAGGCCTCCCGCCCGGCGAGGTACGGCTGGACTTCGCCCGCGACGAGTGGCTCCCGGAGTCCCCCGTCCTGACGGCGATACCCCGTGGTGACGGTACGGGTCCGACCGTCGTGCGGCACCGCAGGCCGTGAACTGTCGCTCGCCTGGAAGCTGCTGTGGCTCCACGCCGATTGCGCCACGGAGGGCCGGGCGCGGGCCAAGGACCTCTACGACGCCGTACTCCTCGCGGAGGCGGACGCCACGAAGCTGTCCCCACAGCTGCTGCGCAAGGTGTTCCGCCACGCGCCGGGCGGCGACGGGCGGGGCGACACGGCGGCCGCAGACGCCTTGCGCCTCGACGAGGTGGCGCTGTGGTCCGTGGACTGGGAGGACTTCCGCGCGAACCACCCACAGGTACGGGGCACGGCCGAGGAATGGCTGGAGCGTCTGAGCCGGGCGCTGGAACCGGTGTTGGGGCGGTAGGACCGCGCGACCGCGCAGCGTCATCCGCGCGAGCCACCGCGGCACGGCCCGGGGCCCTCCGGACGTTGTCGTGGGGGGCGCCGGGTACTCGGACCGCAACGGGGGCCACTGGGCCACAGGGCGCGCGCGCCCTGCCGCCGATGTGCTGAACCGTGCCCCCGTGAGGCGTCGGGAAGACGCGGAGCGGGCACGCAGCACGGGTGACCTCGACCGACCTGCTCCCGGCGCCGCCGCCTCGCGCCGCCGCTCGCCGGGCCCTGCTGGCCGGTTCGGCCGGCAATCTCGTCGAGTGGTACGAGTTCGGCGTCTACGGCTGCTTCGCCACCGTCATCGCGGCCAACTTCTTCACCCCGCACGCGGGTACAGGAGCTGGGGCCGTGAGTGGTGCCGGGGCACTGGTCGCCACCTACGCCTCGTTCGCGCTCGCCTTCTTCTTCCGGCCCGTCGGCGCCCTGGTCTTCGGGCGTCTCGGTGACCGCCTCGGCCGCCGTCCCACCCTCGTCGTCACCATCGGCCTCATGACGCTCGCCACCACGCTGATCGGGCTCCTCCCCACCCAGGCCGCCATCGGCCCGGCGGCCCCCTGGCTCCTCACGTTCCTGCGCGTCTTGCAAGGACTCTCCGCGGGCGGGGAGTTCGGCGGCGCGGTGTCCGTGATCACGGAGAACGCGCCGCCGGGCCGCCGGGGCCTCTACGGCGCGTGGCAGTCCTTCACCGTCGCGCTCGGCCTGCTGGCCGGCGCCGGCACGGCCGCCGCCCTCGCGACGGTCCTGCCCGAGCCGGCGCTGTACGCGTGGGGGTGGCGGGTCCCGTTCCTGCTGGCCCTGCCGCTCGGAATGGTCGCGCTGTGGCTGCGTACGGCGCTGGAGGAGCCACCCGCGGCGCCCCCGAAGGCCAAGGCCGCAAGCGAGGCCGCGCCGGGGTCCGGGGCCCACGGTTCCGGCGGGCCGCCCAACAGAGGCGAACAGGTCCGTGCCGTCTTCCTCGGCATCGGGCGGATCATGGGCTGGTCGGCCGCCGGGTACACCTTCCTCGTCGTTCTGCCCTCCTACCTCCAGTCCACGCTGGGCGCCTCCTTCCGCAACGCCCTGCTGGCCACCACGTTCGCCAACCTGGGCTTCGCCGCCTCGATCCTGCCCGCAGGGCTGCTCAGCGACCGGTTCGGGCGGCGCCCGGTCATGCTCGGCGGCGCGCTCGGCGTCGTCGTATGCGCCTTCCCCCTCCTGCACGTGCTCCAGTCCGCCGACGCGTCCCCGCCGACCCGGGCAGCGGCCGTGCTGGCCGCGGGCGCGCTCGTCGGCCTGCTGGCCGGACCGGGGCCGGCCATGCTGGCCGAGATGTTCCCGCGGCGCGTCCGCTGCACCGGGCTCGGGCTGGCCTACGCCCTGGCCAACGCGGTGTTCTCGGGCTGCGCGGGACTCGTCATCACCGCATTGACCGCCCGGACAGGAGACACCGCCATCCCCGCCTACTACGCCGCCGGCGCCTGTGCCCTCAGCTCACTGGCGCTGCTGACCCTGCGCGGGAACGACCACCGGGAGCCCCTGCGATGAGGGTCGTCGGCCTGATGTCGGGCACCTCGTACGACGCCGTCGACGCCGCGGCCTGCGACCTCGAGTACCGGGCCGGGGACGGCGCGCTCCACCTCACCCCGCTGGGCATGGTGAGCGAGCCGTACCCGGACGGCCTGCAGGCCGCGCTCGCCGCGGCCCTGCCCCCCTCGGCCACCACGCTCGCCGGCGTCTGCCGACTCGACACCCGCATCGGGCAGGCGTTCGGGCGGCTCGCCGTCCGGGCCGACCGTGAACTGTGCGGGGGACGGGCTGGAGTTGATCGCGTCGCACGGGCAGACCGTGTACCACTGGGCGGCGGACGGGCGGGTCCACGGCACCCTCCGGCTTGGCGAACCGGCCTGGATCGCCGAGGCCACCGGCTGCCCGGTCGTCTCCGGCTTCCGGCCGAGGGACGTCGCGGCCGGCGGGCAGGAGCGCCGCTGGTGAGCCTGATCGACCTGATGCTGCTGCGCGGCCGGCCCGGTGTGCCGGCAGCCCTGAACATCGGGGGGATCTCCAACGTCACCGTGGTGCCGAGGACCGGCGACCCCATGGCGTTCGACACGGGCCCGGGCAACGCGCTGATCGACGCCGCGGTGCGCGAGCTGACCGGCGGCGGCTCGCGTACGACGCGGACGGCGCGCTCGGGGCCGCCGGACGGGTACACGATGCTCTGCTGGAGTGCCTGCTCGCTGAGCCGTACTACCGGTTGCCCGCGCCGCGGACCACGGGCAAGGAGCTGTTCCACGAGGAATACCTGCGCGCCCGGCTGACGGGGTTCGGACAGCTCCCGCCGCAGGACGTGGTCGCCACGCTCACGCGCCTCACCGCCCGGACCGTCGCCGACGCGCTGCGGCCGCTGGGAGCCACGGAGGTCTTCGCGTCGGGAGGCGGTGTGCGCAACCCGACGCTGACGGGGATGCTCCGCGCCGAATTGGGCGGCGCGGAGGGCTGCATCGTCGGAGGCGCTCGGGCTGCCCGCCGCGGCGAAGGAGGGCTACGCGTTCGCCGTGCTGGGCTACCTCACCCTGCACGGCCTCCCGGGCAACGCTCCCGGGTGCACCGGAGCCGCGGGCCCGCGCGTCCTGGGCTCGATCACCCCGGGCAGCCGCCCGCTCCAACTTCCCGCGAAGCCGACCCGTGCCCCGAGCTCCCTGACCGTGGGGGCCCCGGTGCGGCGCTGACCCGCTGGCCCCGGGGGAGAGCCCTGACTCGCTGACGTCGGAAGGAGAGCGCGGCAGCGGCCGTCGGCGGAGTGGGTAGGCCGGGTGCGGACGGAGAGGACGAGCCGTGTTCACCGACCCGCTCGCCCTTGGTCCCCACAGCGGCATCGGCTCCGCCGAACGGGCGCTGCTCCGGTAGCGTGGTCGGATGATCTCCGGTGACGCCCTCGTGCAGCGACTTCGGGTGCTGGCCGCCCGGGTCCCGTTCGACCCGCGGCACAACCCGGCGCGACAGCTGCCGACTTCGACAAGCTGGCCCGTCCCGGTGCCGGCCGAGGCTCGTGAACTGCTGGGCCGGCTCGGCGGCTTCGCGGTGCCGCCGGTGGAGTTCGTACTGACCGGCCACCCCCGTCAGGGTGGCGACCACGGCCTCCCGCACCCCCACTGGCTGGTCACGGACGACGGCGGTGGCGGCGTCACCTGGGTCGACATCGAAGCCGACGGCCGGTGGGGCCAGGTGCTGATGCAGTACCGCGAGGGCGGACTGTACGTGGAAGCCGACTCGCTGCCGAAGTGGCTCGACCGGCTGATCGGGACAGCGGAGGAACTGGTCGACGAGACGGGCTTCGAGGACGGCGTCCAGCCGTACGCCGACGATTTCTGGGACCTCCTGCAGCTGGACGGCCCCGACCTGCCGCTGCACCCAGCGGCCGACCTCCGCGGCCGTCCCGGCACGGACCCGGTGGTCGCCGGGCTCGCCGCGCGGGTGCCGGACGAGGCGCTGATCGCCGACTTCCGCGGAGCCCTGCCGGGCAGCCGGGCCCGCTTCGATCGGACGCTCAGGCGATACCGTCTGGAGCGGGCCGTCGGTGGCCCGGTGTTCGCCGCCGTTCCCCGGGACCCGGAACCGCACCGTCCGAGGTGAGTACGCGCTGAGAGAGGCTGTGCACCGGCAGCAGCCCGAGGAAGGAAGACCTTGCCCACCAAGACTCTGCAGATTCCCACCACGGACGGCCGGGCCGACGCCTTCGCCGCCTTCCCGGACGGTGGCGAGAGGCATCCGGGGGTGCTGCTGTACACGGACGCGTTCGGCGTGCGGCCCGTGCTGAGGGAGATGGCCCGCGAACTGGCCGGGCACGGGTACTACGTCCTCGTCCCCCACCTCTACTACCGGCACGGCCCGGCACCGGTGATCGAACTCCCCGAGCACATCGGAAACGAGAGCCGGCCCGCGGTCTTCGCCCGGCTGATGCCGTTGATCGAGGCGCACACCACGGAACGTGCCCTCAGCGACGCCGACGCGTACCTCAGGTTCCTCACCACCCAGCCCGAGGTCAGCTCCGGTCCGGTCGCGGTGATCGGCTACTGCATGGGCGCCGTGCTGGCGATGCGCACCGCAGCGGCCCACCCCGACCAGGTGGCCGCCGTCGCCGGATTCCACCCCAGCCCCCTGGTCACCGACGCACCCGACAGCCCGCACCGCCTCGTCTCCGCGCTCACCGCCCAGGTCCACCTCGGCCTCGCCGAGAACGACATGTCGCCCGAGACCATCGGTGAGCTCGACCAGGCCCTGGATGCCGCAGGTGTCGGCTACACGTGCGAGGTCTACCCCGGCACCGTCCACGGCTTCACCATGTCCGACACCGACGCCTTCAACCCCTCCGCGCTGCAGCGCCACTGGGAGCGCCTGCTGCCCCTCCTCGACCGCTCCTTGACCGGCAGCTGAGGCTCACGGCGTGACGACCACGATCACCCGGCCCCATGAGTCCCGGAACGAGTCCCGGGCCGCTCGCCTGATCACCGATGGGCTCGATCCCAAGACCTGGATCATCGCCGACACCCTCCTCATCGGCTGGCACGACAGCCGCCTCGCCGGCATCGGATGGGGTCTGCTCGGCTGCCTGTTCGCCGCGGTCATCCCTCTGGCCTTCATCACGTACGGCATCCGCCGCGGCCGCTGGGCCGACCGGCACGTCGGCCAGAGGCAGCAGCGCATCATCGTGATGGCCTTCGTCGTCGCCTCGGTCGCCACCGGCATCCTGTTGCTGTGGGCCTTCGGTGCCCCCCGAACGATGATCGCGCTGATCGTGGCCATGCTGGTCACCCTGGCCGCCCTCCTCGCCGTGACCCCTGCCTGGAAGATCAGCGTGCACGCGGCCGTGTCCTGCGGAAGCGTGGCCATGCTCGCCATGACCTACGGGCCCTGGGTGCTCCTCGCCTCCCTCCTGGTCGCCGTCGTCAGCTGGTCCCGGGTGGAGCTGAGGGACCACACCCTCGCCCAAGTCCTGGTCGGCGCCGCGGTGGGCGGAGCCGTCGCCGCCGGGACCTTCGCTCTGGCCCGATAGCCGAGCAGAGCCGACACGCGAGGCGGCACCGAGCCGAGGGGAAACATCGGAACCGTGACACTCGGCGTTTCCGGGATGACTTTCCCAGGGCACTCGGCAAGAAAATCGTTCAATCCCAGGAGATGCTCCCTTGTGTCGGCAGGTGGTCGGGCAGGACGGGGGTGAAATCGCGGGGCCGCCGTCGGTGCCACCTGAGAACATCGCTCGTGGTCGGACGACCGACCACAACGGGGGGACAGGGCATGGACGACGAGAACGAGAAGAACGAGAACGAGAACACGTACGCGTGGCCGCGCGGGGCGACACCTCTTCGGCCATGGCACAGCTCGAGGAGTGGCTCGCCGAGCGCGGCTGGGAGGTCGACCCGACCGTCTACATGGCCGGCAACGGCGGGCGCCGCCGTCCAGGTGCGGCGCGTCGGGGCGGCCTGGGCCGACGGCGAGGCCGGTCTGCTGATCCTGCCCGCGGAAACCGTGGTGTGGGACGGGACCCGCATGCGGATTGCACCCCGGGCCGCTGGTACCCGCGCGGTGCCCGGCCTCGTAGACCGCGCCCGGGCCGGCGTGGGAGGTGCGGGAGGTGCGAGGCCCGTCGCGGTCTCCGTGCCACGGGTCGCCTCGCGGCGTACCGGAACGCATGATGGAACAGGTGATGACCGTTTTGGTGGTCGGCGTGCCCGACGGCGAGCAGCTGGAGCTGCTCCGCTCGGGCATCCAGCGCAACCCGCACTTCCGGGTCGTCTCGCATGCCCACGACGCCGCCGTCGCCTTGGCGCACGCCCGCGTCCTGCTGCCCGACATCACCGTCCTGTCCCTGCCCGCCAGGATCGACCGTCTCGACGCGGACCCGGACGTCCTGCGCGTGTTCCACGGGGTGCGCGCCCTGGACCCCCCGAGCGGGGTGGTGCTGCGGACGTCCGCAGCCCACGTGCCCCGCGCGGTGTCGGTCCTCGCGGCCGAGGGAGCCGTCCACGTCGTGCGCGAGGGAGACTCCGAAGCCCTGATGCGGGCCCTGCGCACGATCGGGCTGCGCAGGGCCAGCTGCGACCCCGACGAGATGCCCTGACCCCGTCGGGGGCGAGCGGGCCTCGGACTCGAACGCCTCGAACCCCTCGAAGGCCTCGCCGATCCGATCGACGGCAGGGTCCGAAAGACACGCCTAGCCGGCGCTGATGGCCGCCAGGTGCGTGGTGCCGTCGTGCAGGGCGGTGATGCGGACCTGCCCCGCGGGGAAGGGGTCCTTCCCGTTCGGGCCGGGTATCCGGGCGAACGGCGTCCACGAGCCGTCCGGCTTCCTGACGTTGTGCCAGAGCCGTCCGTCGAGCCCGACCGCCACGACCTGGGCGGAGCCGTCGGGCGTCCCCGTGATGCCGATGGCGCTGGCCCCCATGGTGGCGGTGGTGACGCCCCGCGGGGGCCGGAAGCCGGTCCAGGAACCGTCCGGCCGCCGCAGCTGGTGGTACACCAGCCCGTCGAGCCCGATCGCGAGGACCTGGGAGGAACCGTCGGGCATCCCGGTGATCGCCAGGGCAGGACCCGAGAACGTCGGGGCCCCGTTGTAGCCGGCCAGGCGTCCCCAGGGCGTCCACGCACCGTCCCGCCCGCGAGCACAGTGGTACATGGCACCGTCCGTGCCGTAACTGAGCAGTTGGGCGGACCCGTCGGGCATGGCGGTGATCGACACCTTCGTCGCACCCCAGCGGCTCTTCGAGGTGAAGCCGGACAGGGGTCGGAACCCCTGCAGCCCGCCGTCCGCGCGGCGCTGCTGGTGGAAGGCGGTGCCGTCCATGGCCGTCACCACGATCTGGCAGGTGCCGTCGGGAAAGGCCGCGACGTCCGCCTCCCGGACGGTGAAGCCGGCCGAGCCGTCCGGTCCCGCGACCCGCTGCCAGGGCTGGAGCGTGACCGCACCCCGTACGGTGGTCAGCCACAGGCCGTTGTCGGGCGCGATGCCCAGCACCACGACGGAGCCGTCCGGCATGCCCGCCACGGCGCTCTGGATCCCCGTGAACGAAGCGGCGCCGGCGGTGGCGCCCGGCAGCGCGGCGCATGCTGCTCCACGACCCGTCGCGGCGGCGCTCGGTGTGGAAGAGCGCGCGCCGTTCGACGTCGTACGGGGGCAGTTGCGCGGAGTAGAACCACACCGGGTTGGTGAGGGCCACCAGTTGGTCCAGCGTGGTGGAGGCGGGCTTGGGCCGGCGCACCTCGGCCCGGGCGAACAGGGAGGCCTTGCCCCAGCCGCGCCAGCGCAGCTGCCCGCTGCCGCTGCCGTCGATGCAGGTGGCGGCCATGATGCCCCACTCGGTGTACAGGGTGGCGATGCTGTCCGGGGCGCCCGTCACGTTCAGGGTCACGTCGACGGCGTCGAAGAACGACAGCGGCAGTTCCTCGCCGGGCCCCGCGACCGCTCCGCCGGCGCGCGCGGTGAAGTCCACGGTCACGGCCGCGGATTCGACGGCGTACGACCGGCCCAGACGCAGTGCGTCCAGCACGGCGGGCGTCGACAGGCCGGAGGCGTACACCACGTTGTGCGGCCGGCCGACGGCGTCCCCGTGGCTGTGGGCGTCGCTGTTGCCGACGGCGGCGACCCGCTTGCCGAGGCAGAGCATGACGTGCCAGGCGGCGATGTTGGCGGCGTCGTCCAGGGTCCACGGTCCGTTCCACACCTCCAGCGCGTCCACGCGGTCGAGGCCGAACTCCCAGAAGGATCCCGGTGCCGGCGTGAGCGGATGGGCGGCGATCGTCAGTCCGCCCAGACTGTGCACGCGCCGGGCGTGGCCCTCGAAGGCCCCCTGGTTCGCGGGGCCGTAGCGCCAGTCGACCCATTCGCCCTGCGGCAGGCCGACGGCCAGCCAGTGGCCGTGGCGGGTGGTGACCTCCTCGGCGTTGATGACCAGCAGGTCGGTCGGGACGTTGCCGCGCCACGTCACGCCGGTGGAGCTGGTGTTGTGGTCGGACGTGGCGATGAAGTGCAGCCCCTCCTGGCGGGCGGCCGCCACGATCTCGTCCACCGTGCGCTTCCCGTCGGAGTGCACGCTGTGCAGGTGCAGGTCGCCCCGGTACCAGCCGGGCCCCCGCCCCGCCACCGAGGTCGGCAGGACGTCGTACGGGGCCTGGGGCAGCGGGTCTCCGTGGTGCAGGGTGACGTCGACCTGCCAGGCCATTCCGGCGGCGCTGCCGACCATCGGCCCGAGGATGACGGACCACTTTCCGGGCTCGACGGGCCCGGGCACGTAGCCGGGGGTGGCTTCCGCCGCGGAGAGGGCGAACCCGGACCGTTCGCCGCCCGACCAGCCGCGGAAGCCGGACGGGCCGAAGATGCCGAGATCCAGGATGCCGGCGGAGGCGTCGTGGGAGGTGGAGACGGAGATCCGTTGCACTCCGGCGGGGACGTCGAAGGCGACGTACGCCCACTGGTCGTTGCCGTAGGGGGAGTGGCCGCGGTAGGTGGTGGTCACCGCGTCGGTCCCCTGGCCCCGCGTCGTGGCGTGCGCGATCGGTGCGGGAACCAGCGCGGCGGCTCCGCCCGCGGCCAGCAGGGCCCCTAATCGGAGCAGGGACCTGCGCTCGACATGCGGGTTGGGGTCGGGCGCGTCCTTGGGGAGGTGTTCACTCGGCACAGCCGTGCTCTCCGTTCACGTGAGGTGGCAGGGAAGGCGTGCGGGGTGCGGGTGCGAAGGCGCGTGGGTGCGGAGGCGTGCGGGCGCGGGCGGATCCGTACGAGGGTGGGGGAGTCGGGGCGAGCGGTGCTCCTGCCCGGCGGTCGCCCGGCGGTGGCCCGGCGGCGGGAGCACCGGCGCTCGCCCCGCCTAACGGCTCGATCGCTGGGCGTCGACGATCTGCCGCACGGAGCCGTCGACGTCCGCCCGGGCCTGGACCCGCTCGGCGAACCCGGGGAACTGCCCGGCGATCGCGCTCAGCAGCCGCAGCTCCAGTGGCGCGACATTGACCTCGCACCTGTCGCGGCGGACGGCTCGTACGACGCCGGCGGCGACCTGGTCGGGCGTGACGGTCCTGATGCCGTTCGGCGTGGCGGCACCGGTAGCGGCGAACATCCCCGCGTCGCGGACGAAGCCGGGCTGGACCAGGGACACTCCCACCCCCTTGCCCCTGAGCTCCTGGCGCAGGGCGAGGGCGAATCCGCGCAGCCCGAACTTCGTCGCGTTGTACAGGGAGGTCGACTTGGTCGCCGCCTTGCCGGAAATGGAGCCGACCAGCACGATGTGGCCGTGCGGCCGCGGGCCGCCATGTGCGCCGCGAGCAGCCGGGTGAGCAGGATGGGCGCGCGAAGGTTGACGTCGAGGGCGCGGTCGAGCTGCTCCTCGGTGTAGTCCAGAAGGTCGCCGCTGGCGGGCAGCGCGGCGTTCGCGACGAGGACGTCCGCCTCGGCGCAGGTCTCGGCGAGGCGGACGACATCGGCGCGGACGGCCAGATCGGCGACCACGGTGCGGGCGCCGCAGGCGTCCGCGGTGGCCTTGAGGGCCTCCTCCCGCCGTCCGGTGACGGTGAGGCGGGCCCCCTGCAAGGTCAGGTGCGCGGCAAGTGCGGAGCCGATGCCTCCGGTTGCCCCGGTGAGGAGAACGTTCGATCCAGATATGTCCATGACAACTCCCGGTGCGGCCTTCGGCTGTTCGTTCGAACGAACAGTAGGGATGACTCCGCCCCTTGTCCACACCGCGTCCGCCGCCAACGCCCCAGCCCTGCCAGGGCAGTCGTACCCGCCGATGGGGCAGAATGACGCCATGCCCCATGCTTCCGACACCCGCCAGAGCATCATCGACGCCGTACTGCGGATCATCGGGCAGGACGGCATCGCCGCCGTCACCAACCGGCGGATCGCGAAGGAGGCCGGAGTCTCCCTCGGTTCCGTCACCTACCACTTCGCCACCCAGCACGAGCTGCTGCGCGAGAGCCTGCTGCACTTCGTGGCCGAGGAGACCCGGCACTTCACACAGCTCGCCGACGCATGCTCCGACGAGCGCTTCGACATCGGACAGGCGGCCGAGGTGGTGGCGCAGGTCGCGGGCGGCAACGGCTTCGACAGCCGCCACATCGCGCCCTTCGAGCTGTACGTCCAAGCCGGCCGCGACGAACGGCTGCGTGCCGCCGCAGCCGAGTGCTTCGCCGCCTACGACCTGCTGGCCACCCGGATCCTGACCCAACTCGGCGTGCCGGACCCCGAACGCCTGGCCGCCGCGGCCGTCGCCCTCGTCTTCGGACAGCAACTGCGCCGCCTGGCCACCGGCGCCCCCGCCGAGGACCTCGTCGACACCCTGCTGATCCTCACGAAACTCACCCCGGCGCAGACCCCGTAGACGCCGCCTGCTCGCCTGCTCGCCTGCTCGCCTGCTCGCCTGCTCGCCCGCTCGCCTGCTTGGCGGGACCAGAGGGCGCCGGACGGTCCCGGATCCCGCTGCGGCGCCGTGGTCGTCGTTGGCTCATCGGATCTCGCACCGCTTGATCAGGATCTACTGGCCCGCGGCCAGTGGCCCGCCGAGGGGCAGATCGTCCACGTGGTCCCGACCGCGGGTGACCCACCGTCATCGCCTCGTCGTACTGCTCAGGTCGGAGTGCCGACGGCCGGAAATCATCATCAGGGCGCACCAGTAGCGCGAGGGACGCAGCCATGATGGCCGTCATGGCACAAGAACTTGGAACCCTCGCCCAGCAGACCGCGGACCGGCTGGCCGAGCAGCGCGTCGGCGCCGTAGTGGCCGTCGTGGCGGAAGACGCCGTGGAGATCCGGGGTGCCGGCAGCACCGGCGCGGACCACGGCCGTGCCCCCGGCCCCGACACCCTGTTCGAGATCGGCTCGGTGACCAAGTCGTTCACCGCCCTGGCCCTGGCGCGCCTGGCATCCGCCGGCACGGTGGGCCTGGACGAGCCGCTCGGCGATCTGCTGCCCGACGGGACGGCCGTACCGTCACGGGACGGCCGTCAGATCACCCTGCAGCATCTGGCCACCCACACCTCCGGCCTGCCGCGACTGCCCCGAGGCATGCTCCTCCAGGCTCTGCTGCGCCCGTCGAAGCCGGATCCGTACGCCGACTGCACGGCCGACGTCCTGCTGTCGGGGCTGGCCAGGACGCGCCTGGGGACCACGCCGGGGAAACGGTTCCGCTACTCCAACCTCGGCGCCGGGCTGCTGGGGCTGGCCCTCGCCCGCCGGGCCGGCACGGAGTACGAAGCCCTCATCACCCGCGAGATCTGCGCCCCGTTGGGCATGACCGACACCGTCGTGACGGTGGACGGCACCCGCTCGGAACGCTCCGCGCAGGGTCACGGCCGCCGCGGGCGCCCCGCCGCACCGTGGCACCTCGCCGACCTGGTGGGAGCGGGCGGCCTGCGGTCGACCGCGACCGACCTGGTGGCCTTCGTACGGGCCCAGCTGGACGGCGGTCCCGCAGAGCTCGCCGAGGCGATCCGCCTGAGCCGTTCGGTCGAGCACCGTACGAGCCCCTTCGCCTGGGTGCACCTCGGCTGGATGGCTCACCGCCTCCACCCCCGGCAGGGCTCCCACCTCCAGGTCTGGCACAACGGAGGGACCGGGGGCTTCTCCTCCTTCGTCGGCTTCGACCCGAGAAGCGGCTTGCCGTCATCGCCCTCGGCAACACCCAGCGCCCGGTGGACGGCCCTGCCTTCGACCTCCTGCGCACCCTTCAGTCGGAGCATGCGGCCATGCCGCACTGACACGGCTCGGCGTCCGGCGGGGGCGGTGACCTCGTAGACTCGGTTCAAGATCCAAATGCACCGAGGCGGGGGACCCGATGAACACACGCGAGATCCGAACGGCGACGAGACTCATCGGCCGGCGCAACACCTTGCGGTACCTGGCGGTCGGGGTCGGCGCCACACCGCTGGCCGCCTGCACCGGCAAGGACAAACCGGCCGCCCCACCGTCCTCGTCGCCTGCCCCGTCCGGTTCCCCTTCCCCTTCGCTCTCGCACTCCCCGGCTGCCCCCACGTCCGCCACGTCCCCCACGTCCTCCGCGTCCGCTGCGAGCGGTGTCGTGGGGCGCGCCTTCGCGGAATTCGTGAAGGGCACTTGGGCGATCCGGTCGACCCTCCCCGGTGGCCAGGGCGGACGCAAGAGCGACGGCAGAGGCGGTCGCCGGCGCCGACGGCACCTGGAGCATCGTCTGGTCGGGTCCCGCCGGCACCTGGAACGGCCGGTGGAGCCACCAGCGAGGCCGCCTCGACATCCAGGTGCTCACCGGCCCCAAGGGGGAGGGCGAGGGCACCGACGTGTCCTTCGCCGAGCGCGTCCCCGACACCGTGGACGACCGGGTCGCGCTCTCCCTGCCCTGGTACCCGCTGGGCGCCAACGACATGTTCGGCAAGCTGGAAGCCGCCTACAACGGAAGCGAACTGCGCATCCGCCACATGGATCTCTCCGGATCCATGTCGATCCACGTGTGCACGCGCACCTGACGGCCCTTGCCCTGCCGCGGGCCCCCGGACCGGCGGACCGGCGGACCGGCGGACCGGCGGACCGGCGGACCGGCACCCCATACTCCCCGTACCGGGTACCCGGTACCCGGATCCCTTCTCCACTCGATGCGACTTCGGTCCTCGCGGGCACCAGCCGGTCCCGGCCCGGGTACTGCTCCCGGTCCCGGTGAAGGTCGTTGCTCATTGCTCCCCTTCGTGAGGGTTGCGGCGGCCGGGTGTTCCCCGCGCCGGTCGCATGGCTCCGGAGGGCTGAGGTCGCCGGGAATCTGGTCTGCGGGGATTTGGCCGAGTGGGTCCCTTTCCCCGGAGTCCCTGGAACACCCCTCCACCAAACCCGCTGTTCGGATGCGCATGCCGGAAGGTAAAGTCCCCTCCGGCGGAGGATCGACCCCACGGGCCCGACCGTAGCCGCCCTCTCCCACGCCACCTTCACCTCCTCACGGAGCAGCCCCGGCATGTCGCCGGGGTCCTGGAAAGGCCCTTCGTCTGTGACCACTCGTACCCGGCTGAGCGCGCTGGCCACGACAGCCCTCCTCACCACGGTCGGCAGCGTCCTCGTCGCCACCCCGGCGACCGCCGCCACCCGCCCGTCACGCTCTCCGCGGACGACGTCACCGACAGCCCGGATACCGCCGGCAACACCCCGGTTCCGTCGCACCCTCCACGATCTCCGCCACACCGCGTGGCGCCCGCCCGCCCGCCGGGCGCCTGTTCGACCGGTGGGTGGAGGCGGTCCCGGCGACGCCCGCCGGCCTGTCCGCCACGTACGACGCGATGACGGGCCAGGCCACCCTGCGCTGGACCGCGAGCAAGGAAACGGACCTCGCGGGCTACCGCGTGTACCGTCGGCTCGCCACCACGAGCTGGTCCAAGGCCAGCGGCTCCGCCCTGCTCACCGCCCCCTCCTTCACCGACGCGCTGCCGGCCACCGGCCAGACCTTCTTCTACGAGGTCCGCACCGTCGACAAGGGCGGCCGCGAGTCCCGCGGCAGCCTCGACGTGTCGGCGACCTCCCTGGACCGGACCGGCCCGGCAGCCCCGGCCGGCCTGACGGCCACAGGCGACAGGTTCACCACCTTGCTGCGCTGGCAGCCCGTGGCCGATGCCGCCCGGTACGAGGTGTACGGGGCCGCGCAGTCGGCCGGCCCGTACACGCTGCTCGGCACGACCACCCAGCCGTCGTACGACGACCACCTCACGCCCGCCAACGCCCCCCGCCACTACCGCGTCCGAGCCCTCGACGCGAAGGGCAACCCGTCGGCGTTCTCCGCGACCGTGATCGGCGACGGCGTCGACCGGACGCCCCCGCAGGCCCCGACGGACCTGACCACCTACGTCCAGGCGTCCGAGACCCGGGTCTCCTGGAAGATGCCGGACTCCTTCGACAACGACCGGGTGAACGGCGGCCACTTCCGCCTGTACCGCTCTCCGGGCACCACCCTCGACCCCGCCACGCTAACCCGCGTATCCTGCGTGAACACCGATTCCGCGTACGACCGCATGCGCGCCGACCAGGGCATGACCCCCGGCGCCCACTACACGTACGCCGTCACCGCGGTGGACGCGGCCGGAAGCGAGTCGGCGCTGTCCGCCCCCGTCACCGTCCGCAGCGGCGACCGCGTGGCCCCCGGCCCGGTCACCGGCCTGCGCGCCACACCACGCAACGACGGCATGCTGCTGAGCTGGGACGCTCCGGCAGAGGACGACATCGCCTCGTACTTCGCCTGGCGCGGAGTACGTCAGCCCGACGGCACGGTCCGCTGGCTCGAAAGCTGTTCGGAAGGCACGTCCGACCCGCAGGCGATGCTCTGCCCGTCCATCCCCGACGGCGAGACCTACGTCTACGCCGTGATAGCCAAGGACCGCTGGGACAACCGGCTGCGGCTCGACGATCCGACGGTCGCCACGGTCACGGCCACCGAGCTGGACCTCGTCCGTCCGTGACCGTCGTCACCACCGGGCTCCTCAACGGCGGGTCCTACGCCACGATGATCACCGGACCGAGCAGGCTCGTCGTTTCGTGGGGATGCCACGACACCTCGCTGTGCGACCCGATCGTCGGCTATCGGGTCAGCAGGTGGAACCCGTCCACCGAGGCGTACGAACCGCTGCACGCCGGGCTGTTGCCGACCGAGACCAGGAACTACACGGACGACACGGCAGCGCAGGGGAACACGTACTTCTACACGTTCGAGGCGCTGCGGGCGGCAGCGGCAGCACGGCCATGTCCCACGCATGGGCGACGACCATCGCGGATCTCGTCTGACCCGGCCCGGAACGAGCGGCGGATACGAGCGGCCTGCTCGGCAGGGTCTTCCGCCTGGGCGTTCTCCGTGCGCCGGGCCGTTCGCGGCGGCGGCCGGCGGTGCGTCTCAGCCGGTGGCGACCTGATCGTCGTCCTTGATGCTGGTCAGGAAGAACCCCGGACATCCTCGGCGAGTAGTTCCGGCACCTCCATCGCGGCGAAGTGCCCGCCGCGGTCGAACTCGGACCAGTGCCTGATGTCGTACAACCGCTCGGCCAGCGGTCTCACCGACTGGGTGATGTCGTGCGCGAACACCGCCACGCCCACCGGCACCGGGCGCGGCTCGGTCCGCCGCGGCGTCTCGCGGTGCAGCCGCGCCGAGGATGCGGCGGTGGCGGTCAGCCAGTACAGCGAGACGTCGGTGAGCATCCGGTCGTCGCTGATCGTCGAGCGGGGGTCGGTCCACTGCGCGAAGCGCTCGGCGATCCAGGCCAGTTGGCCGACGGGAGAGTCGGTCAGCGCGTAGCCGATGGTCTGCGGGGTGGTGGCCTGCAGGGCCTGGTACGGCGGGCGGTTCGCCATCAGCTGCCTGACCTTGTCCAGCCGGGCTTCATCCGTTGCGGACAGTTCGACGTCGGCGTCCGGGTCCGGCCGCGTCGGCAGGTAGTTGAGGTGCACCCCGACCACCTGCTCGGGTGCCACCGCGCCGAGCGCCGTCGAGATGCCCGCGCCGAAGTCGCCGCCCTGCGCACCGTAGCGCTCGTACCCGAGACGGCGCATCAGCTCGGCCCAGGCCCGCGCGACGTGGACGCTGTCCCAGCCGCGCTGGTGGGTCGGCCCCGAGAAGCCGTAACCCGGGATGGACGGAATCACCAGGTGGAAGTCGCGCGACAGCGGCTCGATCACGTCCAGGAACTCCAGGAACGAACCGGGCCAGCCGTGGGTGAGGATCAGCGCGAGCGCGTCCGGCTTCGCCGACCGGACGTGGACGAAGTGGATTTTCTGGCCGTCGATTTCGGTGGTGAAGTGCGGCAGCCCGTTGAGCTCGGCCTCGTGCGCACGCCAGTCGTAGCCGGTGCGCCAGTACGCGGCCAGCTCCTTCAGCCGCGCCAGCGGGAAGCCGTAGTCCCACCCGGCGTCGGCGACCTCGTTGGGCCAACGGGTGCGGGAGAGACGGTCGGCCAGGTCGTCGAGGTCGGTCTGGGGGATGTCGATGCGGAACGGCTTGATCACGGTTCTTCCCTCCAGGAAGATTCATTCGCAGCCCAAACGTTCGTGCCACTAACGCGGCTAGATCGTTGGTAGCACTAACGCAAGGGGGGAGGGGGAGGCCGCCATAAACCCGACCCCGCCTCCCGCCTCCCGAACGCGCCCCCCACCGGCCCGGCTGCACGCCGGTGTCTGTGGCCGTCGCTGACCGCCTCGTCGGCGAGTGTCTGGCCGCCGAGGGCGCGCACAAGGGACACTTCGCCGCACTGGTCGCCCTCGCCGAGGCCGGCGCGGCCGGCCAGGCCGGACTCGGCCGCCGCACCGGCATCTACCGCAGTGACACGCGGTCGCCGTCCGCCACGAGCTCGCCGAATCCGAAGGCATCCGCCGCGACCCCGCCCCCGACGACCCGCCCCACGACGTCAAGGTGCTGATTCACGAAGTGAGGAGGGCCGGCGTGCGCAATGGACCGCGGAGAGAGCAAGCCCTCGTCTTCCTGCGTGCCGAGCACGACAGTTCGACATCAACGATGACGACGGCGAGCACGACCATGACGTGCAGGTCCACTGCGAACTCCGCGATCTGGCTCCACGGGAGAGCCCGGGACGGGAGCTCGGCCCCGCAGCTGAGGTTGGAGAGGAGTCCGGGGCCGTCACGGACGTGACACCCGCAGGGTGCCCCCGGAGGGCGCCGCCCATCCACTCGGCGAACGCTCGGCCCAGGTCCGGTCGCCGGCTGATTGTGTATCGACCGCCCGGCCCCCGATCGGAACCCGGCGCGCCGGGTCAGGAGCTGCGGTCGTCCTCGATGCTCACGTCGGCGGGCCAGGTTGCGTGGGTGATGAAGTGCGCGACGGCACGGCACGCAAGGTCGAAGGTGACGGTGTCACGGTCGGCGTATGTGTCGATCTGCCCGTTGGACAGTGGATAGCGCCCAGAGCTGCTGTCGGCGTGCGGATCGACGAGGTGCTCCCAGGGGCTGCCATCGGTATCCGTCAGGACCACCATCGCGCGTTCGCCGTTCGTGACCACGGCCAGCTGCCTGCCCCTCGCCACGAAAATGTCCTCCGACCAGGAGCCCGGCCACGCGGAGCCCGGCGAGCAGGCGCAGGTCGGACTCGTATGTGATGAGTCACAAGTCTCACACCCGAAATCGAACCGCGGCTCCACCGCCGTTGTGCTTCCCCCCGGTTGCTCGGCCCAGCGGCAGCGCCCGGCCCCCGATGAGGGAGCTCCTAGCTGTTGCCCGACCTGAACAGGAAGTCCTCGACCGCGCGGAGATCGGTGTTCCAGTACGTGACCCGGGGCGTGGGGCCGACGGTGAGGGACTCGACCTCGTCCGACAGCCTGATGTCGAGCGGTGCCACATCCGTGTTGCTGTTGGGGGCGCGGTCCTGGTAGCCGAGGGAGAACGATGTGACGTTCGTCGTCTTCTGGCCGGCCCGAAGACGAACAGGCCCGCATACGCCTTCTCCTTCGGCCCGATCGTGGCGATGGCCCGCGGCTCGGACTCCATCGGACTGACCGGAGCTCCGATGTCGGTGCCGAAGCGGACGTACGGGTAGTGGTAGAGGGTGCAGGCCCTGTCGGTGAAGTTGGTGGCCGTGATGAGGAGGTGCTGGCCCGAATCCTGTCGCCACCCCGACGTGTCGATCGAGAGGTCGTTGTCATTGCAGGCCGCGATGGTGGTGTCACCGCCGCCGGGGCCGGCCGAGCCGCCACCCGGGCTCTGCGAGGGGCCGGTCGTACCGCCGCCACCGGGCTGGGCGGTGCCGGCCGTGCTCGGCGTACCGGAGGGCGTGGGGACGCCGGTCGCACTCGGGCTGCCGGAGGCGGTGGGGCTCTTGCCGTCGTCCGCGCCGCCGGACTGGCAGGCCGTGGACGAGAGGAGCGCGGCGATGGCCGGGACCCCAAGGGCGTAGGTCTTCCAGCTCTTGCGGGCAGTGCGCATGGTAGCCCCCGTGTGCCTTCACCTGGCTCGAAACGTGTGGTCGACCATTCGGTTGTGCCCGGCGGAATCGCTGGAATCCCCTTCCCGTGGGACCGTTACGGACCCAGGACGTGAAGTCACCATTCCGTCCAAGTGGTCGTGGTCCCTCCACTGCCCGCCGGATCGTCCACCAGGTGATCCCGCCCTGCCCCCCTCGACCCCGACCCCATGGATCACCTGGCCCCGACGGGACCGCCGACCGCTACGCGCCTCCAAGGGGCCGCCATGGCCGACTCGGGGGACGCCTTCGCTCACGAGGTGCCGCGGCCCCCGGCGCACAACGCGTTGTCGATCAGGGTGCCGGCCGCGCCCTCCTGGGCCAGTATGTGCTCCGGGGTGTCGCCGCGTGCCTCGGACATGGAGACGACGGCGCTTCGCTTGCCGTCGTCGGTGACGCCGTTGTGGGTGATGTAGCCGCCGTCGCCGCCCTCGTGGCTCCAGTAGGTTCCCCCGCAGGTCAGGGGGCGTTCAACCAGGCCGAGCCCGTATCGGCCGCCGGGCCACAGCTGTTGGACCTCCGCGCTCACGGGGACGGTCTGCTTCATCTTGGCCAGTTGACCCTTCGGCAGCAGGCGGCCCCCGAGCAGGGCGCGGAAGAAGTCGTTCTCGTCCGGTGTGGTCGTGACCCACGAAAGGTTCTGGTGGTCCACCGGTATCTGTTCGGTGACGTCCACCACGGAACCGGGGCCGAAGAGCTGGTACGCCCGGGCGTGCGGACGGGGCAGGGTGGGCGAGGTGCCCATCCACCGGGTCTGGTCGAGGCCGAGCGGGCGCAGGATGCGGTCTTCGATCTCCCGGTGGGCTGGTTGACCGGTGGCCATCCGGATGATCATGTCCAGCAGGACGTAGCCGGTGTTGGAGTACTCCCAGCCCTCACCGGGCGGGAAGTTCGGCGCGTGGGCCATGGCTCGGGCAACCAGCTGCTCGGGGCTGTGGACGTCGTGGCGCTGCTGCCGGTATTCCTCCGGTGTGGTGTATCCGGGCAGGTCGTCGTGGATGCCGCTGGTGTGCTGGAGCAGTTGGCGGAGGGTGATCCGGCTGCCGTCGTTGCCGTTCCCCCGCACCACTCCTGGCAGTCGGCGGTCGACGGTGTCGTCCAGGGAGAGCCTGCCCTCCGCCTCCAGTTGGAGGACCACGGTGGCGACCATCGTCTTGGACGTGCTGGCCATGCGGAAGTACCCGTTGGACGAGACCGGGCGGCCGGTGCGCAGGTCGGCCGTGCCGCTCGTGGCGACCGACTGCCGACCGCCTGGTGCGACCGTGCGGGCCTGCACGCCGCTGACACCGAGGGCGTGGATCGCCTCGGTGTCCCGGCGTAACTGGTCTGCGGCGGAGGAACCCGGGGGTCGGGCCACGGCGCTCGCCGCCGTGGCGGCGAGCAGCAGGCGGTGGCCGTGGCCAGTACCACGGAGAGGCGCGAGCGTGAAGTCGAAGTCATGGCGGAACGCTAGGTCCGCCCGACGGGCGGAGACCATCCGATGCACCCCAGGATCGGAAGGGGGGATATCCCCCGGCACCCGTCGGGGAAGGGCCCACCCGCCTACGACCGGTGTTCCGACGACGACATGAGGTGACTCAGGCCGGATGCAGCACCGCCACGGCGATCTCACGCACACGGTCCTGCGTGATCCCGGTGCGCTGTTCGACGGCGAGCGGGTGCTCGTTGGGCTCCAGCTCGATGGAAGGGCGCTTGCCCACCGGTCGCGTGTGGGCGTTGGTCTTGAGGTTGGTGGTGCTCTCGGAGTAGAGCGCGAGCTCGGTGCTGAGCCAGCCGAAGTACGGCTTCTCGGCTTCACGGCCCTCCGTGTTCCACACCTCGAGAGCACGGGCGAAATTGTCCCTGCTCAGAGAGACCCAGACGCCCCACGAGAAGACGTCCTGGCTGCCGATCACCGGTATCTCGATCATCCCTCTGACGAAGAAGTGCTGGCCCTTGATCACACACTGGTCGGACGACAACATGCTGTCCGGATCACTTTCGAAGCTGGGGTCCCAGTCGTCAGGAGCCATGGCAGAGTAGGCCATGGGAAGGTCTGCGTGCTGTTCGCCGCAGGAGGAGCATGTGAAACCGAGATCGATAGACATGGCGCGAGCCTAGGGCCTGTCCGGCGGATCATGCCGGGCGGCCCACCGGCGCTGAATCGCTGTAGCGACCCGCCGGACAAGGAGCTAGGTGGAACAGGTTGGGCCCGTCGAAAAATACTTCGACATCGGTCGCGTGATCGGGGACGCTTCGCGCGATGACCAGAATCGACGACACGCCGCCCGCGTGGGACGAGCGCACCCAGCTCACCACGTTTCTCGACTACGCACGTGACACCGCCCGCGCCAAGTGCGATGGCGTCTCGGTGGAGAACGCCCGCAAGGCGCTCCTGCCGGGCTCACCGCTGATGACCATGAGCGGATTGATCAACCATCTCCGCTGGGTCGAGTACTACTGGTTCCAGGTGGTCTTCCTCGGCGAGGAAGACCAGGGCCCCTGGACCGATGAGGACCCCGACCGCGAGATGCGTATCGCCGTCGACTTCCCGCTCACGCAGTTGCTCGACGAATACGCCGAACAGAGCGCCCGTTACCGCGAACTGGTCGCCGGGAACAGCCTGGACACCCAGGCCAAGGGAGCCGTCCGCGACGGTCTCCATGTCGACCTGCGCTGGATCCTCCTCCACCTCACCGAGGAGACAGCCCGCCACAACGGCCACCTGGACATCCTGCGCGAGATGCTCGACGGCCAGACCGGCGACTAGATCCGGCAGAGATCACGGGCGAAGCCAGAGTCGGATCGAGGCGACGGTGACGGTGCTTTGGAAGACGTAGCCGCGCTTGTCGAACCTCGTCGCCACGGCCCGGAAGTTCTTCAACGCGTTGATCGTCCGCTCGACTTCGTTCCTGCGCTTGTAGATCGTCTTGTCGAAGCCTGCGGGCCGGCCGCCCTTGCTGCCCCTTCGTTGGCGGTTGGCCCGCTGGTTCTTCGGTTCGGGAATGGTGTGCTTGATCTGGCGTCGTCGCAGGTAGCGGCGGTTGCGGCGGGAGGAGTGCGCCTTGTCGCCGCCGAGATGGTCGGGCCGCGTGCGCGGGTGTCCGCCGCCGAGGCGGGCGACATGGATGCGGTCCATGACCGGGATGAGCTGCGGAGCGTCGCCCCACTGGCCCGGAGTGATCAGCAGGGCCAGGGGGCGGCGTCCACCCTCACCGGCGAGGTGGATCTTGCAGGTCAGACCGCCCCGGGAGCGTCCGAGTCCCTCGTCGGGGCGGTGCTGTCGGGGCGTGCGTCTTTTCCCGGCACTCGTGGCGGTTTCCTACGAGCCCCGGCGGCGTGCTGATGGGCCCGGCAGGAGGTCGAATCGACGCTTACCATCGACCAGTCGATCCGGCCTTCCGCGTCGGCGTCGGCCAGGACGGCCGCGAAGATCCTGTCCCAAGTGCCGTCCGCCGACCAGCGTCTGTGCCGTTCGTACACCGTCTTCCAAGGGCCGAAACGCGCAGCTAGATCCCGCCACGGCACCCCCGTGCGCAGTCGGTACAGGATCCCGTTGATGACCCTGCGGTGGCCGGCCCACCGGCCGCCGCGCTGCCCGGACTTCGGCAGATGCGGCTTCAGCCGGGCCCACTCCTCATGCGCTAAATCTCCCCGCCCCATGCTCATGCCAACGACCCGATGCCACGACGGTCACAAGATCCGCCGGACAGGCCCTAGTAGTGCTTTGTTAGCTGGTGTCGTGGGGCTGCCATGGGGTGGGTTGTCGGCAGGTGGGGCAGGTGCCGGTCCAGGTGGCGAGTAGGTGTTGGAGGAGGTCCAGGGCCTGGTAGAGGGTCAGGCCCTGGCAGGGGCTTTGGGGCTCCTCCGCTGTTCGGTCAGGAACAGGTGGGCGGCGGTGACGAGGGTGACGTGGCGGTGCCAGCCGGTGAACGAGCGGCCCTCGAAGTGGTCCAGGCCCAGGACGGTCTTCAGCTCGCGGTAGTCGTGCTCGATCCGCCACCGGGCCTTCGCCAGGCGGACCAGGTCCTTGGCAGGGATGTTCGCGGGCAGGTTCGAGATCCAGTACTTCACCGGCTCCGCCTCGTCCTCGGGCCACTGCGCGATCAGCCAGACGAGGGGATCGTCCCGTCGGCTGCCGGTTTCGGGCGGCGGCCGGCGAGGCGGACCCGAAGGTGCACGAAGTGCGAGCTCATCGCGGCCCTGGAGCCTTTGCGCCAGGTCAGCGTCCGGCCACGGCTCCGCCCGGCAGCCAGCACATGGTCGCGTAAGGAACGTGGCCGGGTGCGGTATCGAGGCAGAGGGCGGGGCCCGAGCCCGCTGCAGGCGGGCTGATGCGGCTCGGCCTCCTCACCATGGGCGGTCATCCCGCCCTTGACCTGCAGGACGTAGGCCAGACCCCGGTCCTGAAGGCCGTGACGGAAGTCGGCGTTCGCGCCGTAGCCGGCGTCGGCGACCAGCGCGGCGGGCCGCAGACCGATCGCGGACAGCTCGTCGAGCATGTCCAGCGCGAGCTGCCACTTGGGGCGGTGGTGTTCGGTGGCGGGGATCCGGCAGGCCTTGTGGCGGACGGCCGCCTCGGGCCCGTCCCAGCCAGCCGGCAGGAACAGCCGCCAGGACAGCGGACAGGAGGCCGTGTCGGAAGCGGCGTGGACGCTGACGCCGATCTGGCAGTTGCCGACCTTGCCCAGCGTGCCCGAGTACTGGCGGGCCACGCCCGGCGAGGCGGTTCCGTCCTTGGGGAAGCCGGTGTCGTCCACGACCCAGACCTCGGGCCGCACCGCGGCCACGGCCCGCCATGCGAGCCGGGCCTGGACGTCCTCGACCGGCCAGGTCGAGGACGTCATGAACTGCTGCAGCTGCTGGTGATCGATTCCGAGGCGTTCGGCCATCGGCTGCATCGACCTTGCGTCGGCCGTCCAGCAACAGGCCCCGCAGATACAACTGGCCCTTCTCCAGCCAGTCCCGCCGCACCAGCGGCGCGAACACCTCCGAAGCGAACTCCTCCAACCGGACCCGCACCGCCCCAAGCTCCCCAGCCCTCATACAACCAGCGAACTACCGAACACCCGACGTGACAAGACCGGGTAACAAAGCACTACTAGCGACCGCCTGAACAAGCGTCACCGGAGGCCACCACCCGACAGCCGCTGCCGACGCCCCCCCCGTGTCGACGGCGACGAGGCAGAGTCCCGCAGAACCGGGCCAGTTGAGCGAGAGGCAGCCTCGCGGGGGCGGCGCAACTGTCAGTGCTGACCCGTACGTTGCTCGACGCCGCCGAGGCCGACCCGCTCCAGGCCGCCCTGGATGCGGTGTTCGCAGCCGTGGTTGCCTACGGTGAGAACCCGTGTCGGGTGAAGGCGGAGCTCGTGGGCGTGTGGCACTCGCTGAGATGCCCTAGCCTGCCCCGATGACCGACCTCACCGCCGCGCTACCGGACTTCGCCCCCTACGCCCGCTCCGCCACCCTCCTCCGGCCGACGGCCGGCACGCCCGGTGTGCGGGAGAGTTCCATCGGGGGACCGCTGTTGTGGCCGGTCGAGGAGGCGTGGCCCGTGTGCCGCGAGCCGCGACTCGTCGAGGTGCGCGAGGCGCTGACCGACGAGGAGCGGGAGCTCTGGGCGGGGATCGACCGTCGGAGGCGGGAGCGCCGGAGACGGCGGGTGTCGGTGGTCGGCGCGGAGGATTCCGAGCTGATGGACCGCATCATGGACGGCGGGTCCCTTGACCTGGCGTCCTGGGAGCGTGTGCGGTGCGAGCCGGCCGGGGTCGGTGACGGGGTGCCCATGGTGCCCGTGGTGCAGGTGTTCGCGCGGGATG
Organism: Streptomyces sp. NBC_01294; assembly: GCF_035917235.1. Taxonomy (NCBI): domain Bacteria; kingdom Bacillati; phylum Actinomycetota; class Actinomycetes; order Kitasatosporales; family Streptomycetaceae; genus Streptomyces; species Streptomyces sp. NBC_01294. The sequence goes on from NZ_CP108423.1 coordinate 8,184,013, forward strand.
TGCCGGGGTGGGAGTGGCCCGGAGGCGCGGATGTGGTGCAGGTGTTGTGGTGTCCGCAGGATCACGCGGAGCCGGCAGGCCGGGCGGTTCTACTGGGGGCCGACGGTGACGGTGAGGTTCCGGTCGTCGTCGGACGTGGGGGCCGTGGCGGAGGCCCCTCGGTCGGCGGGGGCGCAGGGGATCTATGTGGCTCGGCCGTGTGTGCTGGATCCGGCGGAGGTGGTGGACCTGCCGGCGGGCGACGAGATACCGGAGGAGCTGTTCGAGCGGGGTGAGGCGTGGGCGCGGGCCCGGGGGACGGAGTACCACCGGACGCTGGCCTGCAGGCCCGGGTGGAAGGTCGGAGGGTGGCCGAGCTGGCACCTGACCAATCGGATGCGGGTGGACTGCGGTGTGTGCGGGGCGGGGATGCGGTTGTTCCTGACGGTGGACAGCGGCGGTGATCCGGGTCTGACCGTGGGGCGCTTCGGGGAGTTGCGGGTGTTCGTGTGTCCGGCGGACGGCGCGCATCCGGTGGGGTTGAACATCCAGTAGAGGAGACGTCCGGGAGGGGCCCTGAGGCTCGGGTCGGTCGGTCCCCTTCGCATCGGTAGCGGCTTGCCCGACGCCGTTCGGCCCGGGCATGCCGACGGCTCGCCGAGCTGAGGCCGGCACCACCGGGAGCAGCGGCCGGTCTACACCTGGCCGAGGTCCGAACTCACCCACCGTGCCGGACGCATGTGGATGACGACCTGCTCGCCGTGGTTCTTCCACGCGTCGTCGACGTAGCCGTCCACCTTCTCAGGGGGCAGGTACCGCGAGGAGATCCACACCAGCTGCTCGCGCACCGCCGGTACGGTCGAGACGACCGGGCCCTCGACCGACACGTACCGGATCGTCGGCTCCACGCGGTCGACCATCAGGCTGAACCGGCCCGCGGACTTGATCAGTTCGGCCTTGCGGGAGTCGCGGCCGGTCATGATCCAGATGTCGCCGCCGCGGGTGTAGTGGTACCAGATCGGTACCGTCAGCGGCGCACGGTCATCGCCCGCGCTCACGGCGAGGGCAGCGATGTGGGGTTCGGCGAGGAACTGCTCACGCTCGGTCCGGGACAGTGCCACGGCATCCTCCTTCAGGACGGAAGGCCTACTCTGTGAAAACCTCTCCCCGCTCCTGCCCATTCCCCGTACGTCACCCGCATGGCCGCGCAGCGAACCAGCGCCCGGTGGCGTGGGCCACGCGGAGGAGAGGGGACGACGTGGCCTGATCGGTTCGCCGGGGAGGGGTTTGAGGGAGTGGCCAGTGGTCATGCGCGCTTCAGGGCCCTACCGGGCGGGGACCCCGTAGCCGGATACCCGGCGTTCTGCTCAGGACTCGCCGTCGACCCCTGTGACCGCCGGAGGTCCCAGGGGCGCGTCCTTCTCCGAGAACCCCAGCTCTTCCAGGGCGTCGGCTGCCAGGCGGACGGCGTCGGCCTCGGCCGTGGCCCGGTTCGAGGCCTCGACTTCGAGCCGGACGGAGAAGGTACCGTCCTCGTGGACCGTGAGCAGTTCCACGTCTTCGGCCTCGCTCAAGTCGGTGTGGTGCGAGGCCAGCCTCCTGGCCAGCGCGGAGCGTGCTGCATCGTCGACGTCCTTCAGGAACGTGCCGGGCACGGTGATGACGTAGGTGGTCACTGCTGCCTCCTGTCGGCTGGCAAAGGCGCTGGCAAACGCGGGGCCTCGTTGTGGGATGCCCCGGTGTCGCGCTTCAAACCCCTCAAGCTCCAGACCAGAATGCCGGGTGCTGCCTGCAAGCCCGCAGCCCCGCCGCGGCGTGTCTGGGTTACTGGGCCAGGTCAGTGGTGGTCAGTGCTGCGACCGTTCATCGTGCACGCTGTCTCGTCATGGGCATGGGCATGGGCAGGGGCATGGGCATGCGAAGTACGCAACCTCCCGCCCGTAGGCAAGCATGAAGCCGGTCCCGGCTGCGGCCACCTGGATCCCTCCGTGCGGCAGGTGGGTGCGCGAGACGTCCCTACCGCTCTTGGCATCCCAGACGATCGCGGTCCCGTGATTGCTGGCGGTGATGGCGAGGGGTCCCTTCGGGCCGTTCACCACCGCGACGGCCCGTACGTCTCCGTTGTGGCCGCTGAGCGTGTGGCGCCGGGCGCCGCTGACCACGTCCCAGACGATCGCCGTCCTGTCGTCGCCGGCGGTGATCGCGAGAGGCCCGTCCGGGCCTTCCACCACCGCAACCGCCCGCACTACGTCTGTATGGCCGGTGAGCGTGTGCCGCCGGGCGGCGTGGGTCTGACGCGTCGCCCACGCCGGAGTCGGAGGAACGGGCCGCCCGGCGAGCGGGGCGTGGGTGATGGTGCGCGCGAGGCCGGACTGCTGCCAAGCCGCGGCGTCGAGGGCGAGCAGGGCGCGGCGGGCCTCGGCGTGGTGGCGGCGCGGGTCGTGGGTGACGGTGGTGCGGTAGATATCGGCGTGGAGGAGGCCCTGCTCGGTACGTGCGTGGTGGAGGTGAGGGGCGAGGGTGTCGGGGTCGGCGTGGAGGAGGTAGCAGGGGTCGGTGAGGAGTTGATCGAGAGCGTCGCCGCCGGCTGCGGCGGCGTGGGCGGCCGCGTGGCGTAGGAGGTAGGGGTGGGCGTCGGCCCAGTCGGGGGTGCCGTCCTCGGTGGTGGGGATGCCGGCGACGAGGGCGCGGTGGACGGTGGCGGGGTCGGCGTGGGGCCTGGCGTGGTCGGTCAGGGCCTGGTGGAAGTAGCGGTAGAGGAGGCGGTGGTCGGTATCGGGGGTGGTCCGGAGGTAGAAGGCGGTCTTGGCGAGGGCACGGCGGGTGTCGGCGAGTGGGGGAGTGGTCCGGCCTGGGCCGGCAGGTTGCTGGGCAAGGGCGGCCGCGTGGATGAGGTCGAGGGGCATGCCCTGGCCGCGGGCCTGGCCGAGGACGTTGAGAACGGCCCGGATCCACGGATCGTCCGAGGCCAGGCTCTGGACGTGAAGGTCGAAGACTTCCGTGATGGTGCAGGGCGGCCCTGAGCCGATCGGCTGGCCGCTGTGGAGCAGGTGGTCGGCGTACAGGGCGGCGACGAGGAAGGCGCCGTGGTCGCTGTACTGGGCGAGCCGGTCGGCGATGCGGCGGACTTCGTCTCGCGGATAGCGGCGGCGGGGGAGGAGCCCGCGCAAGTAGGTCTCGAGGTCGCAGGCGAGGACACGACGGTCATGGTCAGTGGCGGGATCGAGGTCGAGTTCCGCATCGGGGTACTCGGTCAGATAGTGGCGCAGCGCAGGCAGGGTGTCCCACCACTTCCGGGTGCCGATCACGACGCGGCAACCGGAGGGCTCCGTACCGGTGTCGGCGGCGGCGAGGGGCAGGAGGAGCCTGTTGACCACGGCGGCGGGATCGTCGGCCTCGTCCAGAGCGTCAAGGATCACGAGTACGTCGCCGCAAGCGCGCAGTGTGGCCACGAGCTCAGCCGTGTCTGCCTGTTCAGCGCCGGCCGGGCCGTCTGACCGCGGTGATGGCCCGCCTGATCCGGTGCGGGTCGGGCCGGTGCCATGCTGCTTCTGGTGGTGGAGTTGGTGGCGCAGGGAGTCGGTGATCTGCCGGAGGGTGAGCTGGCGGGCGTGGACGGCGAGCACGGTGTCCGGTTGCCGGGGGTCGAAGTGCTCTACCGCCCGGGCGACACGGTTGCCGAGGGGGTCCAGTTCGGGGTGGAGCAGGCAGGCGGTGACGCCGAGGAGCGCGGACTTTCCGCTGCCCGGTCCGCCGGTGACCACCAGGAGCCGTTCCTGACCGGCACGCGGGGCGTCTGTCCATGCCTGGATGCGGTCCAGTGGGGAACGGCGGCCTGAGAAGAGGATGTCGTTCGCGGTGGGGTTGCCGGCCGCGCGGGTCGCGAAGTGCAGCGGGTCCAGGCCGGGTGCACAGCCGAGGGCGAATTCGCGCAGCCTCGGGTCCATGCCGGCCAAGAGGTCTCCCCGGGGGTCGGCGGTGTGTGCGGGGTTGCGGAAGAACGGTTGCGGCTCGGGGTCCGCACGCACCTGCGGGGTGAGCAGCAGGGTCTGCCGGGGGCGTCCGGCGGCGCGGTCGGTGCGGGCGAGATGACGGTCGACGGCGACGGCGAAGTCCGCGAGGGGCACGTACTCCACCGTGGGGGTGATGTCGAGGTCGCCGTCGGCCAGCTGGTGCAGGATCGTGGCTGTGGCGGTGCTGAAGCGGGCTCCGTAGGTGACAGCGCCGCTGGTACAGGCCCCGATGATCCACACGTTCCGTGGTGCGTCCTGCCGCCGGCGGGCCGCGAGGTCGGCGAGCTGTTGCTGGACGACGGCCTGACCTGCCTCGCACACGTCCAGCAGGAACAGCACCGGCCGCCCGCAGTTCTCGGCTCCTTCCAGAAGCCGTCCGAAGCTGACACAGGTGTCGGCGAGCAAGTCCTCGCGTGCCTCGCCGCCCGATGCGGCCAGGTACAGGCCGCCACTGCCGGCCTGAATGCCGTGGCCGGCGAAATGTACGACGAGAGGCTCGCCGTGACCGGGGTGCCGGCGCAGCTCTCGCCAGCGCCGCATGAACTCGCCCTCGTCACACTCCAGCAGCGGGTCCCCGCCCATCATGGCACCGGCTCGCTCCAGGGCAGAGGCCAGCTCCCGTACCGCCTCAGCGACGGCCGGCAGCGGTGTGAAGGCTGGGACGCCGTCGGCCTCGTCGTCCTCGCTGACATACGGCTCGGGAAAACACCCGACCCCCCCGCCACCAATGCCCGCACCACAAGACCCCCCTGTCCACCTGACGGCGGCGACCCCTCGACCGCGCGCCTCTTCCCGTCCGTCCCCACCTCTGCCCCGGCCCGGTTCAGCCCGGCCCGGCAGGTCACGCCACGACGCCGGGGCGGCTGAAGTCCTGTCAGGAAACGTACGGAGCGATGGCGGCCGCCAGGAACCCGTTCGCCAGATACCCGCCGAACCCGTGGAACCCCAGCCCGTTGTCTCACACCTCGTCCTGATCGACCGGGAACACCTCCTCCAGCTTGGGCGGCACCGCCACCACATCGCCGACATCCGCAAAGTTCACCCACTGCTTCACACCGGCGGGCCGTGCCCCGCGGCCCGCACGCAGCGCCGGATCCAGCCGGCGCGCCAGCGCCGGGACCCGCAGCGGCGAGCCCACCGTCACCAGCAGCTCCACCTCCAGCTCCGGGAAGGCGTGCAGCGTCTCGTAAGTGATGTACGACCCCAGCGAATGCGCGATCACCACCGACGGCGCCTCACGCCGGATCACACCCGCCACCCGCTCACGCACCAGCCGCCGCCGATCCGGCCAAGAGGTATAGGCCTCCACCTCACGCAGGTTCGTGACGACGGTCCGCTCCAGGCGGCCGATCAGCTGTTCCCGCGCCGCCGCCCCCAAGCGGCCGGCGCGTTCGGCGACCAGCCAGCCCAGCATCTGCCGCAGCGGCGTCAGGCCCACATTCTGCGGATCCTCCGGTACCGGGGCCCCCGCCGCGATCAGCCACTCCGCCGCCTCCGCCCGTTGCCCGCCGCCGAGATCCTCGAAGTCCGCCTCGATCCGGGCCGACTGCGCCTGCTCGGGCAGCTCCCGCCGCAGCAGATCCGCGTAGTAGGCCATCACCAGCTCCGGCACCTCCACCGACAGCCGTGCGAGGCCCTCCGCCAGCTTCGGCCGGCAATCCGCCGCCCGCCGCAGCGCCGCAGCCTCGGGCGTCGCCCCACGGACATGGTTGAAGATCCCGTGCACCAGCACGATCGGCGCCATCGAACATCCCCGGTCCCGGCCGGCACCCCGGCCACAGAACCGCCCCTGCCCACCCTGAGCCCCACGCCACACCGCACCACCGTCCGCCGCCACGCGGCGGCCTGGGCGGGTCCATGCCCCCTGCCCCACCCGACACCGGACACCGGACACCGTCTCCGGAGCCGCGCGAAGAGGATCGTCGGGCGACCGCTGTGAGGTGGATCCGGAGGACCGCGATCGTCCGGGACGTGATCAGCGGCGCATCGTTGCCAGTGGTGACGGGGAGAGGACCGCCCCGTCCTCACCAGGCCGCGGATCGAAGCCTCCGCGGCCGACCACCGCCACACCTCGAGGCCGTCGTGGGGACAGCCGGTCGCCCGCGTCACGGGGTTCCCGGAGGTGTCCAGCCCGGGTCGCGCCCGCTCGGACCCACTGCCCGGTCCAGCAGCGGGGCCGTGTCGGGTACGGGCACGACGGCTCCGAAGATGCCCCCGCCGCGGTCCTCGTCCTCGGCGGCCGCCAGGAGGAACGCATGCGAGGCGCGCAGCGCGTCCAGATCGGGTGCGTACTCCTGGCCGGTGGCCCGGGCCAGGTCCCAGCCGTGGATCACCAGTTCGTCGTTGGCCACCGCACCGGCGATTTCGCCGGGCAGGTCCACACCGCCCGCGCGGGTCATACCGGTCCAGGCGGCCGGATCCTTCCAGGACTCGGCCAGTTCGCCGAGGACCCGGGGCAGTTCCTCGCGCCAGCCGGCGCGCAGGGAGAATGCGGCCGGGTCGGGGACCGTGTCCGTCATGGGGCCCATGTCCTTGCGGGCGGCGTCGCGGAACGCGACGGCGAGGCCCGTGAGGTGGCCCAGAATGGCGCTGACCGCGTACTCGGGGCAGGGCGTCGGGTCGGAGAGCCGGGCGTCCGGGACGCCCGCCGCGAGACGGGCCACGATCCGGGCTTGTGGTCCGAGGTCGAGAGTCGTCGTATCGGTCATCTGCCGCTCCTCCGGGGCGATGGGACTGCAGAGTAGACCGGCAGAGGAGCCCGTACTCATCGCAACGGGCCGGATGTCACCCAGGCGGCCCGGCCCGGACGGCATCAGGCTCCCGCCCGTGGAAGAAGACAGCGGCGATACTCGACCCGTCCCTCGGGCCCCTTTGGGCTCCCTTCCCTATGCGCCGGCACCCGTCACCCCCTCCGCTTCCCGTTCCTCCGCCCGCGACGCGGCGGCGGCCTCCCACGGGGGCGGCGTACGCGACTCCGTCCACGCGGCCAGGCCTTCGCCGTCGACGCAGACGATGGCGCAGGCGGCGGCGTACTCCGCGGCCGGCGCGGTGAAGGCGCTGGTGGTCACGACGACGGCCACATCGGCCTCATGCACGGCGAAACAGGTACCGCCGAAGCGCTGGAGGTCCTGCGAACCGACCCGGTTGCCCTCGCCGTACTGCTTGCACTGGATCACCACGCGCAGCCCCTCCTCCGTCACGGCGATCACGTCGGCGCCCAAGTCACCCGCCCCGCCCACCACCTCCACCCGGGGGCAGCCGTCACGGGCGCACAACGCGGCAACCGTGTGCTCGAAGCCGTCGGCGTCCACCGCCGTGTGGTCCAGGGCGCCGACCCCCACCTCGGGCAGGCCGACCGCCTCCGGCTCCGCCCCCGCCTCCGCCCCCGCCTCCGCCTCCGGCTCAGCCTCCGCCCCCGCCGACGGAGCGTACGGTGACGGCGCGTCCGGCCTTACGGGCCTGCGCGAGCCCGGCCCGAGCGCGGGGGAGCGGTGTCGGCCGGCAGCTACGCTCCACCGTGCCAGCGCCACGCCGGCGGCCAGGACGATCAGCACGACGATCGGCATCACCGGTTCGTCGCCGCCCGCCGTCGCGGCCGTTCTGACGAAGAGGGCCGACCCGCCCAGGCAGATCCCCACCAGCCCCACCGCCAACACGACGTCACGACCCACCGATGCCGCGCCGTCGCCCCTGCCGCGCCGGCCCCCTCCCGATGTCGTCATATACGGGCCCCTCCCTCACTCGTCACGAGCTTCGCCCCCTCGGCGCGGCCCCTCTCGCCACCCGACACCGCCGACCACCGCCCGGGGGATGGCGGACCCGGTACGTCTCTCCCCGTCTGAACGGGATCGCCGGATCCAAACGGACCACCCGGCACACCGGGATCCCCAGACAGAGGCCGCGCCGGGCGCATCATCGGGTCCGCCGGGGCAACAAGACCCCAAATGATGCGAGAAAGAGGCCCGGCCCGGCGTGCGAGGGCATGGCCGTTGTTGTTGCTCCTGCCGGTCCAGGCGGCGCTGATGGCGGGCCTGGGGGCACTGGTCACCGGAGCGTCGGCGGACCAGGGGATGTTGTCGTGGGAGGACCGGGCCAACCGGTACCTCGCCGAGGAACGCGTCCCACCGCTCACGGCCGTCACGCGGTGGCTCTCCGTGCTGGCCGACACGGAGAGCGTCATCGCCGTGACCCTGGTCTGCGTCGTGGCGATGCTCGTGCTGCCGCGCGTCGCGTGGCGGGCCGAGGCCCTGTTCCTCGCCGCGTCGGTCGCCGCGCAGTCCGCCGTGTTCCTGGTGGTGGCGGCGCTCGTACGACGACCGCGCCCCGACGTCCCCCGCCTGGACGGTGCGCCACCGACCTCCAGTTTCCCGTCCGGGCACGTCGGGGCGTCCGTCGCGCTCTACGCGGGCCTGGCCGTCATCGTGCTGCTGAGGACACGCGGCCGAGGACGGTGGCGGTACGCCGCGGTGGCGGCTGCGCTGCTCGTTCCGGCAGCCGTCGCGCTGTCCCGCGTGTACCGAGGCATGCACCACCCCACCGACGTGGCGGGCGGCCTGCTCAACGGCGCTGCGACGCTGCTGATCGTCGGGTCCGTCGTGCTGTTCGGCCGGGCCGCGCGGGCGCCGGGCCGGCGAGCACCGGTCCGCCCCGCCGAACACAGCGCGCCACCATCCGGGCCCTGCCGGCACGCTACTCCGGCCCCGACGCGACCTTCGGCGCGAGGCTGCTCCTGACCGCCGCCGCCACGGCCGCGGCATCAGTGCCCTTCGCCCTCGCCCTGGTCCTGGTGGAGTCCCGGTGGCCGCCGCTGTACCGGCTCGACCAGGCCGTGGCCGAGCGGCTGCACGAGGCCGCCCTCGGCCGCCCCGGCTGGGTGCGCGTCCTCGACGTGCTCACCGGCTTCGTGTGGGACCCCGTGACGATGCGTCTGCTGGTGGCCCTGCTCGTGCTCTGGCTCCTGACCCGCCGCGCCTGGCGGCTCGCGGCCTGGGCATCCGTGACCGCGACGGCCGGCGCCCTGACCGGGGTGCTGGTCAAGGGCGTGGTGGAGCGCGCACGACCCCATCTGCCCGAACCGGTCGCTCACGCGCCCGGGTTCTCCTTCCCGTCCGGCCACGCGATGACGGCCACCACCTCCTGCGCCGTCCTCCTGCTGGTCCTGTTGCCCCTGGTGCCCCGCGCCTGGCGGCCGCTTCCCTGGGCGCTCGCGGCGGTCTCCGTGCTGGGCGTCGGCTACACGCGCGTCGCGCTCGGCGTGCACTGGGTGAGCGACGTGGTGGGGGGATGGCTGCTCGGCCTCGCCGTGGTCACCGCGACGACGCTGGTCTTCGAAGCCTGGCGAGCGGACACCGGGCGGCGCCGGACGGCCGCGATGCAGGAGGGCCTGGAGCCGGAACTCTCGGCCACCGCTCCCGAACCGCCCCTGAACGTACGAGCCTCGGGGCCCTCCCCCACACCCACGCCCTCACCCTCGCCTCCGTCCCCGCCGTCGTCCCGCAGGGAGATGACGGGAGCCCACCCCTCTGTGTGCCACGGCCCGTCGGCCCAGAGTGCGCAGGAGCGCAGGAGCGCAGGAGCGCAGGAGCGCAGGAGCGCAGAAGCTCAGGTCTGGCATTGCTTCGTGGCTGCGGGAGACCAGCCGCTCCAGGCAGCGCCGTCGGCCCGAGCATGTACGCGGATCTCGACCTTTACGGGGCCGCATACCCGGGTCGTGCTTCCCACTTCGACAGGTCCGATGGCCTCGCCGGCCCGGACGTAGGCGCGACCGCTGCCCACTTTCACCCAGTGACCACCGTCGACCACACGGAAGAACGCCTCGTACGAGACATTCACCGCCTTGGTGCCGGTGTTGCGCGCCTTGATGTGTGCCGTGATCTCTCGGGTGGGGAATCTGCCGGCGGATCCCCGCTCGGCACTGATGCAGCCGTTGATGGCGACACGGCCGGTCGACACACCTCCGCCACAAGCGACGGCTGCAGCGTGAGCGTTGGCCGGGAGGGTCAGCACGGCCAGCGCGGCTCCGCCCAGGATCGTTCCGGTGCGCCTCAAATTCAACGTTCCGTACCCTTCGTCGAGCCTGTCTTCTCTGGACAGACCATGGCTCGCGTTCGGCTCGATGGGCAGGGTCTGATCGAGTTTTCGCCCAAATGGGTGCAGATGGGGGCAGGGGGCCCGTGCGCCCGACCTCTTATGCTGCCCGGTCAGGGGTGAGGGTGTGCGCCGAGTGGTGGAGGACCGGCTTGCTGGGGTGCGGGCCCTGGTGAAGCATCAGATTAAGTGATGTGTCGCCTATCTATCGTGATGTCACGATTCGCGGCGCGTCGTCCTCTGCCTGCCTGCTCGACCTCATGAGGAGTGGCCATGGAAGACAGCCCGCTGAGCCGTCGACGGCTGTTGTGGGGTGCTGCCGGCGCGGCGGGCACGGCTCTGGCCGCTGTCGGGCTGCCCCAGCTGATGAGGCCCGAGGAGAAGGCGAAAGCTGCGCTGCCGAGACCCGTGCGCAAGGCCAAGGCTCCCGTCGCCGCCGCCGGACCGCCTGCGCCCCTGCGAACGGACCCCTCGGTGGACTACGCCCCCGCCGTCTGGGTCGAAGCCTCCGAGTCCAACTACTCGCCCTCCGACCGTCCCGAGGCGTACCCCATCGAATACGTCGTCATTCACCTGACGACGGACATCTTGCCGATCATGTTCGCCAAGTTCAACGACCCCGCCGAGAGGGTGTCCGCGCACTACATGATCAGCGCGACCGGCAGGCGGATCGCCCAGTGCGTGCGCGAGCGCGACGTGGCCTGGCACTCCGGCAGCGTTTGGTACAACTACCGGAGCATCGGCATCGAGCACGAAGGCTGGACCGATCAGCCCGTCTACACCGACGAGATGTACGAGGCATCCGCCGTGCTCACGGCCACGATCTGCGCGAAGTACGACGTGCCGGTCGACCGGGACCACATTCTGGGCCACGTCGAGGTCCCGCTGTCCACTCACGACGACCCCGGGACCGCGTGGGACTGGGACAAGTACATGAAGCTCGTCGAGACCGCCCGCCGGCGCATCAGGACTCTGACACCGCGTCGACCCCATCACGCGGGCTTGCCGTCGCCGTAGAGCCACGAGTCCCAGATCGAGTCGAGGTCCCGGCCGGCCTCGGCCTCCACGTACGCGGTGAAGTCTGCCGTGGAGGCGTGGCCGTGGCGGTGGCGCAGGGTCCAGCCCCGCACCAGGGTACGGAAGTCCTCGTCGCCCACGGCCTGGCGGATCTTGTGGATCACCATCGCGCCGCGCACGTACACCGGCTGGCCGGAGATGTCCGAGGCGCTCGGCGGCTCGGCGGGCGGGAAGTCCCACTCGTCGTCGTCCGCGGCCTTGGCGTGGTTGCGGTCGAAGTGATCCTGGGCGCTGGCCCCACCGTGGTCCTCGGTCCACAGCCACTCCGCATAGGTCGCGAAGCCCTCGTTGAGCCACATGTCCCGCCAGGTCCGCGGGGTGACGGAGTTGCCGAACCACTGGTGGGACAGTTCGTGCACCACGTTGGTGGTGTGGAAGATGCCGGCCGGAATGGTCGGCCTGGTCTGGGTCTCCAGGGCGTAGGGCACATCGGCCGCCTGATCGACGATCACCCCGGCGGCGGAGAAGGGGTAGGGACCGAACCTCCCCTCGGCCCATTCCATGATCTCGGGGAACCGGCCGAGTACCGCTCCGTCCTCGTCCACGCTCGCGGTCGTGTCCAACGCCGACACGACCGGGACGCCCGATCGGGTCCGGGAGGTCCTGATGTCGTAGCTGCCGATGGCCACGGTCGCCACATGGCTGGCCATGGGCTCGGCCTGGTGCCAGTGGAAGGTGGCGCGGTCGCCGCTGGTGCGCCGGGCGCGCAGCAGCCCGTTGGAGATCGCCTGCACCCCCTTGGGGACCGTGACGGTGATGTCGTACGAGGCCTTGTCCGAGGGGTGATGGTTGCCCGGGAACCAGGACATCGAGCCCGTCGGCTCACCGAACGCGACCGCTCCGTTGTCCGTCCTCAACCAGCCTTCGCGCCACCCGTGGTCATGGGTGATCGACTCCGGCGTGCCCGCGTACCGCACGACGGTGCGGAAGGCGGCGCCCTTCCTGAGGTGATCGCGCGGCTGCAGGGTCAGCTCCTGCCCGTCGTGCCGAACCCGCGCCTTGTGGCCGTCGACGGTGGCGCTCTGCACCTCCATGCCGAGGAGGTCGAGATTGAAGGCGCTGAGGTCCGCGGTCGCCTTCGCGGTGATCTCCGCAGTGCCCTCGAGGCGGCCGCTGCCGGGGTCGTAGGCCAGAGTCAGGGCGTAGTGGGTGACGTCGTAGCCGCCGTTGCCGAGCTCCGGGAAGTACGGGTCACCGGCGCCTGCGGCAGCGGGGCGGCCGCCCCGGAACACCGCTCCGGCAGCCCCCGCCCGAGCGGTGTCCACGCCGGTACGAGCCCCCGTCCCGCCGCCACGGCCGTCGGACTCCGAGCACGCGGGGAGTGCGGCGAGCAGGCCCGCGACCGTGAGGGCGGCCAGACGTCCGGAAGTCTTCACGCAGCCGATCATGACCCAGCGCCCAAGCGCCCCGACCTCGCCACGCCGTGGGCATGGCCCCTCCGGCGGGCACGGCCCCGGATGCCGCCGGCCAGGCTGCGCCGACGGAGCGCCATGGACGGAGTGCCATGCGCGGAACGGCACGATCGGGGCGCGGCGATACGCGGGTCAGGCGTGGGGGCCTACGGTGACCTTGCCCAGGGTGAGCTCCGGAGTTCCCTCGAGCATCGCGCCCGTACGCTCCACCTGTTCGTCCAGCGTGCGGCGGTGGGCCGCGCTCAGCCGTCCCACCGGCTCCACGGTGAACGCGATGCGCCGGCCTGTACGGCGCTGGTGCCAGACGCCGGCGACCGTGCCGTCGACCAGCAGGACCGGGTAGTTGCCGGCCTGGCCGCCGGCCAGGGCGCGGGTGGCCGCAGCGCCGGGGAAGAGCAGTTCGCGGGGGCGGCCGGCGACGACGTACGCGTCGAAGTACGGCAGCAGGCGCAGGCCGCGCGCGGGTTCGTCCGGGAAGACCGTGTCGCCGGCGGCGAGCCATGCCCGGCCGGACGCGAAGGCCACCTCCTCGATGCTCCCCTTCTGCGCGAGGGAGGCGAAGAGCTCGGCGGCCCAGGCCTTGGGGGCGGCGAGCCAGGTGGCGAAGTCGTCGGCGGTGGCGGGCCCGTAGGCGCGCAGATAGCGGTTCACCAGCTCGTGCAGCGACCGCGTGGGGGAGGCGGGGGTGCAGCGGGGGTTGGTGTACGTGACCTTGCGCCCCCGGTCTCGGCCGAACGCCAGCACTCCGTGATGGGCGGCGGCGTGCGTGGCCTGCCGCCAGCGCGGCCACATGGTCTGGAAGGCGGGCATGACCGGGTCGGCGGCCCAGGGTCCGGTCCGCTCCACGATCGCCTCGGTGAGCTCGTCCACCGTCAGTTCGGCGTCGGTCAGCGCGTCGCCGATCGCGGCGATCACCTCGTCCGTCTGGGCGGCCGTCATCCGGGCCTCCGGGCGGAAGGGGCTGGGGAGCGTGGGGAGGGCGGAGAGGGCCCCGGTCCACCAGGGCAGATCCTGTGCGGGCAGCAGATGGATGGTGCCGCGCGGCCCGAAGGTCTTGACCAGCGTGCCCGGTTCCGGTTCCGGTCGCGGTGCCTGGCCCCTGCCTCGTGCGGGTTCCTGTCCGCCGGTCAGGGCGTCGCGTACGTCCGTGCGCGTCGCGCCGTCCAACCGGAGCGCGATGGAGAGCTCCGCCGCCGACGCCACCTGCGCGTGCGCCCCGAGCATCCGCCCGGCGATGTCGGCGGGCGGGGTCTCGGCGGTGGTGGCAGGGGTGAGGAGCCCTTGCCGCTCCATCCGGCGGGCGCTCGCGGAGGTCCAGGACACCGGGATCGTCTTCATGGGGCCACGCTACGACCCGCCGCCTGCCTGCCTGCATCCATGCCTGACGGGGTAACAGCTTTCGGCCTTGGGGCTCAGTTCTCGGTTCTCAGCTCCAGTGGAACTTGTCGCGGTGTGCGGCCAGCCACGTGGAGAAGTCCTGGAGGGCCGGGTTGAGGGCGCGCACGGCGTCGAGGTCGCGGGCGCCCGTGAAGCGGGCCTCGCAGTCGGCGTAGAACTGGAACATGTTGCCCGCCTCGTCGGCGCCCGGGAAGCCGAGCGCGCGGAACGCGTCCGGTGTCAGGGGCCGGTAGCGCACGGGCTGTCCGAGCTCCTTGGAGAGCGCTGCGGCCATGTCCGCGAGGGGCAGGTGTTGGCCCGCGATGCTGACGGTGGCGGGGATGAAGTCGGTGCCGCGCTTGAGGATGGCGAGCGCGGTCCTGCCGACGTCGTCGACGCCGATTCCGGAGAGCCTCTTGTCGCCCATGGGGAAGTTCAGCTCGAACGTCCCGTCCTCGGCGCGCTGCGGGGCGAACGCGCCGAACAGGTTTTCCCAGAAGAAGGTGGTGCGCAGGAAGGTGGTCGGCACGCCGTCGTCCGTGAAGTACTGGTCGGCCTCGGCCTTGCCGTCGAAGTGCGGGACCTTGTACGAGCCCTGGAGCGTGGGCATCCGGTCGTCGTCCAGCGGAATGCACTCGCGGGTGTCCTCCAGGGTGGACCAGATGGCGTGCTGCACACCCGCGTGCGACGCCGCCCGGGACAGGGCCGCCGCCTGCGCCTTCTCGTGCGCGGCGTCCATGTCCTCCCAGAAGTTGGTCACCAGGAACGCCCCGTACGCGCCTTCGAACGCCGCGACCAGGCTGTCCTCGTCGTCGAGATCGGCCCGGACCACCTCGGCCCCGAGCCGTTCCAGCTCCTTGGCCGCGTCCGAGTCCGGCCGACGGGTCACCGCGCGCACCGCGAAGCCGCTGTCCCGGTCCGCGAGGGCGGCCCGTACGAACGAGCCTCCCTGATGTCCCGTCGCGCCGAATACGGTGACGGTCCGCTGCTCGGTCATCGCCGGTACCCCCTTCCTGTGTCCCTGTCCCTCAGCACGTTCCGTACCCGGCCGGGCACTTCCCGCTGCGAAACCTACGGCCACGGGGCGGACCGGGACCGGCGCCACACGCCGGTCCCGCCCCGGATGGGCGCACCCGTCCGCCGGCGGGGTCCTCAGGTTCAGGTGCCGAACGGGCTCGTCAGGTGCCGGGTTCCGCTGCCGCGATCGCGGCGAGGGCCGACCCCGGGTCCTGTTCGACCGCGAGGTCGCCCAGGGTGACGACGCCGACGAGCTCGCCGTCCTCGGTTTCCACGGGCAGGCGCCGCAGCGCGTTCCGGCGCATGAGGGTGACGGCGTGGATGACGTCGTCGCTGGGACGGACAGTGACCGGCTCACTGCTGCAGATGGCCTGCACGGTCGTCTCGGCGGGATCCCTGTTCTCGGCCATGGCACGGACGACCAGGTCCCGGTCGGTGAGGATGCCGCGCAGGCGGCCTTCGTCGACGACGAGGACGTCCCCGATGTCGGCATCGCGCATCACCCGCGCCGCTTCCGCCAGCGACGTGAGCTTGTCGACCGTCACCGGATTCTCGGTCATCACCTCGTGCACACGTCGGGTCATGGAAGGCTCCTCGCGCTGCTGGAAGCGGCCCCTGGCGGGCGGCTACCCACCCCGGTGGGGGGTAGGCGTGATCAGTCTGGCGCCTTCGCCGCGTTCACACGGGGGGTTGGAACCCCCGGGCGCGGCGGCTCCCCGGCCGGCCTGCGACGTCGATGACGAATCCGCTGCGGGGCCGGGTCGGGATCCGGCTCAGGGGGATGGACAGGTCCTGCCGGGGCACGGCGAAGTCGAGATCCGCCAGGGCGGGCGAGAGCGCGGCGAGCAGGGAAAGGGTGAGGTCCTCGCCCGGGCAGCGGTGACCGGTGCGTGCGTCGCCTCCGCCCTGCGGGATCAGTGCGTCACGGCCCGGCTCGTGTCCGAGGAAGCGTCCGGCGTCGAAGTGGTACGGCCGTTCCCAGAGCTCCGGGTCGTGGTGGTGCCCGTACACGTCGAGAAGCAGGAGGGTCCCGCCCGCGATCTGGTGACCGGAGAGGCTGAGATCGTGCACGGCGGCGCCTCCGATGAAGGGCACGAACGGGTAGAACCGGCGGACCTCGTGCGCGAACGCACGGGCGTGGGCCGGGCCACCGTCCCGGAGCTGGTCAAGCCCGCCCGGCTGCCGGTGGAGGGCGTGGGCGGCGAAGACGGCGAACCAGGCGATGGCGACGGTGGGACGGATGATGTTCAGCAGTTCGACGGCCGCCGTGTGCGGGTCCAGCAGAGTGCCGTCCTGCTCGCGATGCAGTGCGACGGCCTCCAGAGGGCTCCCGGGCACCGACGTGCGCTGGGAGGGGGAGAAGACACCGTCCGGGTGCGGTCCGCTCCTGCGGAGGTCGGCGATGGCGGCCGCGAGGGCCCGCTCCTGACGGTGCCGGGCGTGTCGGGCCCGCAGCCGCCCGGGTCCGGCGGCGGCGAAGCCGTCGACCATGGAGACGCAGTCCTCACCGATCTCCCGGGCCGCGTCGTCCGTGACGGGCAGCCCCACCCAGTCGCAGACCGCCCGTGTGAGCAGTGTGGCCACCTCGTCGAAGAGGACCACCCGGCGGCCTTCCCAGGCCGTCACGGCATCGCGCCAGCCGCCCTCGAAGCTCTCGGTCAGGGCACTGATGGCGCCCGGGGACATGAGCAGGGAGGTGAACAGTTCCTTGCGTACCCGGTGCCGTGGCCCGTCCAGGCTGTGCACCGCGCCCTTGCCGAAGAGGGTGTCGAGCACCGGCGCCGGGAGGGCATCGTGCCGCTGGACGCGACTCTCGTCGTAGAAGAGGTCGACGGCCTCGGGCCCGTGCAGAAGTGCCGCAGGACGGCCGAACAGGTGGGTGGGCACCACGGGTGCTCCGTCATGGGCCCGGCGCAGGTCGGGGGCCCATGCGTAGCCGTGGAGCAACAGGGACAGGGTGCTGTCGGTCAATAGAGCGGACATGGTCTGCACCTACCCGATCGGGGGACCGCAAACAGGGGCGGTCGCCGATCCCGTCCGTCAGACCGCCTGGGAGGCGAGCTCGTCGTAGGCCAGGGCGGACAGGGTCGTGGCCCGGACGTCGACCTGGATGCCGTCGAGGGCATCCCGCAGGACGCGGTGGGTGGAGGCGTAGGCGAGCTTGTGCGCGGGCAGCGCCCCGTCGGGGATCCAGAAGATCATCACGAGATCCCTCCTGCGGGCCCCGTCCGCCGCGGCGAAATGCAGGTCGTACAGGACGAATCTGGGCTCGTTCGCGGGTAGCGACTCCAGCATCTCCTCGTGCGTGAGGTTGGACTTGCTTTCGACGACCACCGTCGCCAGGGGCTCGTCCAGCCGGTAGACGACCGTGTTGATCTCCCGTCTGCTCTTCAGCTCCTGCAAGGCGTCCAGGCAGCTGTCGTCCACGGTGGTGCCCGAGCTGCTCACGGCGATCTCCGATCGTTCAGGTGGCAGTGCAGTGCGGTGCAGTGCGGTTCGGTTCGGTGCAGCGCAGTGTCGAGCCCCCGTCGTGGCGGCTGCCCGCCTTCCGGCCCGGCGAAACCCCCGCCGCCGCGTGTCAGGGGGCGGCGGGGCAGCGGCGCGGGCCGGCACCGGCGCCGGAGGCAGGGACCACCGGACCAGCCAGACCGCCGCGCGGGCCGCGGGGCCGACCCACCACCGCTCCAGCGGCAGCCGCCGGTGCAGCCCCAGCTCGACGCGGGCCCAGTCCGGCAGCAGTACGACCGCACCCGCGGCCAGGGCGGCGTACGGCAGGCGCAGCGCCCACGGCAGGGGCGGGCGGCGGAGGATGAAGTGGGCGGCTTCCCGGGCCTCGGGGGTGCCGCGCAGCTGTGGCCGGTAGGCCTCGATGCGGGCGGCGAGCCCCGCGGCGGTGCGTGGCGGGTCGGTGACGCCGAGTGCCGCGCCGACCCGCGCCATGCCCGCCACGTACGCGTCCTGGTCCGGGGGGCTCAGCGGGTGGGCACCGTAGTGCTGCTGGGAGCGGAGGAAGCAGGTCAGCTCGGCGTCGTGCACCCATTCCAGGAGGGCCGGGTCGGTGGCCGTGTACGGCTCCCCTCCGGGTGCCCGCCCGCTGATCGTCCTGTGCACCGCGATGACCCGGTCGACCGCCCCTTGCGCGTCGTCCGCCGTACCGAAGGTGGTGAAGGCGAGGAAGGTGCTGATGCTCTGGAGCCTGCCCCAGGGATCTTCCCGGTACGCGGAGTGCTGGGCCACGGCGGCCATGGCCAGCGGATGCAGGGACTGCAGAAGCAGGGCGCTGATCCCGCCGACGAAGAGGGCGGCGTCGCCGTGGACCCGCCGCACCGGGTGGTCCGGCCCGAACCAGCGTGGACCGGGCGTGAGGTGGATCCGGTTCCGGTTGGCCGGGCCCGATGGCCCCGCCACACGCAGGAAGAGCGCCTCGCCCAGCCGGGCACGGGCACCGGTGACGACTGCCGTCCACTGGCCCATGCAAGCAGTATGCCCACCGGCCCGTGCTCCGGGCGGACCGATCGGGGGCGGGTCGGGGCGGGGCGGGTGTCGATCTCCTCCCACGTCGCGACTGCGGTCCGGCGTGGAGAACTGCGACGTCTCGTGTCGGCTTGGGGCGGTTCAGCGGTGGGCCGTGGTCTGGTTGATGGCGTTGAGGGCGGTGTGCCAGGGGTAGTGGGGAACGGTGTCCGAGCCGGGCCGGTGGGGGGCGAAGCCGTTTTCGCCGTAGAGGAGTTCGACGCCGGCGGTGCGCAGGGTGGCGAGGGAGGTTTCGAGTTGGGGGTGCGCGGCGAGGGCGGTGTCGAGGCAGGGCATGGCGATGGTGGGGATGCTTTTGCCGGCGGCTTCGGCGGCGAGGCCGATGGCGTAGTTGTGGGTGAGGCCGAGAGCCCAGGCGTTGATGGTGTTGAACGTGGCGGGGGCGAAGAGGAGTGCGTCGGCCTCGGGCCAGACGTCCGGTTCGCCGGGGAGTTTGTACTGCCAGCACACGGGGTGCCCGGTGAGTGCGGCGAGTCCGTCGAGGCTGCCCGTGAGCCAGTGGGCGGCGGTGGGGGTGAGGCCCAGGCATACGTCCCAGCCGCGGGCCTGGGCGTCTTCGATGACGTGGGCGACGTCGAAGACAGGTGGGGCGGCGGAGCAGAGCAGGTAGAGAGTCCTCGTGGTCATGCCACCATATGATCATATCGCTTGACCTCGACCAAGGTTGAGCGACCAGGGCCGGATCCAGGGACGCTGAACGGGGGCGTCACGGGGGCGGCACGGGGACCGTCCGGCGAGGCGACGGCCGATTTCATGCGGACGGGCGCCGGCTGCTGACGGCCTGCCAGAACACCCGGGCGAGGGCGCCCCGGTGAGGACGCCCCTGGCTGAGGCGCCCCCGCGCACACGCGCGCCACGGGCGGGGTTGCGGAGGTGGGTCAGGCGTTGAGGGGCGGCTGGGCCGGGTTGCTTCCGGGCGCCAGCATGCGGGTCAGGCGCACGGCGAAGTACACGGCCGCGCCCGCCGCGACGATGTTCAGGGCGTCGGCCACCATGCCCAGGGTCACCGCGTCGACGAAGGCCCCGAGGTCCTCGGCCCGCCGATAGCGCAGGCTCGCGTACTGGCCCAGCAGGACCGAGCCGGCGAACGACGCCCACCAGAGGTTCACCGGCCAGAAGGCCCCCTTGGCGCCCCGCAGGCCGGCCGTCCAGGCCTGGACGGCGATCCGGTACGGCAGCCAGAAACAGGCCACCGGAACGAACCAGGCCCCGACAGCCCAGCCCGGCCCGCTCCTGAACCCGGCGGGCTCCAGCGCTCCGGCGCGCCGCCGGACCTGGTGGAACCAGGTGATGAAGACGGCCGCGCAGGCCACGAAGGCCAGCACCTGCACCTGGTTCACCCTGAAGAAGAGCATCTCCAGAGCCGCCCACCGGTCCTCGGAGACGAAGGCGAACTCCCCGTCCCCCTCCACCGCGGAGTGCGCCCGAACACCGGCGTACAGGGAGAAGAGATCGCCTGCCGCGGCTGCCGACAGCAGGGCGCACACCCCCGTGAGCAGGCCGCGGCCGGGGCCGGAGGCCGGGGCGGCCAGGGGCGGGCGGGGACGGAGAACGCCGGAACGGGACGAGGACATGATGGTGTGGACCCCCCACGGGCACGGAATGAAGGCGCCCGGGGATGAGCGCGCAGAGGGAAACTACGGCAGAGCGGACCCACCCGTCCACAAAGAAACCGCAGGTCCCGGGCCCCGTGGGCGTGAGCGTCGGGTCAGAACGGGTCCGGGAGAGAGAGATATCAACATCGTGGCCGCCGGCGGACCGGCGGACCGACGGACCGACGAGCCGGCGTCCGGAGTCGAGCAGCATGCGGAGCACGTGCCTGCCGCAGCCGGAATGACGAAGGGTGCCCTCCGGGTCCGTACGGACCCGGAGGGCACCCCATGCCGACCAGCGGCCGGTTCAGCAGTCGGGACGGGATCCGTCGAGGATCGCGTTCACGGACACGAAGTACTCCTTGTCCGCGGAGTACAAGACGCTGAGGAGCGTCGGTTTCCCGTCCACTTCCTTGTGGAAGCACATGTCCTTGGGCAGGGAGCCGGGAGTGATTTTCGGGCGTGACCCGGTGGCCTTCCAGCCCGCGGCAGGAGCGGCGGCCCAGTAGTGGTCGATCACCTTGTTGGGATCGCCGTCGTAGGTGTAGTACGTGTTGGCGACCAGCCAGACCTCGGTGCCGCTGTCGTCCATGCACTCGGCGCCGCTCGCGCCCGGGACGGGGGCCGCCCCGGCCGGCGCCGGCGGAACGGCGATGGCCGAGACCTGTGCCAGGCGCTTCACGCCCCTGGGCTCGTCACACTGCCCGTCGGCGCCGATCAACAGCGTGGCGGCCCCGTACAGCAGACCGCCGACCAGGGCGAATGCCACGGCGCATGCCGCGCCGACGAGTACCGTCGTCCGACCGCGCATGGCGGAATCCGTACGGTTCACGGAGCAACGACCTCACTCATTTCGCCAGCCCGTCTCTGTTGTAGTAGTACCGCCCAACGTAGAACAGGTTGAGGAACCACGTTCCACGGACGTGGTCGCGGGCGACCGGCGCCTGGGAGACGTCCAGCGGGAGCCGGAGAACGACCGAGCCCTGAATGTTCGTCAGTTGCAGGAGGTTCGCCTTTGCCACTAACGGAGCGCTCTCTCACATGGCGTGGCCTCAGCGATGCGGACGGAATGGACCAGGCCCCGTGAGAGGGGGAGCAAGAAAGGGCCTTGTGAGCGGGGACAGCCGAACGGGCGAGGGGCGGCTGTCGGGTGTGCGCCGGGCTGCTGCCGTCGGGGTCCGTTGCCCGGGGGCGGCGGTCTGAGCGCCGGCGCCGGGGGATTGCCGGGCGGCTCCGCATTCCGGCCGGGGAGGGGTGGCCGGGGTGTGGGGCCGCCCGGGTGCCGTACGGATCCAGGCGGCAGCCCGTCGTGCGGGCGGGCCTGCCGCATGACGCCGGGGGAGAGGTCGTCATGCGGCCGGGACCCGCTCCGGAGGCGCCCACCCGCGTGGTGTTCGCTTCCGGTATCCACGCGTCTACTGACCTTGTAGTCGTGGTGTCGTCAGGGTGAGTCCGGTGCCGGTGAGACATCCGTCGATGATGTCGCTGCGGTATTGGATCTGGCGTAGGCCGTGTCGTAGCCGGCGCATGAGGTGGTCGGGGTCGGTGAAGACGGTGTTCGCCTGGCTGGTCCTGCGGAGGATGGACCATATGCCTTCGACAGGGTTGAGGTCGGGTGCGTAGGGCGGCAGATGGTAGGCGGTGATCCAGTCGTGCTCCTCGATGAAGGCCCGCATGCGGCGGTCTTTGTGGACGTTGAGGTTGTCCCATACGAGGACGATCGGTCCGCCGAGCTGCTGGTGGGCGGCGATGAGAAGGTCGCGGTACTCGGTCCAGGCAAAGCTCTTGCGGCCTCCGCTCTTGTGATCGGTATGCCGTTTGGGCCGGTAGACGAGGCGGGAGCGTTCGCCGGGTTTGTAGCAGCACAGGGCTGCGATGGAGAAGCGACGCTGGGATCGTCCACGGACCCGGATGACCGGTGTGGTTCCGCGTCGGGCCCAGGTGCGGGAGGTCGGCGGCGTCATCGAGAATCCGGCTTCGTCTTCGAAGACGATCCAGGCCCCGAGCGCCGCCGCGGTGGTTCCACGTGCGACCACACGTCCTTCACCCAGCCGGCCACCGCCGGCTCGTCACGCTCGACGGCCCGACGAGCCGGAACCTGATGGCTCCAGCCGTGCCTCCGCAGCATCTGCGAGATACCCGAAAGCGTCATGGACTTGTGGAACCGCCAGCCGATCAACGTCTTGATTCTGGCCAGCGTCCATCTCTGATCAGACCAGCCATGCGCGACCGGACCCTTCGCCAGCTCCTCCTCGAGCACGGCGAACAACGCGTCACTCAGCTTCGGCCGGGACGCCGGGCCTTGAGAACGGACCCCGCTCTGGCCGGCCTCGAGCCAAGCACGACGCCACCGCTGAACCGATCGCACGCTGACCCGTAACTCCTTCGCGACCTCCGTACTGCCCCGCCCATCGGCGAACATCGCGACCGCTTCCATCCGGACCCGCTCACGGAACGCTTGCCTCTCCGCGGTCAGACCCCCACCCTGCGGATACCTCATACACCCGGCATACCGCGACAATCAGCAACCGTCAGCCCCTACGACAAGACGACTTCAAGGTCAGTAACCCGGACTCCGTTCGGTAAACCCCCTCACCGCCAAGTCCTGAGGAGACGTCAGGCGGGGCTGCACCGTGGGAGTCCGGCACCCGCTCGAACTCGTGGGCCCGCCGTACGCGTTGCCGGGATGAAGCTCGGATCTTTGTGGTTTCTGCCAGTACGAGGGTCTGCCGGGACCCGTAGAGACTGCCAGTCAGAAGCCGCCACGTGCCCCAGGGGGTGGGGCCGTGGCCAAGGACATACCGAAAACGGGGAGGACATCACCATGAGCGCACAGCAGCAGTACGACGAGATCGGTGAGGCGTACGAGGGGTTCAAGGCGCTGCCGCTGGAGCAGTACGCAGTGGTACCCAGCTTCCTGGCCCTGGTCGGGGACGTGAGCGGCAAGTCGGTTCTCGACCTGGCCTCCGGCACCGGCTTCTACAGCAGGGAGTTCAAGCGGCGCGGCGCCGCGGAGGTGCTCGGTATCGACATCTCCGGTGAAATGGTCGCCGTGGCACAGCAGTTGGAAGAACACAGTCCGCTGGGTGTGCACTACGAGGTCGGTGACGTGGCCGAGCTGCGGCCCCTCGACCGGCGCTTCGACGTCGGGGTGGCGGTCCAACTGCTCAACTACGCCGAGGACATCGCCACCACGGAGCGGATGTGCCGCAACGCGCACCAGAGCCTGCAGCCCGGCGGCGAGTTCTTCCTGCTCAACCAGTCACCCGACTTCCGCTTCGACGGACCGACCCCGGAGAGGTACGGCTTCCGCAGCGAGCTCACCGGCGAGGAGGTCGAGACCGGACCGCAGGTCCGGACCACGGCGCTGCTCGACCCGCCGGTCTCGTTCGTTGCCAACCGCCCGCGCCGCGAGGTCTACGAGAAGTGCCTGCGGGCAGCCGGATTCCGCGAGCTTTCCTGGGTCCCGCTGACGGTGTCGGAGGCCGGCGGGCGCGAGTTCGGTGCGGACTTCTGGGCGGACTTCCACGCCAACCCCCCGCTGGAGATGCTGCGCTGCCGCGCCTGACGTCCCACGGGACCTCCCGGCGGCCCGGCCTCTGAAATCCGCCCGAACGGGGGGCCTGGACGCCGGCCGCAAAGCGTCCCCAGGCCTGCGCTGTCGCCTGTGGCGGAGGCGATGGCCTCACGGTCGTGCGTGAGGCGGGGCGCGTCAGGTCCAGCCGCGGCCGTCTGAGCCGCGGCTGTGTCCGGGACGGTCCTGCCCGTGTCCCACAAGTGCGTAGGACACCGGGCAGAGCCCCGGACGCAGCCGCTGCTCCGCAGAGTGGCCAGGGAGCAACGTCCGCCACGATGGTGGGTGTTGGCGGCATCCCGCGGCCTCAGGGTGTGCCGCCTGTCATGGTGCAAAGATTCGCTCAAGGGGCGGGCTGAATCCGGCGGAATGTTGAACGGGTGATGCCACGATCAGGCGTTGGTGTTCTGAGCACACCGTGAACCGTGCGCCGTTTGTTGGAATGAGGAGACAAGCCGTTGTGACTGCCAGCCCGCCGCCGTACCCGTCCCCGTCCCCGTCTTCGACCTCGTCCCCGTCGGCTCCCCGAGCGTCCTGGTCTGCCGGTGTCCTGATGATGCTCTCGACGGTCCTGGTGGGTTTGATGGCCGGACTGTTCTTTGCTTTCGACGTCTCGGTGATGCCGGGGCTGGCGGCCGGTGATGAGCGGGTGTACGTCGCCGCGATGCGTGCCTTCAACGCGGCCATCGACGGCAACCCGCTCTTCGGCATGGTCTTCGTGCTGGCCCTGCTGGCGGCCGCCGGGTCGGTGGTTGTCGAGTATCGCGGAGGCCGGCGGGCCACCGCCCTGTGGGTGGGTGCCGCCACCGTGGCCTACCTCGCGGTCCTTGTGATCACCTTCACCGTGAACATCCCGCTCAACAACGAGCTCGCCGGCGTGGACCCCGACGCCGTCGGGGCGGACGGTTTGGCGATCGTGGAGCGGTTCAAGACCACCTGGGTCACCACGAACATCATCCGCACCGTGCTGTGCACGGCGGCCCTGGCCGCCCTCGCCCGCGCCCTGATGCTCCACGGCCGCACCACCCGCTGACCTTCCCTGCGGTCCGGCCCCGGCCATCCCGCACGGTGGGCTCGCAGAAGCCGTCGGAAACAAGGTCAGTCGGCTGGCGAGCAAGGGGTTCGGTTGTTTCAGCGCCAGCCCCCGTGGCGAGGCTCCGAGAACTCGCCGAACGGTGGGTCATACGCCTGCCCGTCCTCGGAGGTCACCACGTAATCGGGCTCGGTCCGTGAGGCGGCGTCCTGCAGTCGGACGACGAGGTCGGCTATGGGCACGACACGAAGTGACAGGGCTGAAGCCACGCGGGCTCGTTCCTCGGTAATCTCCGGGTTGTGCCGGGCCAGAGACCGTTCGAGGTGCTGGGCAGAGACCTGCATGACCTCCACGTCACCCCCGCCGGAGAACCCGAGACAGTCCTGCCATGCCATCCCGATAATGATCTCCAGTCCGCCGGCCAGGTCGTCGGCGATCAGTCCGCCTTCCCCTTCGGAACTCGCGAACACCAGCGGTCGGCGGCCGTCCTGCTCGGCGCACAGGAAGTACGCGCCACCGGCGGACTCCCCGGCGATTGGCTCCAGCGGCGCACCCGAGGCAAGCCTCAACTCATCGCCGTGATACTTCCGCCCGATGTCGAAACTGAACGATGTCCGCAGCAGCAGATCGATCTCCGGGGTGTTCCGGATCAGGTCAAGCAGATGATCACTTGAGGTCATGGTGGGGACGATAGCGAGTGCCACTGACACGCAAGGGTTGCAGGGCGAACAAGGGAAGCGCCACACGTTGCGAGAGGCTGCGCGCTGTCATGGAGGCTACCTCGGGTCGCGGTTGAAGTGGGCCGTCGACCAGCGATAGCCGAGCGCGGACAGGCTCACGCACCAGGCGATGGCGATCCATCCGTTGTGGCCGATCTCGGTGCCGAGGAGCAGGCCGCGCAGGGTTTCGATGGCGGGGGTGAAGGGCTGGTACTCGGCGATCGGCTGGAACCAGCCCGGCATCGTGTCGGCCGGGATGAAGGCGCTGGAGATGAGCGGGAGGAGGATCAGCGGCATGGCCATGTTGCCGGCCGCCTCCGGGTGCGGGCTGGCCATGCCCATGCCGACCGCGATCCAGGTGAGGGCCAGGGCGAAGAGTGCGAGCAGCCCGAATGCCGCCAGCCATTCCAGGGCCGTGGCGTTGGTGGAGCGGAAGCCGATGGCGACGGCGACCGTGCCGACGAGGACCACGCTGGCGATCGACTGCAGCACGCTGCCGATGACGTGCCCGATGAGCACCGAGCCGCGGTGGATCGCCATCGTGCGGAAGCGGGCGATGAGGCCCTCGGTCATATCCATCGAGACGTACACCGCCGCCCCGATCACGGTGCTGCCGATGGTCATCAGCAGGATGCCCGGCACGATGTAGGCGATGTACTCGGAGCGGTCGGCCCTGCCGCCACCGATGCCCGCGCTCATCACGTCGCCGAAGATGTAGACGAAGAGCAGCAGCATCATGATCGGCGTGAGCAGGAGGTTCAGGGTCCCTGACGGGTAGCGCCGCGCGTGCAGCAGGTTGCGGCGCAGCATCGTGTTCGAGTCACGGACGGCAAGGGAGAGGGCGCTCATCGGACTGTCTCCTTGGGGTGGCCGGGGCGTGCGTTCCGCCGGTGAGGGCGAAGAACACGTCGTCGAGGTCGGGGGTGTGGACGGTCAGTTCGTCGGCCTCGATGCCGACGGAGTCGAGCCGGTCGAGGAGGGCGCGCAGTTCGCGCTGGCTGCCGTCGCTGGGGATCTGCAGGGCCAGGGCCTCGTCGTCCCGGGTGGCCTGGGGCAGGGCGGTGCCGGCGGACCGGTAGGCGGCCGGGTCGGAGAAGCGGAGTCGGACGTGGCCGCCGGGGATGAGCCGCTTGAGTTCCTCGGCGGTGCCGTGGGCGGCGATCTTGCCGTCGTTGAGTACGGCGATGCGGTCGGCGAGCTGGTCGGCTTCTTCCAGGTACTGGGTGGTGAGGAAGACGGTGACGCCGTCGGCGACGAGTTCGCGGATGATCTGCCACATGTTGTGGCGGGAGCGGGGGTCGAGGCCGGTGGTGGGCTCGTCGAGGAAGATGATCCGCGGGTCGCCGACGAGGGTCATGGCGATGTCGAGGCGGCGCTTCATGCCGCCGGAGTAGGTGGAGGCGGGCTTCTTGGCGGCCTCGACCAGGTCGAAGCGCTCCAGCAGTTCGGCGGCGACACGGCGTCCTTCGCGCTTGGACAGGTGGTGCAGGTCCGCCATGAGGAGCATGTTCTCCTCGCCGGTGATCAGGCCGTCGACGGCGGAGAACTGTCCGGTGACGCCGATCGCGGCGCGGATCGCCTGCGGGTCGGTGGCGAGGTCGTGGCCGCCGATGCGGATCTCGCCGGAGGCGGGGTCGGGGGAGATGAGGGTGGAGAGGATCTTGACGGCCGTGGTCTTGCCGGCGCCGTTCGGGCCGAGCAGGGAGAAGATCGTGCCTGCGGGGACGGCCAGGTCGACGCCGTCGAGCACGACCTTGTCGCCGTAGGACTTGCGCAGCCCGACGGCGGAGACGGCGGCCGACGACAGGTGACCGTCGCCCTGCCTGGATGTGGGCATGACAGATGAAGGCATGGAGCCCTCCCGTTCGAAGACTGAAGTGGCTGGGGGAGTGGGGTGAGGACGTTCTTCGCGGGTCGGCCCCGGGCGCGACGGATGTCGAGGTCGCCGTGAGGGCTCGGGCCTGGGTGCGGATCTCGAAGGTGTCCTCGATCTCCTCTGGGGGCCTCGGATATGGGGAGCGTGCTGCGCACCCGCCCGGGGCCCGAGTTGACGTCGTGCCATGTGGCGGTGCCCGCAGTGCCCGCGGTGATGCCGGCCTCCGGATCACCGCAAGGGATCCCGAGCGCGACTGAACCACGGGCCACCTGGCCGAGGTGAATGCTGCCGTGGGGCGTCGAAGTCCGGATCGGGCAACTGGCTGCCCGTGGCGTGGAGGGGCTGCAGGCCGCATCGATGGCGACTGCGGATGCGCCGCCACCTGCCGCGACGGGGTGAACGCCCACGGCGGCCGGCTGGTTGGCCGGCTGGCCGGCCGGTTGGCAGCCGGGCGTCCGGCGCCATGGCGGCGTCACTCGCAGCAGCTCGTTGTTCGGTTTGTGCGACCACTCAAGGCCCTGCGTGTGGATCGCCGGTCAGCAGGTCGTGCGCGCAGTCATCGCGTCGCCTCTTCCTCGCCTTCCTCGCCTTCCTCGGCGCGCGCGATGGCGTCGGTCAGCTGCTTCCGCGCACGGGTGGGGACGTAACCTCCCTCCGAGTAGTTCTGGACGAACGCCTCGACGAACTCCACCGGGTCCTCCCCGACGATCTCGCGGATCGACGTTCCGTCCGCCGCTGCCTGCTCGAACAGGTCGGCCAGGTCTTCGAACATCGACGCATTGCTGTCGCCGTCGGTCGGCACGAAGTGCATCAGGTACCGCTCGATCGCCTCGACCGCCGTGCGGTAGTTCTCGGGAAGCTGACGCGAGCGCGCCTTGTACGCCCTCCAGCGCTTCTTGGGCCCGATCACCTTCGAGATGAAGCCGCCCTTTTCGACATCGGACATGGTTACTTGCCCCCTTCGCGGAGCTGTTCCAGTCGTTCCGTGAGGAAGCTCCACGTCCTCCAGAACTCTTCGAGGTACTCCCGTCCCTGAGCGTTGAGGGAGTACACCTTGCGCGGCGGTCCCTTCTCGGACGGGACCTTCTCCACGTCGACGAGGCCGCGCTTCTCGATCCTGACGAGCAGCGCGTAGATGGTCCCCTCGGCGATGTCGGAGAAACCCTGCTCCCGCAGTCCCGCCGTGATCTCGTAGCCGTACGCGGGCCGGCCGGACAGGATCGCGAGGACGATGCCCTCCAGCGTGCCCTTGAGCATCTCCGTCAGCAGCTTGGCCATGGAACACCTCCTCCCTGAGCTATCCAGTGTTATTGGGTACCGGTACACCGTAACGCTGACTACCGGTACTTAGCAAGACGGAATAGTGGGCGGCTGGGGCGGTATCGCAAGCGCTCACTGCAGCAGCGTTACCGGCGGCGCCTCGGGCGGGCCGCACTGCTGGTGGAGCTCGACGTGCACCAGTACGTGGGCTGCGGCGAAGCCGGTGACGGCCGGCGGCGGGCCGAGATCGTGGGCGAGCCCCTGGTGGCGCCGTTCGGCCCGTCTGCGGGCTGGGCGTGCCGTCGGGGCGACAGGTGCGCGGTATCAAGGCCGCCATACCGGAGCACGTCGGCCAACTCGCCGGCCGGGTCCGGAGCCGGGAACGGCCCTGCCGTTTCGGCAGGGCCGTCCCAGGGGCGCGGCAACTGAGCGAGAGACGGTTCCCCGGGGCGTGGCGTTCGGATCTGGTCGGTCGGTCGGTCGGTCGGGCCCCGGGCCCCGGGCGTCGCGGGCCGGGGCCGGATCCAGAGGGACGTGCGTCAGCGGCCTTGGCCGTGCAAGACCAGTGCCCAGGCCAGGAGGCCCAGCGCCACCGTGCACAGCACCGCACGCCACACATTGGCGCGTACCCACGGCTGCTCGAAGGCGCGGCGGACGGCGGCCATGTCCTTGATCTGCTCGACGGGCCCGGCCTGTTCCAGGGCGTTGTTCAGCGGGATGTTGATGCGAGCCGTGACCGCCATCGCCAGGATGTAGGCGACGAGCGCGCCGATCAGCGGTGCCAGTGCCTGGCGCCCGCCGTCACCCGTGGCGTGGAGCGCCACCGCCACCCCGGTGAACACCAGTGCCCCCAGGTAGCCGAGCATGAACCAGCCGTTGAGGATCGCCACGTTGATGCGCTGCATCGTCTCGATGACGGTCCGGTCGGCGCTGCGCGCCAGACCCGGCATGACGGACACCGCAAAACCGTAGAACAGGCCGCTCATCAGACCCATGGTGATCGTCGCGGCGATCAGTGACGCGAACCGTGCCGTTTCCACGTGGGGCTCCCCCGGATCGATACTCGTCGAAAACCGTGTCGAGGACGGGTCGAGAACCGGTCATCGAACGGTCAAGTCCCGCCGATCATAAGTGCGCAGCGGTCCGGATCACCCCCGTAGGCTGGCCGTTGCACCCGTACTGCCGCCGAACGGAGCCGCTGCCATGCTGACCGCCCTCACCGGGGCCCACGGGGACCGCGCGGACGCCGTCACCGTCGCCGGCCGCGCCACCTCCTACGAGGAACTGCTCGGCGCGGCCCGCGCGGTGGCCGTCGACCTCGACCGGTCGGGCCTGCCCGCCTTCGCGGTGACCGCCACCGCCTCCCTGGAAACCGTGGCTGCCGTCGTCGGCGGACTCCTCGCCGGGGTGCCCTGCGTACCACTGCCCCCAGACGCCGGGCCCGCCGAGCGCGGACACATCCTGGCCGACTCCCGCGCCCGCCTCATCGAGACGGACTTCGCCCGCCGCGCCCCTGCCGGGCCCGCAGTTACGCACGCGCCCGGTGATCCCGCGCTGATCCTCTACACCTCCGGCACCACGGGCCCGCCCAAGGGCGTGGTCCTCAGCCGTGCAGCGATCACCGCCGACCTCGACGCGCTCGCCGAGGCCTGGCAGTGGAGCGCCGAGGACACCCTGGTCCACGGACTGCCGCTGTTCCACGTCCACGGCCTGGTGCTGGGCGTCCTGGGCGCCCTGCGCACCGGCAGCCGCCTCGTGCACACCGGCCGGCCGACCCCCGAGGCGTACGCCGCGGCCGGTGGCAGCCTCTACTTCGGTGTGCCCACCGTGTGGTCGCGCATCGCGTCCGCCCCGGCGTCCGCCGCCGCCCTGTCCGGGGCCCGGCTGCTGGTGTCGGGCAGCGCGGCCCTGCCCGCGCCGGTCTTCCGCGACCTTGAGCGCCTGACCGGGCAGCGCCCCGTCGAGCGCTACGGGATGACCGAGACCCTGATCACCGTCAGCGGCCGCGCGGGCGGCGAGGTCCGCCCCGGCACGGTCGGCACCCCGCTCACGGGCATCACCACACGCATCGCCGCCGAGCCGGGCGCCGACATCGGCGAACTCCAGCTCACCGGCCCCACCCTGTTCTCCGGCTACCTCGGCCGGCCCGAGGCCACCGCCGCCGCATACACCGAGGACGGCTGGTTCCGTACGGGCGACATCGCGGCCGTCGACGATCGCGACGGGGTCCACCGGATCGTGGGCCGCGCCTCCACCGACCTGATCAAGTCCGGCGGGTACCGGATCGGAGCGGGCGAGATCGAGAACGCTCTGCTGGACCACCCCGCGGTCAGCGAGGCGGCCGTGGTCGGCGTCCCCGACACCGACCTCGGCCAGCGGATCGTCGCCTTCGTCGTCGCCCAGAACGTCACCGGCAGCGAACTCACCGATTTCGTCGCCGCGCACCTGTCGGTCCACAAACGCCCCCGCGAGGTCCGCTTCGTCACCGCCATCCCGCGCAACGCGATGGGCAAGCCGCAGAAGCGACTGCTCCTGGACGACGCACCCCCACACCTCACCTGACCCCATCCCCACCGGCCCTGCTCCAGCGCGAGCCGCCTGCAGAGGCCCACGGCGCCCGCCCCCGGACTCCAGGACGGAGCTGCGGACATAACGGGGTGTCAGGGGTGGCGGGGAGAGGCAGCGGGTTGCGTTCCGCCCCGCCCCGCCCCGCCCTGCCCTGCCCCGGTCCGCCCCACCGCGCCCCCGGTCCCGCCGCCCTGCGCACCCTGTGGGCCCCACGTCTTTGGTCAAGCTGGTCGGGTGTGAGTTCGGGACGTCTGGAACGATCCTTGCCGTCGCCAGCCCGCAGAGTGTGAGGATCGCGCGGTCGGCTTCCGCGATGCCGAACGCGTCCTTCGCGTCCGCCTTTTCCAACGTCCACTACGGATACGTCGGCCGGGCAGCCGGCTGCGACGCGGGCACTCTCATCAAGGGCGCCTACCTTGGGAGTAATTGTCAAGATCTGTGGATCACGTGGCGCGTAGACATGCTCTCGGTGTTTGAGGGGCTTCGAGGTGCGGTGCCACACGGGTGAGCCCCGGCAGGTGGCGCCGGGGCTCACTGGGAGTGGTGTGTCAGCGGTCCATCAGGACGAACACGCCCCACCCAAGGTATTCGCGCTGGTACCTGGCGTGCTGGACGGGTGCCGCAGCGAGTTCCGCACGCATTTCGTCGGCGAGCTCGTCGTCGGGGTTGGCATCGAGCCAGCGTCGGATGTTGAGCCACTGTGCCGCGACGTACCGGTCCCAGCTGTCCTGGTCGGCAAGGACCATCTCGACGACATCACAGCCCAGGGCGCTGAACTGTTCGAGCAGTTCTGGCAGCGGGAGCAGGTCGTCCTTGCGGGCCATGTGACAGCCCTCGACGGCGACTTGGTCCTCAGGCTCGCGGCGCCAGTACGGTTCGCCGATCAGCATCATGCCGCCGGGAACGAGACTGCGCCGCAGGAGTTCGACGGTACCCGCCACGCCAGAGCCGATCCAGGTGGCGCCGATGCAGGCGGCGATGCCGACAGGATCGTCGGCGACATGGCCCGAGGCGTCCGCGTGCACGAAGCCGACTTGGTCGGCAACGCCCAGCTCCACGGCCCGCCCGCGGGCAGCGTCGATGAAGACGGTGCTGATGTCCACCCCGGTGCCGGACACACCGTGGTCCCGGGCCCAGGTGCACAGCATCTCGCCCTTGCCGCAGGCGAGGTCGAGCATGCGGGTACCCGGCGACGGGTTGATGGCCTGACCCAGGATGGTCAGTTTCTCGCTGGTGAACGGGTTGCAGATGCGATGGCTGCTCTCGCGGATGGTGAAGCTACGTGGCAGATCCACTACAAGGGTTCCTTCGGTCCGTGGAGGTCAGAACGGCTGGGCAATGCGGCCGACGGGAGTTGGCCGCGAGTACCTGGACCGTCATCAAATGCACCTCTTCGAACGTGTGAAGGCTGGGACCGGTCGAGGGTACGGCCGCTGAGATCACCGTGTCCATCGCATTTCACGTCCTGTCGGCACGCGCCTCATGCGATGCGGGCCCGCCGGGCGTTCGACGAGGTGTCCGCGCTCGAAGCGGGCTCCAGCGCGGACGAGGGGAGGGTGACGAGATGGGGTGCGTTCACGGCCCGCCAGCGGACCTGGGCGGACTCGACGAGCTTGAAGACCATCGCCAGGGCGGCGGCCGCGCTGCCGGCGCCCTGGGTGGCCTTTGTGCGGAGCCGGACCGTGGCGAACGTGGACTCGATGGGGTTCGTGGTGCGCAGGTGGATGCCGTCGGCCCAGACGGAGACGTAGTCGCCGGCGGACAGATCTCGCTGACCGAACGCGGTGTGGTCGGCTTGCCATTGCTGGGTGAAGCGGGTGATCGTCGCTGGAGAACCGCTTGCGCTCGCCCGTCGCCTCGTCACTGCCCCTGTCGTTCACGCGTGGGGCCTTCACCTCTACCACCCCGGCCGCGATGGTGACCTTCCTCGCCTGGTGATGGCCGTTGCGGACCAGCAGGCGACGCCCGCGCTCGTCACGCTGGTCGGCCAGCTCCGCTACAGATGACCAGAAGCCGATCACCCGGGAAGCTACGCCTTTCGCGTCCAACCCGAGGTAGGTCCACAGGTCATGAGCATTGCTCCTCCCTTCGGAGAAACCTTGCTCACCGGGGACGACGACCAAGGCGATCAGATCACGATGCGGGTCGGCGTGACGCACGGACAGTGGGGCTGTGCGGTCGCCCCAGTGGCCGGCCTGGCCACCGGTGTGCTCGGTCGATGTTCCTGGCAGCCGCTTGGCGGGCGTGTGACGTCGGAGTGAACGGTGCGGCCAACGGGCTCGCCCCGGTCTTCTACGGCGACCTGCTCACGATCACGGCGGAGCGGTGTGGTGGGGGATGCTCATCGGTTACGTAGGACGCTGGAACCTCGCGGTCGCCCTCCTGGGCGGCACGGCCGGCGCCCCGGTCATGGTCTGGATCTTTGTGGCTCTCCTCCAGGTTCCCAACGGCTACCGGTGCTGACGAAGCCGGGCCGGACGAGGGCGGTCCGCCTGCCACCACCACCGCGGGGGCGTCGCCCGCACGTTCACCCGGTGTCGTCCTCTGAGGACGGTGCGGGGAGGGCTGGGCCCGGTAGCGCCCCGGGGTGGTGCCGAACTCGCGGCTGAAGGCGTGCGAGAGGGCGTACGGGCTGCCGTAGCCGACCTGACGCGCGACCGCGGCGAGCGGCTGCGTGGTGTCGCGCAGCAGGGCCGCGGCCAGGCTGAGCCGCCACCAGGTGAGGTACGCCATCGGGGGCCGGCCCACCAGAGCGGTGAAGCGGCGGGCCAGCGTGGGCCGGGACACCCCCGCGGCCGCGGCCAGTGTCTGACTGGTCCAGGGGGCGGCCGGATCCGAGTGCACGGCCCGCAGCGCGGCGGCGGCGACCGGATCGCCCAGGACGGCCGGCCATGCACCGCTGCCGTCCTCGGCCACCCAGGAACGGATCATGTAGACGAGGAGCAGGTCGAGCAGGCCCGGCACCGCGATGCCCGAGCCTGGCCGCCGGCCGTCCAGCTCACGGCCCAGCAGGTCGATGGCGGCCCGCAGTTCAGGACGCGCGCCCACGCGGTTCGGCAGGTGGACGACCTCCGGCAGCTCCGCCATCAGCGGGTGCACCCGGCTGCGGTCGAGCCGGTACTTGCCGCACAGCATCTCCACCACCCGGCGCCCACCCCCGACCCCGCTCGCCCCATCCATCCGGTCCGTCTCACCAGCCCCGCCTGCACCGGGCAGGCCGCTCATCCGGTCCGCCCCGTCCACCTCGTATGCCCCGGGCAGCCCGCTCATGGCGCCTGTCCTGCCGGCACCGGTGCATGTTCTGCCTGCGCCCGTCCGGTGTGGCCCGTCCGGGGCATGTACCGCGTCCCACTGACCGAACGGCACCGCCCGTTCCACAGCCCGGGCATCGACCGGACTATCGGCGATCACATGCCCGGTGCCGTACGGCAGCAGCACCGCGTCACCCGGCCCCAGCGACAGGGCAGCGCCTCCGTCGGGCAGCAGCCAGCAGTTCCCCTCCAGGACGACGTGGAAACCGGCGCCGTCGTACGGGGCGAGGCGCGTGCACCAGCTGCCGCTCACCCGTACCCGCTCCGAGGAGGGCCGCCCGATCCGCACGGCCGAGATCGCATCACTCACCACGTCCATCGGGCCACGGTATCCACCGCGTCCATCACCGAGCATCAAGGGTGAGACGTTCGCGTATTCACCTGAGCCGGAAGGACATTGAGCAGCTCACCGGCGCTTCCTAGAGTCGGAGGTATGACGAGTGAGAACAAGCAGGCAATCATGGTGGGGGACGTCGAGGTCATCCGGGTCCTGGAGTGGCAGGGACCGTTCGCCCCCGCCCGCGGTCTCGTGGCGGACTCCGAGGCCCGGGTATGGCAGGACAACGAGCACTGGCTGGCGCCGGACCACTGGCAGGTGCAGGACGACCGGGCGGTGATGGCCCTGCAGACCTGGGTCCTGCGCAGCGGCGGACAGACCGTCCTGGTCGACACCGGCGTCGGCAACGGCCGCGAACGGCCGCACTCGCCGCGAGTTCCACCACTGGCAGACAGACTTCCTCGGTGCCCTGGCACGGGCCGGGATCCGCCCGCAGGACGTCGACGTCGTCGTCAACACCCACCTCCACGCCGATCACGTCGGCTGGAACACCCGCGACGCCGGGGGAGAGTGGGTCCCGACTTTCCCCCGTGCCCGCTACCTCATCCCGGCGGCGGACGATTTCCACTTCGGGCCGGCCAACTCCCATGGCACAGGCCGCAGTCCCGACGACCGGCTGGTCTACCAGGACAGCGTCGCGCCCATCCATCAGGCCGGGCAGGCCGTGCTGTGGCACGGCACCCACCGTATCGACGAACACCTCACCCTGGAGTCCGCGCCCGGCCACACGCCGGGCTCGTCCGTGCTGCGCCTGGCATCCGGCGGCGAACGGGCCGTCTTTGTCGGTGACCTCCTGCACAGCCCGGTGCAGATCGTCAGCCCCTCCTGCAACAGTTGTTTCTGCCTGGACGCGAAAGGTGCGGTGGCCACACGGCGCCGGATCCTTCAACAGGCCGTGGAGAGCCGGGAACTGGTCGTCCCGGCCCACTTCGCGGGCCCCGGCGCCGTGGAGATCCGCCGCGACGCCGACGCCTTCACCCCCACCCGGTGGGCCACCTGGCCTGCCCGGCCCGCCACCCCTCACGGCGCTTCCGCTACCCGCCCCTGACACCCAGCCCGGACACCGGCAACGGCGCAGGGTCCTTCCGCCTCCGCAAGGCGTCCGCGACGCGCCCGCATCACGGAAGCTGAACGACGGTTGACGGGGAAGTTGCCCCGGTCAGTCGCGGCTGGAAAGAGGAGTGCGCAGATCCACACGGAGCGGGATGGACGTGAGGATGGGTAGTCCGAACAAGGCGTGACGCAGTTCCGTCGAACGCGCGGCGACGAGGTCGAGGTCCCGCAGTCGGCGCTTGAGTTCGTCGATGAGCGCCTTGTCCGTGTCGAGAAGGCATCCCTCTTCCCGCTTGGCGAGGTACTCGAGGTGCTGGCCATCCACAGCCCGGCGACTGGCCCAGACCGCGAGCTCGGTGCATCCGAAGAGGTACGCGTACGCGGCATTGAGGCTCGCGGCAGCGGCCGGCTCGTGCGCATCGTCAGGCCCCGCCTGGCCGTCGTTGTGGCAGTGGTCGCCGAGCACGTACTCGGCCAAGCCGCGGTTGACAGCGGTAAACGCCGCCGGATCGCCCAGGGCGCCCTCCCACACCGAGTTCAGGAGCGGACGCAGCCCCAGAGTGAAGGCTGCCTGTTCAGCCTCGGGCAGAGTCTCGTGCCAGCTCATCAGGCGCTCGGCAACACCCGCGGCGAAAACGCCCCGCACACTGGGCGACGTGGCCTCCAGCCGCACTTCCACCAGCGCTACGAGGTCCTGCCAAGTGTTCATCCGAGCCTTCCCGTTGAGCAATCGGTGTGCTCACGTCCGCCTCGGGGATCATCCCACCCACACGTCACTCGATCAGGGTGGCTCTCCTTCTCGTCGTGGAGATTGACCAGCGGATTGACGACGTCAGGAGCGACGGGCTGTGCCGGCAGGCTGATCCGCAGTTGTGCCGACAGCCGGACGAGCACGTTGAGGAGTTAGCTTGATCTTTAACCTCGCCCGTCATCCGACCTGCTGAGGTCTACCGTTTCCGGGAGCGCGCGACGCGGCCGCCCTCCACGCTTCGAGATGTCGAGTAACGAAGTGTCGAGGAACGGCCGCTGAGGATGAGTTTCCCTGTCGATGTTCCCGCCGTCGAGGCGTTGGGTGTCCTGTCCCGCTTTCGTGTTGAGTTCTACGAGTGCCTGTATGCCCGTGCGGATGCGCTCTTCGAGCTCACCGACGCGGTGCTGTGCACGGACGGGCCGGTCAGGTCGCTGGTCGAGCTCACGCTGACGGCCGAGCACCGGCGCGGGCATGGAGCGATGTACGACGCGGTCAACCACGGCTGGC
The DNA here is from genome assembly GCF_035917235.1 of Streptomyces sp. NBC_01294. Classification (NCBI taxonomy): domain Bacteria; kingdom Bacillati; phylum Actinomycetota; class Actinomycetes; order Kitasatosporales; family Streptomycetaceae; genus Streptomyces; species Streptomyces sp. NBC_01294. Next base: position 8,221,090 of record NZ_CP108423.1, read on the forward strand.
TGGAGCCGCGTCGCCTGCGCAGACTGTTGGCCTCGACGCCGCTGCCGAGGGCGGCCGACGGGCGGATCGTCCTCGCGGTCGACGTGAGCAACTGGCTGCGGCCCGACGCGCCCACCATCCCGGACCTGCTGTTCTGCCACGTATACGGGCGAGGTCGCAGTGCTGACCAGATGATCCCCGGCTGGCCCTATTCCTTCGTCGCCGCCCTGGAAACAGGACGCACCTCGTGGACCGCCGTGCTCGACGCGATCCGCCTGGGCCCGGCCGACGACGCCACCGCGGTAACCGCCGGCCAGCTCCGCGAGGTCGTCGGCCAGCTCCTGCGGGCCGGCCAGTGGAAGCGCGGCGACCCGGACATTCTCATCGTCGTGGACTCCGGCTACGACGTCACCCGCCTCGCCTACGTACTGGCGGACCTGCCCGTCGAGCTGGTCGGCCGACTGCGCTCGGACCGGGTCATGCTCCGCGACGCAGGCCCGCGTCGTTCCACCCCGCGCGGCGGGCAGCCCCGCAAGCACGGCGGCGTGCTCACCTTCTCGAAGCCGGACTCCTGGCACACCCCCGACCAGGCCACGACCTGCGACACCACCCGCTACGGCCGGGCCGAAGCCCTCGCCTGGGACCGCATGCACCCCCGCCTTCAGGCCCGCGGCCCCTGGCTCGACCACTGCGGTGAACTCCCCCTGATCCACGGCACATTGATACGGCTGAAGGTCGAGCGCCTGCCTGGCGACCGCGACCCGAAACCGGTCTGGCTGTGGTCCTCCAAGGCCGGGATGGCCGGCCGGGACGTCGACCTGCGCTGGCAGGCGTTCCTCCGGCGTTTCGATCTCGAGCACACCTTTCGGCTGTTCAAGCAGACCCTCGGCTGGACCGTCCCGAAGGTCCGAGACCCGCACACCGCCGACCTGTGGACCTGGCTGATCATCGCCGCCCACACCCAGCTCCGCCTGCGCCCGACCGCTCGCCGAGGACCTCCGCCGCCCCTGGGAACGGCCCGCCGAGCCCCGCCGCCGGCTCACCCCCGCACCGCGTCCGCCGGGGTTCCGCCACCTCCGCGCGAAGACCCCCGGTCCCGCAGGTGTGCCAAGACCCACCCGGCCCGGGCCCCGGACGCCCACCCGGCTCCAAAAACCGCAGGCCAGCCCCACGCCACGAGCCCGGAAAGACCGTGAAACGACCCGAAACCCTCACCGAACATGTCCGCTTGAAACAACAGCGAGGTTAAAGATCAAGGTTAGAAGCTGTTGTCGTACCGATCATGGTGGACATCGGTTCGAGTGTGGCGACTCTGTCGGGTGATCTCTCGCTTGTGCGCGCATGAAGGCAGGGCCTCCGGTTCAGCTCATGGTTGTCGAAGCCGGAGCGCACCAGGAGGCCCTGTTGTTGCAGTCTTACGCTCTCGTGCGGGTGGAGTCCAACGGGGCTGCCCCATCGTGTGATTGCCTTGCTCACCGGTTCGGGAACGCGGGTGATCGCCCTGGACGTGCACCGCGCTATCCGTCGGACATGACGGACGCGGAATGGGCCCTCGTGCGCGACTGTCTGCCGGTGCCACTGTGGCTGGAGGGGCGGGGCGGGCAGACGGAGGGGTACTGCCACCGATAGATGTTGGACGCTGTTCGCTATCTGGTGGCGGGCGGCATCACCTGGCGAGCGATGCCGGGCGACTTCCCGGCGTGGGACCGCGTCTACGCCTTCGCGCGGCGGTGGCGTGTGAAGGGCTTGCTCGCGGAACTGCACGACCGGTTGCGCGGCCTGGTCCGCGAGGAGGCCGGCCGCGATCCGGAGCCAACCGCGGCGGTGATCGACGCACAGTCACTGCGGGCGGCGGCCACGGTGCCGGCGGCCACCCGCGGCTACGACGGGGCCAAGAAGGTGCCGGGGCGCAAGCGGCACATCGTGGTCGACTGCCTGGGGCTGCTGCTGGCCGTGATGGTCACCGCGGCGAACGTGACGGACCGGGACGCCGCGATGCCGCTGCTGGAACGTGTCCGGGCCCGCTATCGCAGGATCGTCCTGGTGTGGGCCGACGGCGGCTACGCGGGTCGCCTGGTCGGCTGGGCGAAGCAGCAACTGGGGCTCGCTCTTGAGATCGTCAAGCGCAGCGGCGACGCCTCGGGGTTCGTGGTGCTGCCCAGACGCTGGGTGGGGGAACGCACGCTGAGCTGGCTGATGCGCTCGCGGCGCCTGGTGCGCGACTACGAGACGCTGTCCGCCGTACATGAGCAGATGGTGCTGTGGTCGATGACGATGCTCATGAGCCGCCGGCTGGCCCGGTGGCGAGCGTGAACCGTCCCGGGGTGGGTTCGGGCCTTCACCCGTGAAGGCCCGAACCCTGATCGAGGGCGTCATACAGCACGATCTGGTTCACGGAACGGTTGAGGATCCGCAGCACGCGATGCCCACGTGGCGTCCCGGCTCCCCCTGGACACATACGCGCCGAATACAGAGGTATCGAGATCCTTGAGGGACTCCAGTACCAGAGTGGCAATCGCAAAGCGAGGATCGCAGCGATCAGCGGCCTCGGGAACGGCGACGACCGTCATCTGGGCTGACACGCCAGCGAGGAGGCCGTTGAGCGAGTCCTCGATCACAATGCATTCGCCGGGTGACGCCCCGAGGGCGGCGGCTGCGCGGAGATAGGCGCCCGGGTGGGGTTTGCCGTGTTCGTCGTCTTCGGCCGAAAACACGGCATCGAAAGATCGGTCAAGGCCGGTGCTCGCGAGCGCATGCCGAATCACCGACTCCGGCGAAGATGACACGACGGCCATCGCCCTCGATGCACGCGCGCACGCCGCGACGGCGTGTTCGGCGCCGGGTTTCAGCGTCACTCCCTCCAACCTACGGCACACGGCGGCCACGATCTGCTGCTCGACGTCGTCGGGGTCGGCTTGAGTGGACGTTAAGTCCGTTTCTGGTAGCGGCCTCGTCCGGGTTGGGTGAGGAAGCCTTGGCGGGTGAGTCGTCCGAGGCGGCTGCGGGTGATGTTGACGGATGCTTCGTCGGTGGGCATGTCGAGGAGTTCGTGCAGGTCGCGGGCCCGGAACGCCTGGTCGGGGTGCTGGTTGAAGGCGTCGACGATGGTCTGGTAGGCGGTGCTCGACTCGGGCGGATCGGGTTCGGTGCCGGTAGGTGCGAGTTCGGTGATGACCTTGCGGGTGGTGGCGAGGTCCGCGAGGCGAGCTTCGGTCTCGGTGAGGGCGGCGGTGAAGTGCGCGATCTGATGGCGGAGTTCGTCTGCCCGGGCCGTGGCCTCGTTCTCCCGGAGGTGAAGGTCCACCAGGAGTTCGGTGATGTTCACGCGGCCAGCCCGATGGTGTCGCGCCAGGTCGGCGTGGGTGTGGTGAGGCGGCGGGCCATGTTGGCGGTGGAGGCCCAGTAGACGCGTGAGGCGGAGGTGTCGGGCCGGTGGTCGTACTCACGGGTCAGGCGCCGGTGGAGCATCAGCGTGCCGTTCGTCTGCTCGACCACCCACCGCTTGGGCTGCGGGACGAACCCTTTGCCCTGGTCAGCGGGGTTGCGGCGGACGACCTCGACGCCGATGTCCAGCAGTGCGCCGTGAACGATGACCGCTTCCTTGAAGCCCTGGTCGACCAGGGCTTTCTCCAGGCGCATTCCGCACCGCTCGGCGGCCTGGTCGAGCAGGGCGATGCCGGCGGCGTTGTCGTGCGCCGAGGCGGCCATGACGACGACGCCGATGATCAGCCCCAGCACGTCGACGGCCAGTCCCCGCTTGCGTCCCGAGACCTTCTTGTTCGCGTCCAGCCCGGTCGTGGTCCGGGGGACACCCGCCGCAGCGCGGACGGACTGGGTGTCGATGATCACGAGGGACGGGTCCTCTAATCGGCGGGCTTTCTCCCTGACCTGGCAGCGAAGGAGTTCCTGAATCCGCTGGTCGAGCCCGTCCTCGCGCCACAACCTGAAGTAGTAGAACACCGCCGACCAGGCCGGCAGGTCATGCGGCAGCATGCGCCACTGACAGCCCGTCCGGTTCTGGTAGAAGATCGCGTTCACGACCTCCCTCAGGTCACAGGACCCGGGATCCCCGGTCGCCGACCGCGCCACCCGGCCCTGTTTCCAGGCCGTGATCATCGGCTCGATCAACGCCCACTGCCCATCCGACAAATCGCTGAGATACGGCTCTCTCATCACGCCCCGCATCTCAACATGGACATGCCCATCGAGCAGCCCGGACCGCGATCAGTACCACGATCGAGCGATCACGAACGAAGAGAAGTCGGACTTAACGACCACTGAATGGTGGCCCGATCGGAGCCAATAGGCCACCATGTCCCTTTGCCGAAGCCCGCGCGTCAGCCGCCTGCATCTCCGTTGTGAGGTGCAGGCCAAGCAGACCGAACACCTCACGCTTTGCCGCGTCCCAGATCGGCTCGGAGTCGATCAAAAGGCCGTCTAGGTCGAATAGGACAATCGGTTGCATCGGTTGCTCTTTCGTTGGCGATCACGCGAGGACGAGCTGCCCCGCCCTGCATGAGCAGATGGTGCTGTGGTCGATGACGATACTCATGAGCCGCCGGCCAGCCCGGTGGCGAGCGTGAACCGTCCAGGGTGGGCTCGTCGGCCCAGCCCCGGTCGGCCAGCCGCTTCATCTTCGACCGAACTCCTTCCACACTTGCCGGAACCGGCTCCAGTCCGAGTAAGGCAGCGATCTCCTGACAGGACATCACTGGCTTCCCGCCGGATGCTTGTTCGGTGAGCGTGGTGAGGATGCGCTGGTAGTGGGGAGCGAGCACGTCCATGGAAAGCGCGGGACGCCACACCGGGACGATCGAGCCCCATCGCGCGGCCCTCGGTAGGGGAACCTCGGCGGGCGCGTTCGTTGCGGGCTCCGACCCGGAAGACTCACCGGCTCCCGGGCCTGCTTCACCTGCCTGTCCGGGCCGTGGCCCGGACAGAACCTCGCCAACGCGCTGCCGGGCGATCAGCCACTCGTGCCAGGCCGTCTCCGCTTCAGGCCGAGCTCAGCGAGTACCCGGTCCGCCACCTCCCGAAGCTCCTCCACGCGCTCACGCGCGGCCAGCTCCCCGCTCCTCCAGGAGACCCACCACCGACGCCATCCCGGCACCTCCACCAACGAGACAACCCAACGGCCCGAGCATGCCTCGCCATGCCGGCATCATGCCTCGAACTGCGGAAACCCGCCGATCAAGTTCGGTACGACAACGGCTTCTTAGCTTGACGTTTAACCTCAGTGCGACAGTTCCACGACGGGCGAGTCGGTGTCAAGGTCAAGCCAGAGCACACTCTCGAGCCTGGATCCGGCAAGGTCACGGACCCGCGTTGCCCTCAAAAGCGCCCAGGTTGATCAGGCTTATTCGGTCGTGGGACTGTAAAGGCGAATGTAACTCCGATCATGGAGGATTGCACCT